>NZ_JAKEIP010000107.1 GCF_021474425.1 Streptomyces muensis | reverse complement strand
CACCCGAACTCGTCACCCAGCCCCACCCCTGGACACGCGCCCTCGGCCTGATCACGGTCGTCCTCCTCGGCGCCTGGCTCGGCCTGCTCGTCGTCGGCAACGTACGCGTCCCCGTCGGCCCCATGAACACGACGATGACCCTGCGCCCCTCCGTCAGCGGCGGCACGAAGATCAACGTATCCCCCCTCGGCGCACTCCAACTGGACAGCCACACCGCCCCCGTCCGCCTCGACGTCAACGTCGACCAACTCGACCCCGTCCGCGCCCAGGCCCTCGTCGACCACCCCGAACGCCTCTCCGGCCTCCAGGACGAGGTCGCCCAGGACGTCACCCACGGCACCGTCGACCTCGCCGTACGCAGCTGCGTCGCCGTCGTCACCGGCGCCACCGCACTCGGCCTCGCCGTCTACCGCCGCCCCCGCCGCGCCCTCGCCGCCGGCGGCCTCGCCCTCACCCTCCTCGCCGCCTCCGGCGGCACCGCCTACGCCACCTGGAACCCCGAATCCGTCCTGGAACCCAAGTTCTCAGGACTCCTCTCCTCCGCCCCGTCCCTGGTCGGCAACGCCCGCAGCATCGTCACCGAATTCGACGTCTACCAGAAGGAGTTGGCCCGCCTGGTCACCAACGTGACGAAGCTCTACGACGCCACCTCCACCCTCCCCGCCTACGCGCCGGACCCCACCACCATCCGCGTCCTGCACGTCTCCGACATCCACCTCAACCCGGCGAGCTGGAAGATCATCGCCTCGCTCGTCGACCAGTACAAGGTCGACGTGATCGTCGACTCCGGCGACACCATGGACCACGGCACAGCCGCCGAGAACGGCTTCCTCGACCCCATCGAGAACCTCGGCGCCCCCTACGTCTGGGTCCGCGGCAACCACGACTCCCAGCAGACCCAGCGCTACCTGGAGAACCTCAAGAACGTCCACGTCCTGGACGACGGCGAGGCCAAGACCATCTCCGGCCTGCGCTTCGCCGGCATCGGCGACCCCCAGTTCACCCCCGACCGCTCCCGGATCCCCGGCGGCGACGCCGCGAACGAACTGGCGGGCGCCCGCCTCGCCACATCGCTGCGCGACCAGAGGACCGCCGGCACCCCCGTGGACGTGGCCGTCGCCCACGAACCGGTCGCCGCCCGCCAGACCGACGGCGAGGTCCCCCTGGCCCTGGCCGGCCACATCCACCACCAGGAGACCGAGCTCCTGCCCTACGGCACCCGCCTGCGCATCGAGGGCTCCACCGGCGGCAGCGGCCTGCGCGCCATCGAGGGCAAACACCCCGACCCCATCCAGACCTCGATCCTCTACTTCGACCGCGACACCCGCCGGCTCCAGGCCTGGGACGAGATCGAACTGGGCGGCCTGGGCCTGACCACCGCGGAGGTACGGCGCCACCTGGTCGAGGAGAACCAACCCGGCGCGACGGACTCCCCGAGCCCGTCGGGCTCGACGTCCCTCACTCCCTCCCCGTAAACCGTTTTGGCGATACCTCCCGCCATCCCATATGCTTCTCACGTCCCCGACGCGCTGAGAAGCGCCCAGGCGGGCCGATAGCCCTCATCGTCTAGCGGCCTAGGACGCCGCCCTTTCAAGGCGGTAGCACGGGTTCGAATCCCGTTGGGGGCACGCAACACCGTGTGCGACACTGTCGTACACATCGCTTGGTCCTGTGGAGCAGTTTGGAGTGCTCGCCACCCTGTCAAGGTGGAGGCCGCGGGTTCAAATCCCGTCAGGACCGCTGAGGCTTCTCGAAGCCTCATGGCTGGGTAGCTCAGTTGGTACGAGCGTCCGCCTGAAAAGCGGAAGGTCGCCGGTTCGACCCCGGCCCCAGCCACCGCAGCCCTACCAAGGGCGACGCCCCCTCCGGGATCTCCCGAGGGGGCGTTTTGCATGTCACCCCACCTCACCCCGCCACCGCCCTGTCAAGGTGGAAGCCGCGCCCGCGGCGCAGCCGAAAGGTCGCCGGTTCGACCCCGTCGTACGAGGGAGCGTGCCCGCACACGCACCCCGTCCCACCGCCGGAGGCAAAAGCGTTCGCCATCGATTTCGGTGGGATGAGATCCTGGATCGCGTATGTCTACGCAGCCTGCCCCCGCCCTCGGCGCCCTCGCCCCCCGTCTGACCGAGTTGTCCCTGCGTGATGCGCAGCGGCTCGGGCGGCGGCTCGAAGGTGCGCGCAAGATCCGTAAGCCGGAGGCGCGGGCCGCCGTGCTGGCCGAGATCGAGGCGGAGATCGCCAAGGGTGAGGAGCGTATCGCCACGCGGCGCACCCTTGTGCCTGCCGTCACGTATCCCGAGCAGCTGCCGGTCAGCCAGAAGAAGAGCGATATCGCGGAGGCGATCCGTGATCACCAGGTGGTGATCGTCGCCGGTGAGACCGGGTCCGGGAAGACCACGCAGATTCCGAAGATCTGTCTGGAGCTCGGGCGTGGTGTGCGCGGCATGATCGGGCACACGCAGCCCCGCCGTATCGCGGCGCGCACGGTCGCGGAGCGGGTGGCGGAGGAGCTGGACACGCCGCTCGGGGAGTCGGTCGGCTGGAAGGTGCGGTTCACCGACCAGGTGAACCCGGACGCCACGTTCATCAAGCTGATGACGGACGGCATCCTGCTCGCGGAGATCCAGACCGACCGTGAGCTGCGCGCCTACGACACGATCATCATCGACGAGGCGCACGAGCGGTCTCTCAACATCGACTTCCTGCTCGGGTATCTGGCGCAGCTGCTGCCGAAGCGGCCCGACCTGAAGGTTGTCATCACTTCGGCGACGATCGACCCCGAGCGTTTCTCGCGGCATTTCGGTGACGCGCCGATCATCGAGGTCAGCGGGCGTACGTATCCGGTGGAGGTGCGATATCGGCCGCTTCTCGAGGAGGACTCCGAGGACTCCGACCGGGATCAGATCACCGCGATCTGCGATGCGGTGGAGGAGCTGCAGGGCGAGGGCAAGGGGGACATCCTCGTCTTCCTCTCGGGTGAGCGGGAGATCCGGGACACCGCCGACGCGCTCGTGAAGAAGAACTACCGGTTCACCGAGGTCCTGCCCCTGTACGCCCGGCTCTCGCACGCCGAGCAGCACCGTGTCTTCCAGCCGCACACCGGCCGCAGGATCGTTCTGGCGACCAACGTCGCCGAGACGTCGCTGACCGTCCCGGGCATCAAGTACGTCATCGACCCCGGTTTCGCCCGGATCAGCCGCTACAGCCACCGCACCAAGGTCCAGCGGCTGCCCATCGAGCCGGTCTCCCAGGCCAGCGCCAACCAGCGCAAGGGCCGTTGTGGTCGGACCAGCGACGGTGTCTGCATCCGGCTGTACTCAGAGGACGACTTTCTCGCCCGCCCGGAGTTCACGGACGCCGAGATCCTCCGTACGAATCTCGCCTCCGTCATCCTCCAGATGACCGCGGCCGGCCTCGGCGACATCGAGAAGTTCCCGTTCATCGACCCGCCGGACCACCGCAACATCCGCGACGGTGTCCAGCTGCTCCAGGAGCTCGGCGCGATCGACCCGGCCGAGAAGGACGTACGCAAGCGGCTCACGCAGACCGGCCGCAAGCTCGCTCAGCTGCCGGTCGACCCGCGGCTGGCCCGGATGGTCCTGGAGGCGGACAGGAACGGCTGTGTCCGTGAGGTCATGGTCATAGCGGCGGCGCTGTCCATTCAGGACCCGCGCGAGCGGCCGGCCGACAAGCAGGCGCAGGCTGACCAGCAGCACGCCCGTTTCAAGGACGAGACCAGCGATTTCCTCGCGTATCTGAACCTGTGGCGTTACGTCCGCGAGCAGCAGCGTGAGCGGGGCTCGTCGTCGTTCCGCCGGATGTGCAAGCAGGAGTATCTGAACTTCCTGCGCATTCGCGAATGGCAGGACATCTATACGCAGCTGCGTACGGTCGCCAAGCAGATGGGCATCCATCTCAACGAGGAGGACGCCCCGGCCGACCGGATCCACCTCTCCCTGCTCGCCGGTCTGCTCTCCCACATCGGTATGAAGGATGTGAAGGACGGCGCGAAGAACGAGTACCTGGGGGCCCGCAGCGCGAAGTTCGCGATCTTCCCGGGCTCGGCCCTCTTCAAGAAGCCCCCACGGTTCGTGATGTCCGCCGAGCTGGTGGAGACGTCCAGGCTGTGGGCCCGGGTCAACGCGAAGATCGAGCCGGAGTGGGTCGAGCCGCTCGCCGGGCACCTGCTGAAGCGGACGTACAGCGAACCGCACTGGGAGAAGGACCAGGCGGCGGTGATGGCGTACGAGAAGGTCACGCTGTACGGCGTGCCGATCATCGCCCAGCGCAAGGTGAACTACGGCCGTATCGACCCGGAAGTCAGCCGCGAGCTTTTCATCCGCAACGCGCTGGTCGAGGGCGACTGGCGCACGCACCACAAGTTCTTCGCCGACAACCGCAGACTCCTCAGCGAGGTGGAGGAGTTGGAGCACCGGGCGCGGCGCCGGGACATCGTGGTCGACGACGAGACGCTGTTCGACTTCTACGACCAGAAGGTTCCCGAGCACGTCGTCTCCGGAGCGCACTTCGACTCCTGGTGGAAGCGCAAGCGGCACGAGCAGCCGGAGTTCCTGGACTTCGAGCGCGAGATGCTGATCCGGGAGTCGGCGGAGGCGGTCACCAAGGCGGACTATCCGGACTCCTGGCGGCAGGGTGGGCTGAAGTTCCGGGTGACGTACCAGTTCGAGCCGGGCGCGGACGCCGACGGTGTGACCGTCCACATCCCGCTCCAGGTTCTCAACCAGGTCACGGACGAGGGCTTCGACTGGCAGATCCCGGGTCTGCGGGAGGAGTTGGTGACGGAGCTGATCCGTTCCCTCCCGAAGCCGATCCGCCGTAACTACGTGCCGGCGCCGAACTTCGCCAAGCGCTTCCTGGACACGGCGGTGCCGCTGCAGGAGCCACTGACCGTGACCATGGCCCGTGAGCTGAAGCGCATGGTGGGGGTGCCCTTCACCGCCGACGACTTCGACTGGGCGAAGGTCCCTGAGCACCTCCGCGTCACCTTCCGGATCGTGGACGAGCGGCGTCGCAAGCTGGCCGAGGACAAGGATCTGGAGGCGCTCAAGCTCCGTCTGAAGCCGAAGGCCCGCAAGGCCCTCTCCCAGGCGGCCGCGGCCACCGCGTCCCGTCAGGGCGGCGAGTCCCTGGAGCGCACCGGCCTGACCGACTGGACCATCGGCGCCCTCACCCGGGTCTTCGAGACCCGCCGCGCCGGTCAGCCGGTCAAGGCGTACCCGGCGCTGGTGGACGACGGCGACACGGTCTCCGTACGGCTCTTCGACACGGAAGCGGAGCAACAGCAGGCGATGTGGAAGGGCACGCGCCGGCTGATCCTGCGCAACATCCCGGTCAATCCGGCGAAGTTCGCGTCCGAGAAGCTCACGAACGCCCAGAAGCTGGCCCTGTCCGCCAACCCCCACGGTTCGATCCAGGCTCTCTTCGACGACTGCGCGATGGCGGCGGCGGACAGGCTGATCGGCGACTTCGGCGGGCCGGCATGGGACGAGGAGTCGTACCGGAAGCTGTACGACAAGGTGCGCGCCGAGATCGTCGACACGACCGTGCGTACGGTGGGCCAGGTGCAGCAGGTCCTCGCCGCCTGGCAGGCCGCCGAGCGCCGTCTGAAGGCCGTACGCAGCCCTGCCCTGCTCGCCAACCTCACGGACGTGCGCAAGCAGCTGGACGCCCTTGTGCGGCCCGGTTTCGTGACGACGGCGGGCCTGCGCCGGATGCCCGACCTGATGCGCTACCTGATCGCGGTGGACCGCCGGCTCCAGCAGATGCCGACGAACGTCCAGCGGGACACGACGCGCATGGAGAAGGTCCACGAGATGCAGGACGAGTACGCCTGGCTCCTGGAGCAGATGCCGCAGGGGCGCCCCGTGCCGCAGCAGGTCCTGGACGTCCGCTGGATGCTGGAGGAGCTCCGCGTCAGCTATTTCGCCCACGCGCTGGGCACGGCGTACCCGATCTCCGACAAGCGGATCGTGAAGACGATCGACACGCTGGCACCGTGACGAGCCGTGCACGTTGGGTGAGTTCGACCCCGGGCTCACCCTCCTGTACAGTCTCTTCTCGCAGCGCAACGCACGATCAGCGCCGCGAAACCTGGTCCTGTGGAGCAGTTTGGAGTGCTCGCCACCCTGTCAAGGTGGAGGCCGCGGGTTCAAATCCCGTCAGGACCGCAGTGAAGAGTGAGGCCCGTACCCGGTAGAGGGTGGCGGGCCTTATTCGTGTCCCACCCGCACGCCCCCTCACCACCCTGTCAAGGTGGAGGCCGCGCCCGCGGCGCAGCCGCAATCGGACACAGCAAATCCCGTCAGGACCGCAGCGAAGAGTCAGGCCCGCCGGCCCGCACCCTCCAGCCCGTCCGGCGTTTGAGGACGAGGCCCTTCGGGCCGAAGCGGGGGTCTGGGGGCCGCAGGCCCCCGGGGACGGCCACCACGACGCCCCGGCACCTTGACGGCGTCACATTCGCTCGGTACCCAGAAATCAGGGCCCTTCCGGCGTGGCCCCCCTTGGAGGTGGCGTATGGCGGCATCGACTAGGCACGAGACGCGGGCCCTGCTCCGCGCGCACCTGGCGGCCGCCACCTCCTATCGACATCTCACGCGCCACTGCCCGATCTGCCACCGCCTGTTGCGACTGGCGATGGACTCCGCCCCGCGCAGCGCCCCTAAGGCCGCTCCGGTCCCCGAGGAGGCAGTCGGGGAGGTCGTCGCGGAGGAGGCCCCGTCCACAGCGTGACTCGTCCGCCCCGGACCAACGTCAACTCCCGTCCTGGCATGGGCCGCTGGCACACGCAGACCCCCTCTAGCGCACAGAGGCCACACCCAACAAGCACCGCGCGCTGTGACGGGTGTCACCGCATGAGTTTCCGGAAGCGCGGAACTTACACCCCGCCTACAACTGGTCAATTTAATATGTGCAATTGCACCAGCTTCTAGGCATCCTCCGGCACACGCTCCGTGACGCTCCAGGGCGGGTGCACAGGAGATCCGACAGCCCTCCCCAGACTCCGACAAGGCCACGCACAGACGGCCGGTCGGCACACATCCCGCGCACAAAAAAGATCGCGCTGGACTCGGCGGAGTCCAGCGCGATCCACGACGCACCCATGTTGCGTGCCTGAAGAGCTCTGACGGCTCGGGCGTGGGCTCTGTTGGGGCAGAACCCGCGTCGCTTGGAGCTAGGGTTCGGGCGCCGCGGCAAGTTGGGGGAACTGCCGTTTTGCCCGGTTATGGAGTTGTTCAGGCTTCGCTGCGCTGCTGCGGGATGCCCGCGAGCAGTGCGCGGACCTCAGCCTCGCGGTAACGGCGGTGTCCGCCGAGCGTACGGATGGAAGTAAGCTTCCCGGCCTTCGCCCACCGCGTGACCGTCTTCGGGTCCACACGGAACATGGTGGCGACCTCAGCCGGGGTCAGCAGCGGCTCGGCATCAGGGGTGCGAGCGGTCATGAGCGGCCTCCTCGGGAGAACCGAACCTTCTCGGTTCTTTCCTCTAAATTCTGCACCTTGACCCGCGTTGCCCGAAATGGCGGACGCGAGTCGAGTCGGTTATAGGACGAACGGCTTGTCCTCGGCACTACAACTACACCATCTGTCCAGCCGCGTCGGCCAAACCGATGGAATTGCCCTCCCAGGTGTTCATCAGCGACGGAAGCCGATGGACCATGCCATAGCGGACAGTCACGCCACTGTGACGATCAGTCACAGTGGCGTGCAGGAGTCCCAAGACCCCCCAAAGCGTGCAATGTCGAGAGAGAGTCCTCCCCGGACTCCTTGTCCTATTTTGGCACGAGGAGGGGTTAGGGGCGCAAGAGCCGCGTACGTGCGGTCCGTCACGCTTACGCGCGTTGCAGCATGGTTGATGCATACGCCCGTATCGAGTCCTACGTCCCTTGTTGACGAGACATCAGGAACCTCAGAGCGAGCACGAAACCCCAAATCGGGCGTCTCGTCAAACGCCAGTTCGTTACGTCACACAGTGCGTCAGATCACACGGGTCAGCGTGCCTTGGGTCACACGAGCTGCCGTGTCCTGGATCACACAGGCTCGGCTCAGTTCGCCGAACGCCGGTCCCGTACCGACCGCCACCGCTCCACCAGCCGCCCGTAGGCCTCCCCTGCGGCCGCCCCGTCGCCCCGTCTGAGCGCGTCGATGCCGTGGGTCACATCGGCGGCCGAGTGGTCGTCCTCCAGCTCGCCGGCGGGCAGGGTGTGCACCAGACCGCCGTAGTCCAGCTCGACCAGGGACCGCGGGTGGAACTCCTCCAGCCAGCGCCCCACGTCCAGCAGGCCGTCGATGAGCGGCCCCTCGTCGATCGCGTCCTTCAGGGTCCGCAGGGCCCGCGCCACACGCCGCCGTGCCTGCACCATGGGCGTGCGGTAGCGCAGCATCGGCGGGATCTCGCCCGAGCCCTTGTCGAACCGCCGCTCCTCGTCCGACACCAGCACGAACCAGTGCAGCGGCACCTGCCAGGTCGAGGTGCGGATCCACGGCCGGGCGTCCGGGTTGCGGGCCAGCCAGCGCTCGTAGTCCTGGGCCGCCTGACGCCGTACGACCTCCGGCAGCACCGCGTCCAGGACCGGCTTGGGCAGCTCGTCGCCCAGCTCCCCCAGCGCCTGCCAGCCGCGCAGCCGGGTCCGCCACGGGCACACGCACACGACCCCGTCGACCTCGGTCACGAAGGCGTCGCCGCTCTCGTGGACCGGCACCGGGATGGGCGGGGTGGGCAGCAAGTCGGCCAGGGAGCGGCGCAGTTCGTCCTGGTACGAGGGACGGTCGGGGCGGCGGGCGTAGCGGGCCCAGTGGTCGCGTTCCGGTTCCGGGAAGGCGGCCAGTGGCTCGTACACGCGCAGATAGGTCGCGTACGGGACGATCACCGAGGACACCTTGGGCACGCCTGCTCTCTCCCCCGCCGTCTGCCAGGAAAACCCGCGGAACCCGCTCACAAACGGGCGGGAAATCTATGCAAATCGTCGCACGGCCATACTCCGCGAGTAGGTGATCCTGAGCACTGCGGGATGGACGGGTGCCGACGGGTCTAATCTCATGCTCACAGCCCCCGCCACCCGTACGGGAGCCAGCTCCGATCGCCGCCAGTACTCAGGAGTCACCACAGTGACCGACGTAACACACGGCGTCCTGCACACCCTGTTCCACTCGGACCAGGGCGGACATGAGCAGGTCGTGCTCTGCCAGGACCGCGCCAGCGGCCTCAAGGCCGTCATCGCCATCCACTCCACCGCCCTGGGCCCCGCCCTCGGCGGTACGCGCTTCTACCCGTACGCCACCGAGGACGAGGCCGTCGCCGACGCGCTGAACCTCGCGCGCGGGATGTCGTACAAGAACGCCATGGCCGGACTCGATCACGGCGGCGGCAAGGCCGTGATCATCGGGGACCCGGAGAAGATCAAGACCGAGGAGCTGCTGCTCGCCTACGGCCGGTTCGTGGCCTCGCTGGGCGGCCGCTACGTCACCGCCTGCGACGTCGGTACGTACGTCGCCGACATGGACGTCGTGGCGCGCGAGTGCCGCTGGACCACCGGGCGCTCCCCCGAGAACGGCGGCGCGGGCGACTCCTCCGTGCTCACCGCCTACGGCGTCTACCAGGGCATGCGGGCCTCCGCCCAGCACCTGTGGGGCGACCCCTCGCTGCGCGGCCGCAAGGTCGGCATCGCCGGCGTCGGCAAGGTCGGCCACCACCTGGTGGAGCACCTGCGCGCGGAGGGCGCCGAGGTCGTCATCACGGACGTGCGCGAGGAGGCCGTGGGCCGGATCCTCGCGGCGCACCCGGACGGCGTGACGGCCGTCGCCGACACCGCGACCCTGATCCGCGTCGAGGGCCTGGACATCTACGCCCCCTGCGCGCTCGGCGGGGCCCTGAACGACGACACCGTGCCCGCGCTGACCGCGAAGATCGTCTGCGGTGCCGCCAACAACCAGCTCGAACACCCGGGCGTCGAGAAGGACCTCGCCGACCGGGGCATCCTCTACGCGCCCGACTACGTGGTGAACGCCGGCGGTGTCATCCAGGTCGCCGACGAGCTGCACGGCTTCGACTTCGACCGGTGCAAGGCGAAGGCCGCGAAGATCTACGACACCACGCTGGCCATATTCGCACGTGCGAAGACGGACGGGATTCCGCCGGCCGCCGCGGCCGACCGGATCGCCGAGCAGCGGATGGCGGAGGCACGCGGGGCGCACTGATCCGGGGGCGCCGTCCGGCTGAAGATCACCCCAAACAGGGGTTTGGCCGGTACCCGCCGGTGGGCAGTTGGAGAGAACTCTCACTTCTACCGGCGGGTCGACCGCCAATAAGTGGTTAAAATCGCGGTTGACCAGCGAGGACAGGGCACCTCGAAGGTCCTGTGCACACGCGCGTGCTGCGGGCGACGTACCGTATGGGCGCGGGCTCAGGTACCGTGGAAGCCCTACGGACCGGCCTCTCCACGGAGAGTCCGTTCCGGATCATGAACGCGTGTCAGACTCTGGGGCCGTCGAGCCCCGTCGTTGAGGGGGTCGAGCCATGGGGCGCGGCCGGGCCAAGGCCAAGCAGACGAAGGTCGCCCGCCAGCTGAAGTACAACAGCGGTGGGACGGATCTCTCACGCCTGGCTGAAGAGCTGGGCGCATCGCCGTCGAACCAGTCGCCGAATGGCGAGCCGTTCGAGGACGATGAGCAGGATGACGACGACCTGTACTCCCGTTACGCCGACCTCTATGAGGACGACGACGAGGACGAGGACGACGATTCCTCACAGCAACGTCGCGGGGCTTGAACCTTGCATTGAGCACTCACCCGGTCGGTGACCTCGGTCACCGACCGGGTTCTGTGCTGCCTGCGGGGCTTCAGCTGGCGTAGTCGCCGACCAGGGCCGCGCCCGTCTCATGGTCGCCGCGGTCGGTGATCTCGCCCGCCACCCAGGCGTCCACTCCGCGGTCGGCCAGCGTCGCCAGGGCCGCGTCCGTGGAGTCCTCGGGCACGATCGCGATCATGCCGACGCCCATGTTCAGGGTCTTCTCCAGCTCCAGGCGCTCGACCTGACCCGTCTTGCCGACGAGGTCGAAGATCGGGGCCGGGGTCCAGGTGGTGCGGTCGACGATCGCGTGCAGGCCGTCCGGGATCACCCGGGCCAGGTTGGCGGCCAGACCGCCACCCGTGACATGGCTGTAGGCGTGGACGTCCGTGGTGCGGGTGAGCGCCAGACAGTCCAGCGAGTAGATCTTCGTCGGCTCCAGCAGCTCCTCGCCGAGGGTGCGGCCGAGCTCGTCGATCCGGGTGTCCAGGGCGAGGCCGGCCTGGTTCAGCAGGACGTGGCGGACCAGCGAGTACCCGTTGGAGTGAAGGCCGGACGCCGCCATGGCGATCACCGCGTCACCCTTACGGATGCGATCCGGGCCCAGCAGCCGGTCGGCCTCCACGACACCCGTGCCGGCACCGGCGACGTCGAAGTCGTCCTCGCCCAGCAGACCCGGGTGCTCGGCCGTCTCGCCGCCGACCAGGGCGCAGCCGGCGAGGACACAGCCCTCGGCGATGCCCTTGACGATGGCGGCGACGCGCTCGGGGTGGACCTTGCCGACGCAGATGTAGTCGGTCATGAACAGCGGCTCGGCGCCGCACACCACGATGTCGTCCATGACCATGGCGACCAGGTCGTGGCCGATGGTGTCGTAGACGCCCAGCTGGCGCGCGATGTCGACCTTGGTGCCGACGCCGTCGGTGGCGGAGGCGAGCAGGGGGCGCTCGTAGCGCTTGAGGGCGGAGGCGTCGAAGAGGCCGGCGAATCCGCCGAGGCCGCCGAGGACCTCGGGACGCTGGGTCTTCTTCACCCACTCCTTCATCAGCTCGACCGCGCGGTCGCCCGCTTCGATGTCGACGCCCGCGGCTGCGTAGCTGGCACCAGTTGTCTCAGACATGGCAGTAGAGAACCTTCGTGTCGTACGGCAGGCGTTGTTCAAAAAAACACAGCACGGGCCCGCTACGGGCGGCGGATCGCGTCGGCGGCGGCCGTGGCGGCCGGGCCGGCGGCCAGCTCCGTCTCCAGGAGCTGCTTGCCGAGCAGCTCGGGGTCGGGGAGCTCCATCGGGTACTCGCCGTCGAAGCAGGCGCGGCAGAGGTTCGGCTTGGCGATGGTGGTCGCCTCGATCATGCCGTCGATGGAGATGTACGCCAGCGAGTCGGCGCCCAGCGAGGTGCCGATCTCCTCGATCGACATGCCGTTGGCGATCAGCTCGGCGCGGGTGGCAAAGTCGATGCCGAAGAAGCAGGGCCACTTCACGGGCGGCGAGGAGATCCGGATGTGGACCTCCGCCGCGCCCGCCTCGCGGAGCATGCGGACCAGGGCGCGCTGGGTGTTGCCGCGCACGATCGAGTCGTCGACGACGACCAGGCGCTTGCCCTTGATGACTTCCTTCAGCGGGTTCAGCTTCAGACGGATGCCGAGCTGGCGGATCGTCTGCGAGGGCTGGATGAACGTACGTCCGACGTACGCGTTCTTCACCAGACCCGCGCCGAACGGGATGCCGCTGGCCTCCGCGTAGCCGATCGCGGCCGGGGTGCCGGACTCCGGGGTCGCTATGACCAGGTCGGCCTCGACCGGGGCTTCCTTGGCGAGCTTGCGGCCCATCTCCACGCGGGAGAGGTACACGTTCCGGCCGGCGATGTCGGTGTCCGGGCGGGCCAGGTACACGTACTCGAAGACACAGCCCTTGGGCTTCGCTTCCGCGAATCGGGAGCTGCGCAGACCGTTCTCGTCGATGGCGACGAACTCGCCCGGCTCGATCTCGCGGACGAAGCTCGCGCCGCAGATGTCGAGCGCGGCGGACTCGGACGCGGCGACCCAGCCGCGCTCCAGGCGGCCCAGGACCAGCGGGCGGATGCCCTGCGGGTCACGGGCGGCGTAGAGGGTGTGCTCGTCCATGAAGACGAGGCTGAAGGCGCCCTTGACCTGCGGGAGGACCTGGTGGGCGGCCTCCTCGATGGTCAGCGGCTTGCCGTCCTCGTCGACCTGGGCCGCGAGCAGCGCGGTCAGCAGGTCGGTGTCGTTGGTGGCCGCGACGCGCGGGGTGCGGCCGCCCTCCTGCTTGGGGAGGTCGGCGACCATCTCGGCGAGCTGGGCGGTGTTGACCAGGTTGCCGTTGTGGCCGAGCGCGATGGAACCGTGCGCGGTGGCACGGAACGTCGGCTGGGCGTTCTCCCACACGGAGGCGCCGGTGGTCGAGTAGCGGGCGTGTCCGACCGCGATATGACCCTGGAGCGAACCGAGAGAGGTCTCGTCGAAGACCTGGGAGACGAGGCCCATGTCCTTGAAGACGAGGATCTGGGAGCCGTTGCTGACCGCGATTCCCGCGGATTCCTGGCCCCGATGCTGGAGGGCGTAGAGCCCGAAGTACGTGAGCTTTGCGACCTCTTCACCCGGAGCCCAGACACCGAAGACGCCACACGCGTCCTGGGGGCCTTTCTCGCCGGGAAGTAGATCGTGATTGAGTCGACCGTCACCACGTGGCACGGCTCCGAGTGTAGGCGAGATCGACCACTGGTCCGAATTGGGGATACGCGACCGTAAAGGATCACTCGGCGGCTGTCGCGTTCACGCGTTCGCCGTTTGTGCTGGTCAGAGTGAGGTTGCGGTGGTCGAGTCCGTACTTCACGGTGCTGTCGAAGAGGCCCAGGAGGGTCTTCTCCGTATTCATGAGTGAGGTGTCGCACATCATTCGGGTGGTGGACGCGGTGCCGAGCGTGATACTGCCGTCGCGGACCGTTGCCTCGGCCTTCACTTTGTTGCAGCCGAGGCTGCCGCTGACCTGTCCGGTTTTGGCGTCGAAGGTGAGGTACGCCTTGCCGTCGGCGTCCGGGCTGGTGATGTTCCACTTCGTGCCCTTGAGCGGTGCGGCCTCCTCCTTGCTGAGGGTGACGCGGTCGCCGTCGGCCGTGGTGAGGGTGAGCTTGTCGCCCTCGACCTCGGTGGTGAGCTCGCCGTCGGAGAGGGTGCGGGCGAGGGTCGTCTCGAAGTCAGGGGAGACGCCCTCACAGGCCATCTCGGTCGCCTGCACCTTGTCGAAGCTGACCTGGCTGTCGGTGAAGGCGGCGTCGGCTCCGAACTTGTTGCAGCCGAGGTTGCCCTTGACCTCGCCGCCGTCTGCGATCCGCAGATAGGCGTCGGCCGGGGCGGCGCTCTTCTTCCCGTCGACGGTGACCTCGTCGACGGCCCAGTAGGCGCCGGAGACGGCGGCCGAGGCTCCGGAGCCGACCGAGTCGCTGCCCGCGTCCTCGCTGCCGCAGGCCGCGGCGAGCGGGAGGAGGGCCAGCGTGGCGAGGGCGGCCAGTCGCTGCTTGTCCTTGCCGAGGGTGCCGAGTGTGTTCATGCCGGTGGGACGGGAGGGGCGCGGGACTGGTTCCGCGGGTTCCGCTTGCCGGGGCCAACGGGTGATCTCCGGGTGATGCCTCATGAACGGCCCGGGTGTCACCCCATGAGCGGCAGCAGCCCGCCAAGGTCCGCCCGCTCCCCGCTCGCGCTCACCTCGGCGCCCTCCACCGCGTCCCGCCAGGTCAGCCGCCCGGTCGCGAGCCGGATCCAGGTCAGCGAGTCGGTCTCGACGACGTTGGGCGGGGTGCCCCGGGTGTGCCTCGGCCCCTCGACGCACTGCACCACGGCATACGGCGGGATCCGCACCTCGGTCGAACCGCCGGGTGCCTTCGCGGCGAGCGCGTCGGCGAGCAGACGGGTGCAGGCGGCGAGGGCCTGGCGGTCGTACGGGATGTCCAGGCCGGGGACGGCGGCGTTGAGGTCGTCGGTGTGGACGACCAGTTCCACGGTGCGGGTGACGAGGTAGTCGGCGAGGGTCATCGCGCCGGTGCGGGCGGCGAGGACCCGGTCGCCGGACGCGTTCGCGAGCCGCTGCGTGAGGCGGTCCTCGGTGCGGGCGTAGAGGGCGTCCAGGTCAGGGCTGGCGGCGGCGAGGTCGCGGGTACCGTCGGCGATGTCACCGGCACGGGCGGCGGTGGCGAACGGCCAGTCCAGGAGGGCGAGCTCTGCCTTCGCCGGCGCCTCACGGTCGAGGTTGCGGCTGACGGTCTCCACAGCCATGGTCACGTGCGCGGCGAGATCCCGTACGGTCCAGCCCTCCAGGCGGGTGGGAAGCGCGAGTTGCTCGGGGGTGAGGGTGCGTACGGCCCGCCGTACGTTTCCGAACTGCGCGAGGATCGCGCTGCGGATCTTGACGGGGTCGTAGGTGCGGGTGCGCTTCTTGGCCGGGGGCATGGGGGGCAGCCTATGCGGGCTGCGCCGTCGTGGTCGGTGCCTCGAACGCCTCGTGGTTGCGGGGGACGCCGATGCCGCGCCAGGTGAAGGGGACGCCTCGGGCGCTGTCCGGGTCGGGGCCGTCCATCAGCTGGAAGTGGAGGTGGGGTTCGGTGGAGTTGCCCGAGTTCCCGCAGCGGGCCAGCGGCTGTCCGGCGGTCACCCGGTCGCCCTCGCGGACGGTGAGCGAGCCGCGCTTCAGGTGGGCGTAGAGCGCGTGAGTGCCGTCGCCGAGGTCGAGGACGACGTGGTTGCCGACGATCCGCTTGACGCCGAGCAGGTCACGCACGGACGCCTCCACGAGCATCAGGTACAGCAGGGCGAGCGGCGAGGTGCGGCTCAGGTGGTCGCGCTGGCTGTCCGAGGCCCGTACGACGGTGGCGTCGGCGACCGCGAGGAGCGGGGCGCCGTAGGCGGGGAAGGCGCTGTTGCGGCGGGCGATCGGCCACAGCCCGCTGACCCCGGGGCGGGCGCCCGGCTCGGGTTCGGCGACGACGTCGATGGCGAACGTCTGGCCGTACGCGTGTGTGCCGTGGCTCGGTGTGCGGTCGGCCGGGCTGTTGAGCGCGGTCCAGCGGCCGGTGACGGGCGGGGCGACCTCGACGGGTTCCCGGGCCGCCCGGGGGCTGTCCGGGGTGCCGCCCCAGCGGTTGACCACGATGACCAGGGCGTAGGCCAGGACGATCGGCAGGAAGTTCCACCACCACGGATAGCCGAGGTCCAGTGCGAAGTGCGCGATCACCAGGGCGAGAAAGGCCAGTTGCAGCCCCCGGTAGGTGAGGGTGGCCAGTTTGCGTGCGGACATCGTTCCCCCTTGCTCAGGTCTTCTTCGCTCGTGCCCTGTGTGCGTCACGGGCGGGCGGCCGACAGCGCCACCAGCAGCGGTACGACCCGCCCCGGCGGCACCTCGTAACGGCCCCGGCCGGTCGTGTGCAGCCAGCCGGCGCCGGTCAGTTGGCGCAGGTGGTGGTAGATCTGGCCGGTCGTGCCGATCTCGTCCAGCTCGGCGAGTTCGGCCGCGGTGCGCCGGCCGCCGACGACCTCGCGCAGCAGCCGCAGCCGGACCGGGTGGCCGAGGGCGGCGAACGACTCGGCGGACTCGGTCCAGTCGTCGTCCAGCAGGCCCCCGGTCAGCGCGCCGTGCTGCCACTCGTACTGCTCCCCGGTCGGCAGCCGTACGGCACCGGTGAACAGCACACCTCCGTCGGCGGCTTCCAGCTCGGCCAACTGCTCCTTGAACCCCTGCAGGGCCCAGAAGTCGCCTTCGCCGAGGCGGGGTGCGGTGCGCTGTGCGTTCTCCAGCGCTGCCAGCCGCCGTTCGAGGTCGGCGACGCGTTGTTCGAGTTCCACGCCTCGATATTACGGAACTACGTAATTACGTGCAACCGGTTGCCGGGCCTTGGCAGCACGACGAAGCCCCCGCCCGGCGGACCGGACGGGGGCTTCGGGGTGCGGAGCTCAGGCGAGCAGCGCCGGGATGGTCTCCTCGTGGGCCTTGCGCAGGTCCTCCAGGGACACCGCGAACTCGCCCTGGAGCTCGACGGAGTCACCGTCCACGACACCGATGCGGGTGGCCGGCAGGCCCCGGGCGCCGCACATGTCGTTGAAGCGGACCTCCTCGGAGCGCGGGACCGCCACGATCGCGCGGCCGGCCGACTCGGAGAAGAGCAGGGTGAAGGCGTCGAGCCCGTCCGGCACGACCAGACGCGCGCCCTTCCCGCCGAGCAGCGCCGACTCGACGACCGCCTGGATCAGACCGCCGTCGGACAGGTCGTGCGCGGAGTCGATCATGCCGTCGCGGGAGGCGGAGATCAGGATCTCGGCGAGCAGCCGCTCGCGCTCCAGGTCCACCTGCGGGGGCAGGCCGCCGAGGTGGTCGTGGACGACCTGGGACCAGGCCGAGCCGCTGAACTCCTCACGCGTGTCGCCGAGGAGGTAGAGCAGCTGCCCGTCCTCCTGGAAGGCGACCGGCGTGCGCCGGGCCACGTCGTCGATGACGCCGAGGACGGCCACGACCGGCGTCGGATGGATGGCCACCTCGCCCGTCTGGTTGTAGAGCGAGACGTTGCCGCCGGTCACCGGGGTGCCGAGCTGCTGACAGGCGTCCGCCAGACCGCGCACGGCCTCGGCGAACTGCCACATCACGGCCGGGTCCTCGGGCGAGCCGAAGTTCAGGCAGTCGGAGACGGCGAGCGGCTTGGCACCGGTGGTGGCGACGTTGCGGTACGCCTCCGCCAGCGCCAGCTGGGCGCCGTGGTACGGGTCGAGCTTGGCGTACCGGCCGTTGCCGTCCGTCGCGATGGCGACGCCGAGACCGGTCTCCTCGTCGATGCGGATCATGCCGGAGTCCTCCGGCTGGGCCAGCACCGTGTTGCCCTGCACGAAGTGGTCGTACTGCGAGGTGATCCACTTCTTGGAGGCCTGGTTCGGGGAGCCGACCAGCTTCAGGACCTGGTCCTTCAGCTCGTCCGAAGTCGCGGGCCGGGGCAGCTTGTTCGCGTCGTCGGCCTGGAGCTCGTCCTGCCAGGACGGGCGGGCGTACGGGCGCTCGTAGACCGGGCCCTCGTGCGCCACCGTGCGCGGGTCGACGTCGACGATCTTGCCGCCGTGCCAGTAGATCTCCAGGCGGTCGCCGTCGGTGACCTCACCGATGACGGTGGCGATGACGTCCCACTTCTCGCAGATCTCCAGGAACCGGTCGACCTTCTCCGGCTCGACGACCGCGCACATGCGTTCCTGCGACTCGCTCATGAGGATCTCCTCGGGCGAGAGCGTGGAGTCACGCAGGGGTACGTCGTCCAGGGTGACGCGCATGCCACCGGAGCCGTTCGACGCCAGCTCGGACGTGGCGCAGGACAGGCCCGCCGCGCCGAGGTCCTGGATGCCGACGACCAGCTTCTCGGCGAACGCCTCCAGGGTGCACTCGATGAGGAGCTTCTCCTGGAAGGGGTCACCGACCTGGACGGCCGGACGCTTCGACGGCTTGGCGTCGTCGAAGGTCTCGGAGGCGAGGATCGACGCGCCACCGATGCCGTCGCCGCCGGTCCGGGCCCCGTACAGGATGACCTTGTTGCCCGCGCCGGACGCCTTCGCGAGGTGGATGTCCTCGTGCCGCATCACACCGATGGCACCGGCGTTGACCAGCGGGTTGCCCTGGTAGCAGGAGTCGAAGACGACCTCGCCACCGATGTTGGGCAGACCCAGGCAATTGCCGTAGCCGCCGATGCCGGCGACGACACCGGGGAGCACCCGCTTGGTGTCGGGGTGGTCGGCGGCGCCGAAGCGCAGCGGGTCCACGACCGCGACCGGCCGGGCGCCCATCGCGATGATGTCGCGGACGATGCCGCCGACGCCGGTGGCCGCGCCCTGGTAGGGCTCGACGTACGACGGGTGGTTGTGCGACTCGACCTTGAAGGTCACGGCGTAGCCCTGGCCGACGTCGACGACACCGGCGTTCTCGCCGATGCCGACGAGCATCGCTTCGGACTCGGGGGCCTTCTCGCCGAACTGGCGCAGGTGCACCTTGCTGCTCTTGTACGAGCAGTGCTCGGACCACATGACGGAGTACATGGCGAGTTCGGCACCGGTGGGCCGGCGGCCGAGGATCTCCACGACCCGCTCGTACTCGTCCTTCTTCAGACCGAGTTCGGCCCAGGGCAGCTCGACGTCGGGGGTCGCGGCCGCGTGCTCGACCGTGTCCAGAGGCGTCCGGCTCATACGTTGACCAGCTTCTTGAGGATCGAGGTGAAGAAGGGGAGGCCGTCGGTGCGGCCCGACCCGATGAGGGGCTCGACGGCGTGCTCCGGGTGCGGCATCAGGCCTACGACGTTGCCGGCCTCGTTGGTGATGCCGGCGATGTCGTTGAGCGAGCCGTTGGGGTTGAAGTCGAGGTAGCGGAACGCGACCCGCCCCTCGGCCTCCAGCTTGTCCAGCGTGTACTGGTCGGCCACATAGCGGCCGTCCATGTTCTTCAGCGGGATGTGGATCTCCTGGCCGGCGCTGTAGTCGCTGGTCCAGGCCGTGTCGGCGTTCTCCACCCGCAGCTTCTGGTCGCGGCAGATGAAGTGCAGGTGGTCGTTGCCGAGCATTCCGCCGGGGAGGAGGTGGGCCTCGGTGAGGACCTGGAAGCCGTTGCAGATACCGAGGACCGGAAGGCCCGCCTTCGCCTGCTCGATGACCGTCTCCATCACCGGCGAGAAGCGGGAGATGGCGCCGGCCCGCAGATAGTCGCCGTAGGAGAAACCGCCGGGCAGCACCACGGCGTCGACCTGCTTGAGGTCCTTGTCCTTGTGCCAGAGGGCGACCGGTTCGGCGCCCGCGAGGCGGATCGCGCGCTGGGTGTCCCGGTCGTCGAGACTCCCCGGGAAAGTGACGACGCCAATACGAGCGGTCACTTCGCGGCCTCCGCGACTTCTTCCACCTTGACGGTGAAGTCCTCGATCACGGTGTTGGCGAGGAAAGATTCCGCAAGATCATGGATGCGGGCGAGCGCGGCGTCGTCGACCGGCCCGTCAACTTCCAGTTCGAAACGCTTTCCCTGACGTACGTCGGAGATGCCTTCGAAACCCAGCCGCGGCAGTGCGCGCTGCACCGCCTGGCCCTGGGGGTCGAGGATCTCCGGCTTGAGCATGACGTCGACTACGACGCGTGCCACTGGCACTCCCGGTGTGTGGTGCTGAGCAGGTTCCTTCAGACTACCCGCACAAAATTTCTACGCGAGTAGAGTTGTAGGAAGCTACGTGATGGCCATCACGATCCGGTATCGGACAGGGGTGTTCACGAAAAGTTACGGGAAAGATCCCCGATCAGTCCCGGATAGCTATTGCGCTCGGGACACGCGGACAGATTTAGTCGGGCTTCACATTGCATTGCCGGGCACTGTACAAATGAATTGGCAAATAGCCGAGACTCGGCACGTCGTCGCAGCTGAGCTGCATGAGGTGCCGGACGAAGGGACCGATATTCGTGGCGCAGAAGGTCGTGGTCACTCTCTTTGACGACATCGACGGCTCAGAAGCGGCGGAAACGATCGCCTTCGGACTCGACGGCAAGTCGTACGAGATCGACCTGAATGAAGCCAATGCCAAGAAACTGCGTAAGGCGCTCGCGCCCTACGTGGAAGCCGGCCGCAAGCGGGCGAAGTCAGGCAAGGCGTACAAGCAGACCGAGGTCGCCCCGGACCCGGCGGCCGTCCGGGCCTGGGCCCAGGCCAACAAGATGGAGGTGCCGGCCCGCGGCCGCATCCCCAAGAAGGTCTACGAGGCGTTCGCCTCGGCGCGGTGACGCGAGCCCGGGGTATGTCCTCAGGGCCGTCAGCAGGCCTTGAGGACAGCCGACTTGGGCCGGTGCGACAACCGACTTGCGCTACCCCCCTGCTGATCAGCTAATGTCTGGAGCACGCCGCCGGGCGGGGCAGAAAAGTCCAGCTCGCCGAGCATGCGGGTGTAGTTCAGTAGTAGAACATCCCCCTTCCAGGGGGAAGGCGCAGTGTGCAATTCCTGTCACCCGCTCTGCACCGCCGTACCGACCACTGATGTGGATCAGGTAGGCTGGTGCTCGCGCCGATCGGTGAGAGCCGGTCGGAGGCAATGCGGACGTAGCTCAGTTGGTAGAGCGCAACCTTGCCAAGGTTGAGGTCGCGAGTTCGAGCCTCGTCGTCCGCTCTTGAGTGAAGACCCCGGTCCTCTGGACCGGGGTTTTTTCGTGCCCGAACCACCGTCTGACATTTGTCATGCGGAGTGGTGACAGCGCGCACTGCTGCCGGCCTTGTTTCGCCGGGACGCTGGAACCATGAACGGAAACGAACACGAACACGTGATTGAGGTCACCGACCTGCGGCGTGTGTACGGGGGCGGGTTCGAAGCGGTGCGCGGAATCAGCTTCTCCGTGAACCGCGGGGAGATCTTCGCGCTGCTCGGCACCAACGGCGCCGGCAAGACCTCCACCGTCGAACTGCTGGAAGGGCTCGCCCGGCCCGCCGGAGGACGGGTACGGGTGCTCGGGCACGATCCCTACGCCGAGCGCGCCGCCGTACGGCCGCGGACCGGGGTGATGCTGCAGGAGGGCGGCTTTCCGTCCGAGCTGACCGTCGCCGAGACCGCGCGGATGTGGGCCGGGTGCGTGAGCGGGGCGCGGCCGCCGCTGGAGGCGCTGGAGCTCGTCGGTCTCGCCGGGAAGACCGGGGTACGGGTGAAGCAGCTGTCCGGCGGGGAACGGCGGCGGCTGGACCTGGCGCTCGCGCTGCTCGGGGACCCCGAGGTGCTGTTCCTGGACGAGCCGACGACCGGGCTCGACGCCGAAGGGCGCCGGGACACCTGGGAGTTGGTGCGACGGCTGCGGGACGCCGGCACGACCGTACTGCTGACCACGCACTACCTGGAGGAGGCCGAGGACCTCGCCGAGCGGCTGGCGATCCTGCACGAGGGGCGGATCGCGGCGGCCGGCACCCCGGCCGAGGTGACCGCGGCCCAGCCGTCGCGGATCTCCTTCGAGCTGCCCCTGGGCTACTTCGTGGGCGACCTGCCGCCGCTCGACGACATGGGCGTGTGCGGGCACGAGGTCGACGGGCGGGTCGTACGGCTGCGCACGCACGAGCTGCAGCGGACCGCGACCCGGCTGCTGGTGTGGGCCGAAGGCGCTGCCGTGGAGCTGGGGCGGCTGGATGTGCGGTCGGCGTCGCTGGAGGAGGCGTTCCTGGGGATCGCACGGGAAGCGGCGGAAGGCGTCGGGACGAGGACGAAGGAGTACGCGGCATGAGTACGGCGACGACCGCCCCGGTGGGGCGCATGGCGGCGCTGGCCCGGGCCGAGCTGACCTTGCTCGGGCGCAGCAGGGGCACGCTGTTCGCGGCGCTGTTCGTGCCGCTGATCCTGCCCTTCAGCGCGCGGGAGGCGGCCAAGCAGATGGACCTGGCCGAGGCGGGCCTCACCCTCGGCGAGGTCCTGCTGCCCGCCTCCATCGGCTTCTCCCTGCTCTACGCCGTGTATGTGACGCTCGTCAGCGTCTACACCGCCCGGCGCGAGGAACTCGTCCTCAAGCGGCTGCGCACCGGCGAGCTGCGGGACAACGAGATCCTCGCCGGGGCCGCGCTGCCGGCCGTGGCCACGGGGCTCGCGCAGTGCGTGGTGCTGGTGGCCGGCTGCGCCGTGCTGCTCGACGTGGGCGCGCCCCGCGCTCCCCATCTCGCCGTGCTGGGTCTGCTGCTGGGGTTCCTGCTGTGCGTCTCGCTCGCCGCGGTGACCGCGTCCTTCACCCGGAGCGTCGAGAGCGCGCAGGTCACGACGCTGCCCGTGGTGTTCCTCTCCATGATCTTCTCCGGGATGTTCGTGCCCCTGGAGATCCTTCCCGACCGGGTGGCGTCGGTGTGCGAACTGCTGCCGCTGACCCCGGTGCTCACCCTCGTGCGCGGCGGCTGGACCGGGGAGCTGCCGGCGTCCGAGGCGCTGGGCGCCGGGGCCGTCGCGCTGGCCTGGACGGTCCTGGGCGTGTTTGCTGTACGGCGGTGGTTCCGCTGGGAACCGCGGCGTTGAGGTAGGGGAGCGCGGACATGCCCGAGGCGGGGGGATGGTGGCGGCGCAAGAGCACGCCGGCGAAGGTCGAGACCTACACCCGGGGGTCGTTCCACGCCTTCGCGGTGATCGAGGTACTGGCGGTGGGACCGTCCCTCTTCGGCGCGCTCGGGCCCGAGCTGGCCGGCTGGCTGATGCTCATGGTGTGTGCGCACGCGGCGATCAGTGCCCTGACGGTGTCGCGGGCGCTGGACTGGGTGCGGGGTCGCCGTGAGCAGCCCGTACGCCTGCTGTGGACGCTCGGCGCCGTCACCACCGCGGTCGCGGTCACGGCCCTCGTCGTCTCCGAGCACGGTCCGCGAGGCGACTCCGTCGACTCCGCCGCGGGCGGGCTCTTCGGAGTCGTACTGATCTACGGGGCGGGCATCGTCGCGCTCGGGGTGCGCAGCCGGCGGCGCGTCTACGCGATCGTCGGGGGCTTCGCTGCGGGCGCGGGACTGGTGGGCTTCCCGCTGGGGGTGCCTGGCCCCGCCGCCCTGCTCAGCGTGCTGGCCGTACTGGCCGGCGGCGGGTTCATGGCCTTCAGCGCCGTCTTCTCCGTCTGGCTCCTCAACTCCGTCTACGAACTCGACGAGGCCCGCGAGACCCGCGCGCGGCTCGCCGTGGCCGAGGAGCGGCTGCGGTTCGGGCGGGATCTGCATGACGTGATGGGGCGGAATCTCGCGGTGATCGCGTTGAAGAGCGAACTCGCCGTGCAGCTGGCGCGGCGGGGGCGGCCCGAGGCCGTGGAGCAGATGATCGAGGTGCAGCGGATCGCGCAGGAGTCGCAGCGCGAGGTGCGGGATGTCGTACGGGGGTACCGGGAGGCCGACCTGGGGGTCGAACTCGCCGGTGCCCAGGGGGTGTTGGCCGCGGCCGGGATCGAGTGCGAGGTGACCGGCGAGGCGGCCGGGCTGCCCGCCGAGGTGCAGTCGGCGCTGGCCTGGGTGGTGCGGGAGGCGACGACCAATGTGCTGCGGCACGGGGACGCCGAGCGGTGTGCGGTCGGGGTGCGGGTGAGGGAAGGGCGCGTGGTGTTGACGGTGGAGAACGACGGGGCTGCCGGGGCCGCCGAGGCGGGTACCGGCTCCGGCGGGAGCGGGGACTCGGGCAGACCTGGCGGCTCCGGGCTCGCGGGGCTGCGGGAGCGGCTGGCCGCGGTGGACGGCACTCTGGAGGCCGGCCGCGCCCGGGAGGGGGTGTTCCGGCTGGTGGCGGAGGTGCCGCTGGCGGGAGCGGGCGTGCGGGAGGCCGTCGTATGAGCGGCCGCACCACCGGGCCCGTGCGGCTGTTGCTCGCCGACGACGAGCATCTGATCCGGGGCGCGCTGGCCACGCTGCTGTCCTTGGAGGACGACCTCGTGATCGTCGCCGAGGCGGCCAGCGGGCCGGAGGCGCTGTCGATGGCACGGGCCCACGAACCCGACGTCGCCGTACTGGATCTTCAGATGCCCGGGGCGGACGGTGTGAAGGTCGCCACATCCCTGCGGGCCGAACTGCCCGGCTGCCGGGTGCTGATCGTGACCAGCCACGGGCGGCCCGGACATCTGAAGCGGGCCCTTGAGGCGGGTGTGCGCGGGTTCGTCCCGAAGACCGTCAGCGCGCAACGCCTCGCCGAGATCATCCGTACCGTGCACGCCGGAAACCGCTACGTCGACCCGGAGTTGGCCGCCGACGCCATCGCCGCCGGGGACTCGCCGCTGACCGCGCGGGAGGCCGAGGTGCTGGAACTCGCCGCCGACGGGGCGCCCGTCGCGGAGATCGCGGAGCGCGCCGCGCTGTCGCAGGGGACCGTGCGGAACTATCTGTCCTCGGCCGTCTCGAAGCTCGGGGCGGAGAACCGGCACGCGGCGGTGCGGCTCGCGCGGCAGCGGGGTTGGGTATAGTTGCTCTCGCGCCACGGCGCACTGCGGACGTAGCTCAGTTGGTAGAGCGCAACCTTGCCAAGGTTGAGGTCGCGAGTTCGAGCCTCGTCGTCCGCTCCAGATGAAGACCCCGGTCCCTTGGACCGGGGTCTTTTCGTGCTGCTAGCTCCAGCTCGTGCCGGTCAGGCGCTCGTAGGCCTCCACGTACTTCGCCCGGGTCGCGTCCACGACCTCCTGCGGCAGCGGCGGCGGGGGCTGCTCGCTCTTGCGGTCCCAGCCGGAGGCCGGTGAGGTCAGCCAGTCGCGGACGAACTGCTTGTCGTACGACGGCTGCGCGCGGCCCGGCTGCCACTGGTCGGCCGGCCAGAAGCGGGAGGAGTCCGGGGTGAGGACCTCGTCGGCGATCACCAGGGTCTCCCCCTCGAAGCCGAACTCGAACTTGGTGTCCGCGAGGATGATGCCGCGCTCGCGGGCGATGTCCCGGCCGCGGGCGTAGACGGCGAGGGTCGCCTGGCGCAGCCGCGCGGCGGTGTCGGCGCCGACCTGGCGGGCGACCTCCTCGTAGGAGACGTTCTCGTCGTGCTCGCCGACGGCGGCCTTGGTGGCCGGGGTGAAGATCGGGGCGGGGAGCTCCGATCCGTCGACCAGGCCCTCGGGGAGGGCGAGGCCGCAGACGGTGCGGGAGTCGTTGTACTCGACCAGACCGGAGCCGGTGAGGTAGCCGCGGGCCACCGCCTCCACCGGGACCATCTGCAGCGACTTGCAGACGAGGGTGCGGCCCGCCCAGTCGGCGGGGGCGCCGGCGGGGACCTCGGTGCTCAGGACGTGGTTGGGGACCAGGTCGGCGAGCTGGTCGAACCACCACAGGGAGAGCTGCGTGAGGATGCGGCCCTTGTCGGGGATCTCGGTCGGCAGCACCCAGTCGTAGGCGGACATACGGTCGCTGGCGACCATCACGAGGTCGCCCGCCTCGTTCTGGTACAGCTCGCGCACCTTGCCGGTGTGCAGGTGCACCAGGCCCGGAACCTGGATCGGCTCGGGCTTTTCTACGAATCCGGACACGGTTCCTCCCCGTGGTTCTGTCCAACAGCGTCGATTGTCCCGTATGGGCCGCTGACCTTGGACTGGGGGTGCTCTGGGGTGCGGTGGGGGGTGCTCTGAAGGTCCTCTGGAGGTGCTCTGGGTGAGCTCAGTCACGTTTGCAGATGCGGTCCAGGAGGTTGGCCGTGGCGCGCTGGACGCGGGCGTCGACGTGGCCCGGGCGGTCCAGTGCCGGGGACCAGGCGAAGGTGCCGGAGGCGAAGACCAGGGCGCCGGAGGGGGCTCGGTAGAGGGACGTCTCCTGGTGGCGGAGGGCGCCCTCCTTGTCCGGGTACGGGGAGTGCGCGAGCAGGATGCGTTCCTCGTGGTCCGGGAGCGGGGTGCGCGGGAAGTAACGGTCGGCCTCGCCCGCGACCAGGCCCTCGATCTCGTCGCCCTCGTGGGCGCCGGTCGCCTCCCACAGCCAGTGGTCGGCGTTGCGGACGATCAGGGGGTGGGGCTCGGGGACCTGGCCCGCGTACTGGATGCCGATCACCTCCTGCTCGGGGCGGTCGATCTCGCGCCAGAGCACCGGGCGGCCCGGGCCGCGGCGCTTGCGGCAGGTCATCAGGCGGTCGGGGACGCCGGACGGGGACGGGCCCAACTCGACCTGCCAGTACATGGAGTTGGCGGAGAGGAAGACCAAGGAGGTGCCGTTCTCGCGAGCTAGCTCGACCGTGCGGCGCATGTTCGACGACCAGTACTCGTCGTGGCCCGGGAAGACCAGGCCGCGGTAACGGGTGGGGTCGACATGGCCGCCGTGCAGGTCGCGGGCGTCGGCGTAGGCGATGTCGTAGCCGTAGCGCTCGGCCCAGCGGATGAAGTCGTAGGCGTGGCCGACGTGCAGCGGGAGGCCCGCGCCCGCGTAGGGGCGGTCGAAGGAGACGGTCGTGGCGGCGTCGTTCTCGCCGAGGAGGCGGCCGTCGTCGTCCCAGGCGTGGTAGAGGCTGGCGCCGGTGCGGCCGTCCTCGGGGTAGAGGTTGTACGCCTGCCAGGTGACGTCGGGCAGGAGCAGGAGCAGGTCGGCGGGGTGGTTGTCGCGGACCGTGAAGGGGATGTGGGAGCGGTAGCCGTCGGCGGTGGTGAGGACGGCCACGTAGGCGCCGATGGTCCAGTACGAGGGGATCTGCAGGCGCCAGGACAGCCACCAGTGGTGGCAGGAGACCGTGCGGTCGGCGGTGAGCGGGGGTGGCTGGACGATGCCGGAGAGGCGGGGGCTGGTGGTGATCTTCGCGGCGCCGTCACCGCCGTAGTGGCCGATGCGGTAGATGTCGACGGCGAACTCCTGGGGCGGGTCGACGGTGATGTGGAAGTCGACCGCCTCGCCGGGGGAGACCGCGCCGGTGGAGGTGAAGCCCTTGATCTGACGGTGGACGTCGTCGGCGGAACGGGGGCCTCCGGCCGCGCGCGGGCCGGGGATCCTGGGGGTGCC
>NZ_JAKEIP010000106.1 GCF_021474425.1 Streptomyces muensis | reverse complement strand
CCCCTTCCAGCCGCCCCCCATTCCACGTCCCCAGCCGCTCCCCTTCTCACGGCCAGTACCACCCAGGAGGCACACGATGAAAGATGCCCGAATAGACCGCAGACTGTTCCTGCGAGGAATAGGCGGGGTCACTGCGGGTGTCGCCGCCGCGACCGCCCTCTCCGCCTGCGGTACCGGCACCAGCCGGTCCGGCGCCGGAAGTGGCGGCAAGGGCGGCAAGACGGTGGTCGTCCGTGACAGTGGCGGTTCCTATGGTGCGGCTCTGCAGAAGGCGATCTATACGCCGTTCACGCAGGAGACCGGCATCCAGGTGAAGGTGCTGAACCTGGACGACGCCCCGCTGCTGGCCCAGATCAAGCAGGGCCGCCCGCAGTGCGACCTCATCAACAACTCGATGATGTCGCACAACAAATACGTCAAGCAGGACGCCCTGGAGGCGCTGGACCTTGCCCGGGTCAAGAGCGTGAAGAGCGCGAAGATCCCCGAGAACCAGATCACCGACCATGCCGTCGGCAGCAGCTTCTACGGCGCCTGTATGGCGTACCGCACGGACGCCTTCGGCGGAAAGAAGCCCGAGTCGTGGGCGGACTTCTGGGACACCGCAGCGTTCCAGGGCGGCCGTTCGATGTGCAACCCGGACGGTGACCTGCCGGAGCTGGAGTTCGCGCTGCTGGCCGACGGCGTGCCGATGGACAAGTTGTACCCGCTGGATGTGGACCGCGCGTTCAAGGTGCTGACCCGGCTGCGGGGTGACATCAAGAAGTTCTGGGACAGTGGCCCGCTGCCCGGTGTGCTGCTGAGCCGTCAGGAGGTGACGATGTCGACCGTCTGGGACGGCCGGCTCGCCGACCTGGAGAAGCAGGGCGTCCCGGTCACCCGGCAGCTCAACGGCATGCGTCGGCAGTTCCAGGGCTATGCCATCGCCAAGGACGCGGCGAATGTGGATGCCGCCTACAAGCTGATGGACTTCTCGCTGCGGGCCGAGAGCCAGGCCGCCCTGGCCAAGGCGTTCCCGTCGAACCCGTCGTCCCCGCTGGCCTACACGAAGCTCACCAACGAGGAGCGATCCGCGCTGGCGGGTGCGCCGGAGCACTACGACAAGGGTTTCGACACGGACATCGACTGGTGGCTGAAGAACGAATCGGCCGTCACCAAGCGCTGGTTGGAGTGGGCTCGTGGCTGAATTCGGTATCGCGGCACCGTCGGTGAAGGTGGCCGGCTCCAAGTCGGCCACCGCGACCGGCAAGGCGCTGTCGGTGGTAGCCCTGCGCAAGACCTACGGCGACGTCGTCGCCGTCGACGAGGCGTCCATGGAGATCGCCGCGGGGGAGTTCGTCACCTTCCTCGGCTCCTCCGGGTCGGGCAAGACCACAACGCTGATGATGATCGCCGGGTTCTGCGAACCCGACTCCGGCACCATCACCGTCGGCGGCCGTGACGTCACCCGCCTCGCCCCGCAGAAACGCAACCTCGGCTTCGTCTTCCAGCAGTACCTGCTCTTCCCGCACATGACCGTCGCCGAGAACGTCGCCTTCCCCCTCACCCTGCGCGGGGTGGGCAAGGACGAGATCCGCCGCCGGGTCGGCGAGACGCTGGAGATCGCCGGTCTGTCCCGCTTCGGCGGCCGTAAGCCGCGTGAGCTGTCGGGTGGTCAGCAGCAGCGTGTGGCGTTGTGCCGGGCGCTGGTCTACCGCCCGCCGGTCATCCTGATGGACGAGCCCTTGGGCGCGCTGGACAAGAAGCTCCGTGACCAGCTGCAGGTGGAGATCAAGACCATCCAGCAGGAACTCGGCCTGACCGTCATCTATGTGACGCACGATCAGGAAGAGGCGCTGGTCATGTCGGACCGGATCGCGGTGATGCGCAACGGCCTGATCGAGCAGTTCGACACTCCCCGGGAGCTGTTCGAGCGGCCGAAGACGCCGTTCGTGGCGGACTTCCTCGGCGCGGCGAACTTCCTGCCCGGCCGCATCGAGCAGCATGACAGCGAGCACACCCTGGTCCGTCTTACCCAGTCCGGCACTCTGCTGAAGGCGCGCCGTCACGAGCTGGCCTCCGGTACTGAGGTGAAGGTCGCCGTGCAGCCGGGCCGGCTGCGGGCCTGTGGCGCCGATGACGGGTTCTGTACCGGCACGGTCGAGAACGCCACCTACGTCGGCACCCTGGTGCGCGCCGGGGTACGCATCGACGGTGGTGACGGGCCGCTGCTGCGCCTGGAAGTCCCCGCCGGACGCGGGCCCGTGGCCGGTGAGCGGGTCGGGATCAGTGCGGACCCCGAGGACGTCAACCTCTTCCCGACCGAACAGGCGGGGTGAGTCATGGCAGCCACCCTCACCGCCAACGCTCCCGCCCGTCCTCGCAAGCTGCTGGCTTCGCGCCGGACGCGGGTGGGGATCCTGTACGCACTCCCTGTCGTCGTGTATCTGCTGGTGCTGTTTGTCTACCCGATCTTCTCCACGCTGCTGCTGAGCCTGAAGGATGCCGACGGCTCGTTCACGCTGCACTGGTACGCCGACGCCCTGACCGGCGTGAACCTGTCGGTGCTGTTCACCACGCTGCGGATCTCCGCCGAGACGGCGGTGTTGAGCCTGGTGTTCGGGTTCGTCCTGGCCCAGGCGATCACCCGGCTCAAGCCCATCCTGGCGGGCCTGGCGATGCTGGTCGTGGTCGTCCCGCACTTCGTGTCCGCCCTGGTGCGCACGTACGGCTGGATCATCATGCTCGGTGACAAGGGCCTGGTGAACGAGACCCTGACCAGCATGTCGGTCCCCGGGGCGCCGTTCCAGCTGCTCTACAACGAGTTGGGTGTGGTCATCGGCACCACCTCGATGATGCTGCCCTACACGGTGCTGCTCCTGTACGGGGTGATGCGCGGGGTGGACCGCCGCCTGCTCGCGGCCGCATCCAGCATGGGCGCCGGCAAAGTGACCATCTTCCGGCGGATCTATCTGCCGCTGGTCGCCCCGGGTCTGGCCAGTGCCGGGCTGCTCAGCTTCATCCTCTCGCTGGGCTACTACATCACCCCGGCCCTGATGGGCGGACCGAACCAGACCATGATCGCCACCCTCATCAACCAGCAGGTCACCAAGGAAAACCAGTGGAACGGAGCGGCCGCGCAGGGCGTGATCCTGCTGGTCCTCACCCTGGCCGGACTGCTCCTGGTCAAGGTCGTGACCTCGCTGGGCGCCAGCCGTAAGAAGAGGAGCGCGTGATGATGGAACTGCGCAAGACCCTCGCCGGACGCATCGCCCTGACGGCCGTGGCCACCGTGATCCTGCTGTTCCTGGCGCTGCCGATCGTCGTCATCCTCGTCACCTCCTTCAGCAACAACGCCTTCGCCTCCTTCCCCCCGGAGACGTGGACGCTGAACTGGTACAAGGCCCTGTTCGCCGACGGCAGCAAATGGCCCGCCGCCCTGTCCCTGTCCGCCCTGGTCGCCGCCATGAGCACCGTGTTCTCCCTGATCATCGGCGTCACCGCGGCGACCGCCCTGGTCCGCAGTGAACTCCCGCTGCGCTCGGCGGTGTTCGCCCTTGTCCTCGGACCGCTGGTCATCCCCCAGATCGTCACCGCACTCGGCCTGTTCCTCCTCTTCGAGCCGGCCGCGATGCTGGGCAGCCCCATCGCCATCGCACTCGGCCACACGGTGCTGACCTCGCCGATCGCGGTGCTGATCCTGATCGCGACCCTGCGCGGCATCGACGAACGCCTCGAGGATGCCGCGGCGAGCATGGGTGCCGGCCGGCTGACGATCGCCCGGAAGATCACCTTCCCGCTCGCGGCGCCGGGGATGATCGCGGCGGCGATCTTCTCCTTCATCACCAGCTTCGACGAGTTCTACATCTCCCAGTTCCTGTCCTCGGTCGACACCGTCACCCTGCCGGTGCAGGTCTACAACTCGCTGACCTTCGAGATCGACCCCAGTGTGACCGCGGTCAGCGCGATCCTCATCGCCTTCGCGATCCTCGCCCTGGGCCTGGTGGCCCTGGTCCGCTGGCTCGGCTCCGGGCGGCAGGACTCGCTGCTCTCGGTCGAGAACACGGTCGGTGTCGCCAACCCGGGAGGCGAAGCCGTATGACCACCGACCGATCGTGCTCTCTCAACACACCATCCTGCGATCAGCGAAAGAGCCACGCGCATGACTGACACGGTCACCGCTCCCTCGGGGGAGTCGGCAGTCCTCGAATCCGTCCCCCGTGGCTTCCTCGCCCACGAATGGCAACCCGCCACCGGAGGGCGCACCTTCGAGGTGCGCAGCCCCGCTACCGAGGAAGTCATAGCGACCGTCGCCGACTGCGGTGCACAGGACGCGCTCAAAGCACTGGACGCGGCGGCCGCGGCCGCCGACCAGTGGGCCCTCACCAGCCCGCGGGACCGCGCGAGCGTCCTGCACCGGCTCACCGAAGCCCTGATCGAACACCGTGAGCGTCTGGCCCGGATCATCACCCTGGAGGTCGGCAAGACGATCACCGAGGCCCGGGGTGAGGTCGACTACGCCGCAGCTTATTTCCGCTGGTACGCCGAGGAGGCGGTCCGCCCTCACGCACGCAGCACACCCTCCCCGGACGGCAAGAGCCACATCGTCACCGTCGCCGAACCGGTCGGGCCCTGCCTGCTGATCACCCCGTGGAACGTGCCGCTGGCCATGGCTGCCCGTAAGGTCGCCGCCGCCCTCGCTGCGGGCTGCACCGCCGTGCTCAAACCGGCCGAGCTCACCCCGCTGTCCTCCCTGCTACTGGGCGAGCTGGCCCGTGAGGCCGGCGCGCCACCAGGTGTCCTGACCGTGATCACCAGCAGCGACGCGGCAGCGGTTACCACGGCGCTGCTGGCCGACCCCCGGCTGCGCAAGCTGTCCTTCACCGGGTCCACCCCGGTCGGCCGACTGCTGCTGGAGCAGAGTGGTGCGCGGGTGCTGCGCACCTCGATGGAGCTGGGCGGCAACGCGCCGTTCCTGGTCTTCGACGACGCCGACCTCGACCTCGCGGTCCGCGAAGCGATGATCGCGAAGATGCGGCTGGGCGGCCAGTCCTGTGTCGGCGCCAACCGGTTCCTGGTCCAGGAGGGCATCGCCGACGCGTTCGCGGCCGTGCTGGCCGAACGCATGGCCGCCATCCGGGTGGGCTCCCCGGACCGGGAGGACACCGAGCTCGGCCCGCTGGCCGACCACCGTGCGGTGGACAAGGTCCGCCGCCTCGTCGAGGACGCCGTGGCCCGTGGTGCCGTCGTCATCGGCCAGGCGGACACCCCCGACGGTCCGGGCCACTACTCAGCCCCCACCGTGCTGGACCACGTCCCCCCCGACGCCGCGATCATGCACGAGGAGGTCTTCGGACCCGTCGCCGCCATCCACCGCTTCTCCACCGAGGCCGAGGCCATAGCGGTGGCCAACAACACCGAGCACGGCCTCGCGTCGTACGTGATGACGTCCCACATCGACCGCGCCCGCCGGGTCGCCGCCCGTCTGCAGGCCGGCATGGTCGGCATCAATCGCGGGCTGGTCTCCGAGGTCGCGGCACCCTTCGGCGGGGTCAAGCAGTCCGGTCTGGGCCGCGAGGGTGGACCCGAAGGCCTCCGCGAGTACCAGCAGCTCAAGTACCTGTCCATGCCCGGCTTCAACACCTGAGCAAGGCGGACTCCAACGCAGGGCTCGCCGACGTGCCGACAGGGCAACGCAGCGACCGGGATGATGATCCGTTCCGCGACGTCCACTGGCGCCCGGCCAAATCCGCCCCGGGGGGCCAGTCTCCGGCGGCGGCCTTGATACCGCCGGCCTGGCCGCCCGGACGGAACTTCGGGAGGACGGCACTGTGAAGCAGTTCCCGCCGCTGGCACCGCCTCGCATTGCCTGGTCACCGGGACGATCGCTTCGGGGAGAGGGTGCCGCGCGTCAGTTCGCCGGAGGCCGCGAGGCTCAGTGCCTCGTCGGCAGTGACCGTCTCGTCGACCGTGACCACGCTGGTGACCAGAGGGCGGCCGAGGGTGAGGGTGCCGGCCTTGTCGAAGGACACGACGATGACGCGGCCGATGCCTTCCAGGGGGGGCGCCGCATGTCAGCAGCCCAGCAGTTCGGGCAGCTTGGACATGGATGTGCCGGGGCGGCGTCGATCTTCTTGAACGCGTACTCGGTGGACTCCCGCAGCGCCTCGGGCACTTCCCGGAAGGGCCGAACGTCGGGATGAGGGCGACGATGGCGTCACCGTCGGAGTCCTGGTAGCGCAACCTGTGCCGGCGCATGACGTTGGAGGTGTTGAGGAACTCCTGGGTGCCGACGCCGACGTTCAGGGGAGGTCACGACGGCCTTCCCGGAGTTGCGCAATGACGTCGTCCAGGGTTACGGCCATGGCCCGCCCGACGTTGATCCAGTCGTCCTTGGCGTGGCCGAGGAGGTAGTCGCGCCGTTCTGGTACGCGCTCCGCGCGCCAGTTCGTGATCAGCGCGCGCAGCGTGAGTCGTGCCAGCGCGGCAATCGGCAGCAGCGGAAGTTCCCAGTCCTCGACAGGGCGTGCCCGTTCGTAGCCGGCGACGAAGGCGCAGGCATCCAGCCAAGGGTGATCCGGCGCCCGGCCGAGCAGGTTCGCCAGGGAGACAGCAGGGTCGAAGATCACGGCACTGCGCATGGTGTCACCGAAGTCGATGACGCCGGTGACAAAGTCGTCGCTGTGCGGATCCACCACGACGTTGTAAGGGCTGTAGTCGCCGTGGATCACCTGCGTTTCGAGATCATTCAGCCTCGGGACGATGGCTCCGTCGAAAAGCCGGAAGACCTCCTGAGCCAACTGACGGTGCTCGGTATTCGGCGTGTGCTCGACGAGTCCGGTCAGCTGGTGGAAATGCCGAATGTCCCATACCAGCCCTCGTCGGTCCGCAGGGTGCTCAAATGCCTTCAGCGCCACGTCGACTCGTCCCAGCATCTCGCCCACCTTGGCGAGCTGTTCCGCGGTTGGATTCGTTCGTGCCAGGACCGTACCTTCGACGAAGTCGAACACCCGCAGGACTCGAGTTCTGCCGTCGTTCGTTCTGATGGCCACGCGGTCGTCTCCGCCGACGGTCAGCTTCACCCGCTGGACCGGCAATTCCGGAGCAGCGCCTTGGAGAAAACGCATCACGGCGGTCTGTAGAGCGACAACCGTCTCTGCCTCGTCGGGGTGTGAAACCTTCACGAGGTAGTCGCCCGAGTCGGTCCTGAGCCTGAACGTGTCATCCTTCTCCGTCGGCAGTCGCTCGAGACGTCCGCCGACGTGGTAACGCCTCTCAAGGAGGGCGCTCACCAGCATGACGTCGACGGGCTCGTGAGACGATGCCAGGCCGCTCTCCTCGAAGAGCCGTCGAGCGATTTTCATTGACGGGGAGTTGTTCATTGGTCAGTTCCTTGGCCAGCCTGCTACAGACGGTCCTTCGCGACCTCGGAGAAGGTCTCCAGGAATCGGGTCACATCGGCGGAGGTGAAGGCCAGCGGAGGGCGGATCTTCAGAACGTTCGCCGCCTTGCCCGTGCCGCTGATGAGGATCCGACGGTCGCGCATGTCGTTGATGACGTCTTCGGTGCGTGAGCGGTCGGGCTCGAGCGTCTTTGGGTCCTTGACGAGTTCCACACCGACGTAGAGACCGCTGCCGCGCACCTCAGCTACGTAAGGGGAATCCTTCGTGATCTCCTGGAGCCCTGCGCGCAGAGCCGTACCGTTCTCGAGAGCGCGCTGCCGCACGTTCTCGTTCTCGAAGACGTCCAGGACTGCGGCGCCGGCGGCCACAGGGATCGAGCTGCCGGCAAAGGTGTTGAAGTAGCGAACGTTCTGTCCGAACGCTTCGCAGACCTCGGGGCGGAAAACCACACCGGAGATCGGCAATCCGTTGCCCATCGGCTTACCCATGGTGACGATGTCCGGCAGCACAGCGTGCCGGGTGAAGCCCCACATCGAATCCCCGAGCCGGGCGAATCCCGACTGCACCTCGTCAGCGATGTAGACACCGCCGGACGCGTGCACCTCCTCCACCACGGCCTTCATGTAACCGACCGGGTCCGTGAAGATTCCATCGCTGGAGTAGGCGCAGTCGGTGATCAGCGCCGCGAGCCGGTAACCGTGGCGCTCCAGGTCGTCGATCGCGCCGCGCACCTGGTTGCGCATGTGCTCGGCGAGCGTGGATCCGGGCGCGACGAGGCGCGGGTCAGGAGGATCGATGAGCCGGACGTTCGGTCCCAGCGGTGATCCTGTGCCCAGGGTCGGCGAGAAGCTCGCCACCTCACGAGTGAGGCCGTGGTAGGCCCAGCGAGTCACGATGATTCCCTCACCGCCCGTGTGGAACCTCGCCACCCGCACCGCGAGGTCGTTCGCCTCCGACCCGCTGCACGCGAGGCTCAGCTTCGACAGTTCCTCGGGGAAGGTCGCGAGAAGCCGCTCCGCGTAGTCGACCAGCGACTCCTGGACGTAGCGGGTGTTGGTGTTGACTGCCGCCATCTGGCGGGAGACGGCCTCGGCCACGTGCGGGTGGGCGTGCCCGACGCACGGAACGTTGTTGTACGCGTCGAGGTAGTCGTTGCCGTCGCGGTCGATCAGGTGGGCTCCGTGACCGGAGACGAACTCGACCGGCTCCTTGTAGATGAGCGTATAGCCAGGACCGAGCACCTTGTTCCGGCGTCGGATGGTCGCCTGGAGGTGTTCGGGGAGCTCGCTCATGCCGCCCGGGTCGAACCGGTTGGGGTAGTGGGCGAGGGCTCGACTCACCGTCGAAGTCATCGTGGGCGCCCTTTCGGCCTGGTTCCGTCGGAGTTGCTGGCTGCTGTGGCTGAGACCCTACCACTTTTGGTTCCAGTTCCAACCTGAAACAAAAACAGGGCGGGAGTCGCACCAAACCGGGCCCGGCTCGCTCGGCGTATCGGGCTCGCTATGGTCATGAGGTGACCAGCAACCCCACAACGCGCGACTACAACAAGGCCTCGGTCCTTGATGTGGTCCTGACCCGGGCGCCCTTGACGCGGAACGAGCTCATCGAGCTCACCGGCTTGAGCAAGGCCACGGTGTCCCGAGCCGTGGAGGAGCTTCGGGCGGATGGCTTCGTCATCGACGGCGGAGTCGATGAGGTTGTCGGTCGCGGCCGCCGGTCCACCTATCTGGACGTGCCCGGCACGACCGGGCACGTCGTCGGTATCGGCTTCGGAGCGCAGACCACCTGTGTCCTCGTGACCGATTTGAGGGGCCGCGAGGTCCACCACGTGGTGGTTCCCACCGCGGACCACGGCGAGGTCAGGGCCAGCGCCGAGTGGCTGGTCGGCTTGATTGCGAAGGCCAGTGAGTCCGCACAGGGACAACTGCGCCAGGTTGTCGCCGCGGTGCCGGGCCGGGTCCGGGACGGCAAGGAGATCTTCGGCCCGGCGGAGTCGATGAAAATCTTTGCCGGCTCTGATCTTCAGCGAGCCATTGCAGACCTGGTCCATGCTCCCGTGCTCCTCGACAGTGACGCCAACGCGTCCTTGCTCGGGATCCTCACCAACGACGCCACCGTCAGGAACGCCGCACTCTTCAGCCTCAGCACCAACCTGAACTTCGCCAGCTGCGCCGATCGCGAGCTCGCCCGAGGGCGGACGCCTGCCTTCGGGGACATTGGTGTGCTCTCCTCCGGGGTTGACGATGAGATCCTCGATGACCTGCTGAGCACAAGAGGCCTTCTTCGCTTTGCTCGTGGGTGCGGACTCGACCTGGAACGCATCGAAGACCTCTGGCTGGAACCGCATGAGGAGATGCCGCACGCCGAGGTGCTGGAAGCGTTCACCGTGGCAATCGCGACAGCTGTCAACGTCGTCGCTGTGATGCTGGACCCTGAATCGGTCTACTTCGTGGGTCGATTGCGCCCGCTCGTCGAAGAAGTGCTTCCCGAGGTGCGCAGACGACTGGACCAGAGCCTTCCGGCGGTGCCAGAGGTCAAGACGGTGACGCAGGTGATCGGTCTGTCGACGGCACAAGGAGCGGTGTACGCGTGCCTGACCTTGGCTCAGGACCGGCTACGGAACGCCGTGCTCGGGGCGCGTCGGCAGAGCCAACCTGCAGAGCGATCCGCACCAGCCTTCTGACTCGGCCACCAAACGAACCCACGCTTCACGTTGAAGCGAGGTTCTCCCGCTGCACTGGGGGCTGTTCGTGCTGACGACTCTGCCTGTGCCGACCCTGGCCTCTCGGTCCGTCCGCCGCCGTCGGCGGTTCCCTGCAGCCCTACGCCGCCACCCTCCGGTCCCAACTGGCCCCAGTCGTGGGTCTGTAGCGTGAGCCGCTTTCCCGGGAACCAGAAGCAAGGCGGCGCGGAGCGCCCCGTGCGTAGGGAGCGGTCACCGCTTCGCCGTCCGGGATGAAAAGGCACCCGCCATTGCACGAAGACCGGGCAAGGTCACCAGCGAGGCGAGGTCGAAGCACGCGGCTGTCCGCCGACCTCGGCTCCACGACGGTGGAAGTTCCCCTGGTCCTCGTCAACGGCTCCCGTCCCGGCCGCAGGGTCGTGATCACCGGCGGTGTCCACGGCGGCGAGTTCATCGGCGTCGATGCTGCCACCCGCCTGGCCGGGCTGCTGGAACCGGACGATGTCGCCGGCCAGGTGGTGATCTGCCCGGTGGCCAATCCGCCGGCCGTCTACGGGGGCAGGCTCAACATCTCCCCGCTGGACGGCGTCAACATCAACCGCGTCTTCCCCGGCGACAAGGACGGCGGCCCCACCGACCGGATGGCGGCCTGGCTGTTCGAGTACCTGATCGACGGCGCCGACGCCTACGTGGACCTGCACAGCGGCGGCATCGACCAACACCTGCTCGACTTCGTCGGCTACCGCCTGACCGGCGACGCCGAGCTGGACGCGAAGAACAGGGCGTTGGCCCACGCGGTTGGATACGAGCTGGTCATCTTCGGCACCAGCCCGGACGGCGGCAACAGCCACGCCGCGGTCGCCCCGCCCGGCCGGCCCCGGCCGCGGCTTCGCGCTCGGTCGCTGGCACTCCCGGACGAACCGGCAGGGGAAGCCCGCGATCCTCGTCGAGACCGGCCAGCTCGGCGACCGGGACCCCGGCCACCGTACGCAGGCTCCTCGACGGCCTGGACCGGATCCTGCACCACCTCGGCGTCATCGAAGCGTCGGAGCAAGTCAAGCCGGTGACCGTGCAGCCGCGCGACTGGGTCTGGACGGGCGAGGTCGAGTCTCCGGCCGCAGGCCTCTGGTATCCGGACGCGGTCGCCGGTCATCTACAACATGAGCGGGCTGACCGTGCGCCCCGGCACGCACCTCGCCGCCATCGCCACCCCCCACGACTGACGGGCCTCATGCCCGCCCAGCGCAACGCACTCGCCGATGCGCCCAACCAACTACGACAAGGGCTTCAACACGAACATCGACTGGTGGCTGAAGAACGAATCGGCCGTCACCAAGCGCTGGTTGGAGTGGACTCGCGGCTCAACTCGGTGTCGCCACCTCGACAGGCAAAGCGCTGTCCTACGGGGACGCCGTCGCCGTCGACGAGGCGGCCATGGAGATTTTGCGGGGCCCTGGTCCACCGCACGCCGGTCATCCTCATGGATGAACCGCTCGGCGCCCTGGGCAAGAAGCTCCGCGACCAGATCCAGATCCAGATCCAAATCGAGATCGAGATCAAAGGGCATCCAGCAGGAACTCGGCCTGACCGTCAGCTATGTGACACATGACCAGGGAAGAGGCCCTGGTCATGTCCGACCGCATCGCGGTCACGCGCAAAGGCCTGATCGAGCAGGGGGCCTGGGCGGTTGGCGTGGCCGCGTCGCCTCATGGTCTGCGGCACCCCCGCTTGCCGTGGAGGTCTGCAACCTCGACCGATCAGCGAAGGAGATGGTCCGCTGTGGACGCCGTCGACGAGAAGATCATCGCCGAGCTGACCCGCAACGCCCGCATGCCGCACTCGGAGCTGGCCGGCAAGGTGCTGCTGTCTCGCAATGCGGTGCGCCAGCGCGCGTCGAACGGTTGGAGCGCCAGGGCCACATCGCCGGATACACCATCGTCCGCGCGGGCGAGGACACCGGCGATGTCGTCTCGGCGCTGGTCCTCGTCTACCGCCAGGACCGCATGCGCGGCGGAGACGTCCTGGCCGCGCTCAAACGCATCCCCGAGGTCGTCATCTGCGAGATCCTCAGCGGCGACTTCGACATCACGGTGCGTCTGGAGGCGGCCTCGCTGGAACGCGTACGCGTCATCTGGGAGGACATCGCCAAGATGCCCGGCGTACGGGACACGGTCACCTCGCTCACCCTGTCCAGCGTCGTCAACCGCCCGCAAGGAGGGCGGAGTTCTACGGCACCGGGGGGAGCAGCGCCGTTGCCTCGTCCCTGTCCAGCAGCCCGTGCTGGACCACGAAGTTGGCGCCATCGCTGAATCGGGCGATGGCAGCCTCAGATGCGCACGACCTCCTGCTGCCGGCGCTCGGCCGTGAGGACATCGGTGTGTTGGGCGACCGCCCGGCGGTCCTGCCGGTCTGGCAGGCCGGCAGCAGTGCCACGGTCCGTTCGTCGCGCGGGTCGACCGGCGGGTGGAACCTGCGGTCGGCAGGCAGCCCGCAGGTGCGGCCGAAGGCGTTGGGCCGGGGGACCGTGTGCCTCCCGCGAAGCCGGGTTGCGGTGTCCCATGACAGGGCCGTTTCACGAGTGCGCCGCCGACACTCGCCGCATGGGTGGAAGTCGGCTCGCGGGCCAGCCGGAGTGGGGATGGGCCAGGTCACGCCATAGCCGAGCCATCCGGTCGCGGATGGCGTTACCTCGTACACAGCAATCTCATTGGTTGAGAATTCACCTATCGAGGTAGATCAAGTAAGGCTTGCCTTATATGCTGACCGGGCCCTGTCGCCCTCGCCGGCGTGCAGGGCGGCCCCCAGACCTCCCCCTCCGGCATAACAGGACCCCCATGCGTTCGACCTCCCGCGGTCTCCTCTTCGCGCTTGCTCTCACCCCGCTGCTGACCGGCTGTTTCGTGGCCGGCGAAGAGGGATCCGGTTCGGATGCGAACGGCGGGTCGGCCGGGCGGCTGCGAGTCGCTCTCGCGGTGCCGCCCGTGCAGGCGCTGTCGCCCTACAGCAACGACGCCACCGTGCTGAGCAAGCTCTCCGTGGCCGAAGGACTCACCGCCCTGGACCAGAACGGCGCCGCCGCGCCCGCGCTGGCGAAGTCCTGGAAGCAGATCAACCCCACCAGCTGGACCTTCGAGCTGCGCAAGGCCACCTTCCAGGACGGTACGCCGGTCACCGCCGAGTCCGTGGTCGACGCCCTGGACCACGCGAACGCCGCCGAGCCCAAGCCCCGCGTCCTCAGCGATGTCACCCTCACCGCGAAGGCCGACGACGCCGACACCGTCACCATCAGCACCAAGGCCGCCGACCCGGTGCTCCCGCTGCGCCTGGCCAGCCCGGCGCTGGCCGTCCTCGCCGGCAAGGCGTACGGCAAGGACGGCACCGTCAGCCCGATCGGCACCGGGACCGGCCCCTTCGAGATCACGAAGCTCATCGGCAAGTCGAAGGTCGCACTCGACCGTTACGACGGCTACTGGGGCGGCAAGGCCAAGGCGCCCGGCATCGACGTCACCTGGATAGCCGACGGCACCGCCCGCGCCAACGCGCTGCGCGGCGGCGACGTCGACATCGCCGAGTGGATCCCCACCGCCCAGGCGAAGCTGCTGGACGCGAAGACCCGTCACGAGGTGCCGTCCGTACGGACCGACAGCCTCGTCCTCAACACCGGCAGCGGCCTCTTCACCGACCCCGCGCTACGCGCGGCCGCCCGCGAGGCCGTCGACGGTTCGGCGCTCGTCGACTCGGTCTTCGGCGGGTACGCCGATCCCGCGCAGGGCCTGTTCGGGCCCGCCGTGTCCTGGGCGGCCGACCAGCGCGTCCAGGTCACCGGCCGCGCCAAGGCCGCGACACCGACACAGGTCAAGGCCGAGACGAAGGGCGAGACCCTGCGCCTGGCCACGTACACCAACCGCGCCGAACTCCCCGAGGCCGCCACAGTCCTGCAACAGCAGCTGGAGAAGGCCGGGTTCACCGTGAAGCAGGACGTGCGCGAGTACACACAGATGGAGGCCGACCTGCTCGCCGGCAAGTACGACGCGCTCGTCTTCTCCCGGGTGACACTCCTCGACACCGGCGACGCGGTCGCCTACCTGGCCAGCGACTACACGAGCGACGGCGTGTACAACATCGCCGGCCTGAAGGACTCCGAGGTGGACCGGGCCATCAAGTCCGCGGCTGAGGAAGGCGACACGACGAAGCGCCGGCAGAAGATCATGGCCGCCGAGGCGGAGATCCTGCGTACCGACGCCGTGGTGCCGCTGGTCCACGAGAAGGTCGTCCAGGGCATCGCCACCGACGTCGAGGGCGTGCTCCTCGACCCGCGCGAGCGCTCCCTGATCGACGTCGACACCCACCTGAAGTAGCGGCCGATGAGCGTCATGTCGGCCGGCACCGAGGCCCGCCCGTCCCCGTGGCGCGCGGGCCTCGGCCGCCTCGCCGCGGGGACCGCGCTGCTGACGGCCGTCGCCATGCTGCCCTGGCTGTCCGGCAACGACCCCGCACTGACCGTCCTACGCGCCCGTTCCGCCGACCAGGACCCCACGCCCGCCCAGCTGGCCGCCGTTCGGGAGCAACTGGGGCTGGACGAAGGACCGTTCACGCATCTGGCGCACTGGCTCGGCGGGCTGCCGCGGGGCGACGCGGGCACCTCCTGGGTGTCGGGCGAGGCGGTGCTGCCCCAGGTGACGGGTGCCTTCGCGGTCTCCTTCACGCTGATGCTCGGGGCGCTCGTGGTCACGGTCGCGGTCGCCGCACTGGCCAGTGCCCGCACCCTGTACCTCGGCTCCCGGCGACGGCTGCACCGGGGGAGCGGCGCCATCGGGGTCGCCGTCCTCGCCGCACTGCCCAAGTTCCTGCTCGCCTCGCTCCTGGCCACCGTGTGCGGGGTGTGGCTGGGCTGGTTCCCGTCCAGCGGGTGGGCGGGACCGGCGTCGCTGGTGCTGCCCGCGCTCGCCCTCGGTGTCCCGTCCGGGGCGATGATCGGCGGCCTGCTCGACCAGTCGCTGCCCGCCGCCTTCAACGAGCCGTGGGCCCGGACCTGGCACGCCTACGGCTACGCGCCCGGCCGGGTCGCCCAGCATGCGCTGCGGCGCGCGCTCGCCGGGGTGCTGCCGCAACTCCTGCCGACCGTCGTGGCCCTGGTCGGTGGCGCCGTCGCGGTCGAGAAGATCTTCAACATTCCCGGGCTCGGCCGACTCGCCTTGGACGCCGCCATCGCGCAGGACCTGCCGCCCCTGCAGACCGCGACACTCGCCCTCATCCTGCTCGGCGTGGTCGCCGGCCTGCTCATCCAGGCCCTGCGTCGCGCGCTGCTCGGCCCGGCCCTGCGGGACGGGGCCCTGCCCGCGCCGCACGCACCGGCCGCTTCCCGAGGGCGCTTCACCCGCTGGGCCGCCGTGGCCTGCGGCCTCGTCCTGCTCGCGCTGGTCACCGCCGGACTGCTCCGCGATCCGCTCCACGTGGACACGGCGGCCCGACTGCTCCCGCCGTCGGCCGCACACCCGTTGGGTACCGACGCACTCGGCCGCGATCTGCTGGCCCGCCTCGGCCACGGAGCGCTGCGCACGGTGGGCGTGGCCCTCGCGGTGACCGCGGTGTGCACGCTCGCCGGGCTGCTGCTCGGCATGGCGGCACAGGTCGGGGCGGGGCTCACGGAAGTGGTGTCGACGATGCCGGCGGTCCTCGCCGGAATGCTGACCACCGCGGTGACCGGCCCGTCGGCCTCGGGTGCCGCCCTCGCGGTCTGCCTGGTCGGCTGGACCCCGTACGCCGCCCAGGCCGCGGCGCTGCTGGAACAGGAGCGGGCCAGCGGCCACATGCTCGCCTCCGTCTCCTTCGGCGCGGGGCCGGGCTATCTCCTCCGGTACCACCTGCTCCCCGCCGTGCTGCCCGGCGTCCTGCGCAACGCCCTCCTGCGCCTGCCCACCACCGTCCTCGTACTGGCCTCCCTCGGCTTCCTCGGTCTGGGCGAGCAGCCGCCCACCGCGGAGTGGGGCCGCCTGCTGTCGGAGAACCAGCCGTACGTGGAACTGGCGCCCTGGACCGTGCTCGGCCCGGCGTGCGCACTCGTCCTGCTCTCCGTTCTCGCCGTATCCGCCACGGACGCCGTGGCCGGGCGAGGCCCGGCGTCCGTCCGGACGTCCCGCGGGTCCCGTGGGTCCGATGGGAAGACGTTCGGCCGCGACACGATCCCGGTGATCGTCAGTCGCTCCTCGTAGCGCGGGTACCACTTTCGGATGGCCGATGCCGGCCTGTCGGCGGGGGTGCTCCCGCTGGTCGGCGGAGTGAATGCCCCGGCGAGCCCCGGTGAGATGGAGGTGCGGGTCAGGACCACGAGGAGCCGATGAGCAGAGTCATGGGCGGCGAGGTGCACCACGGCACCGACACGATCCGCGCCGCCCGCACGGCCTGCCGGAACTCCCCCCGCCAGGGCCGGACTTCCGCTTCTCCGATCCTGCCCCACCCGGCTTGCCGGATCGGCCCATCGAGCGACTGACGAGACCCGTGAAGATCACCTTCCTGCTCCACAACGCCTACACCGTCGGCGGCACGGCCCGGGCCACGAACAACCTCGCCGCCGCACTCGCGACACGTCACGAGGTCGAGATCGTCTCCTACTACCGGACCGCCGACCGGGCGCCCCTCGCGACGGCGGACGGGGTGAGGACGCGGACGCTGGTGGACCTGCGTCCCCACGCCCGGCGGACAGCGTTCGAGTCGGCGGACCAGCGTTCTCCAGGAACCGTGTGCCCGCATGATCCCGTCCATGCCGGCTGGACACCGCCGAGCCGGCTCGGCGAGACACGCCTTGCCGCACACCTGAGGAGCACCGACGCCGACGTGGTGATCGCCACGCGCCCGTACCTCGTGTGCTTCCTGGCCCAGCACGGCCGTACCGACTACCTCCGCGTCGGCCGGGAACACGCGGGCCGCGACGCGCACGGGGCCGCGCTGCTGAGTGACCTGGACGCGGCTATAGCCCGCCTCGACGCCTACGTCACCCTGTCCCAGGGCGACGAACGGGCCCACCGCGCGGCGCTCCGCGGCGCGCGGACGCGGGTGACGGGCATTCCCGTCTGCTGTCCCGCGCCGGACGTCGAGCCCTCCACCGGCGACTCCCGGATCGTGCTGGCCGGCGGCCGGCTGACACCGGTGAAGCGCCACGACCGGCTCGTGGACGCGTTCGCCGAAGTCGCGGCCGTCCACCCGGACTGGAGTCTGCGGATCTACGGACGCGGTCGGGAGCGGCTGCGGCTGCGTCGCCGTATCGAGGAACTCGGCCTGCACAACAACGTTCTGCTGATGGGCGCCCGCACGCCCATGGAGCCGGAGTGGGCCAAGGGCGCGCTCGCCGTGGTGTCCAGCAGCGGCGAACCGTCCGGCATGTCCGTCGTGGAGGCCATGAGCTGCGGGCTCCCGGTGGTCAGCACCGACTGCGACCACGCGCCGCGCGAGATCATCACGCACGGCGAGGACGGCCTCCTGGTCCCGGACCACGGCCCGGTCGAGCACGCGCTCGCCGACGCCCTGTGCCGGCTGATCGAGAACGAGGCCGAGCGCGGGCGGATGGCCGCGGCGGCCCGGCGGAACACCGAGCGCTTCCGGCCCGAGCACATCGCCGCGCAGTACGAGGCACTGTTCGCGGACCTCGGGCGCAGGGCAGGCATCCGTCGGCCATGGAAGTCCGCCGCCGGCCCACGGCGGCGAACGCTGCCGCGCTCTCTGGGCATGGTCCGACTCGGTCGGCCCGTCACGGTCAGCTGCCGGGTGCTGCCGGGAGGCTCGCTCGCCTTCGAGACGCCGGCGGACCAACTGGCCCCACGTGGACGGAAACTGATCCTGAAACCCCGGAACGAGACCGACGCCGGCACCCCGCGACTGCTGCTCGAACAGCCCGGCACGGCCGGAGACGACCGCGTGCGGGCGATCCTCGACAAGCGTCACTGGGAACTCGCCGAGGGCGATTGGGACGTGTACCTCGGCCGCACGGGCGGCGGCAGCTCGCGGCCGGTCCGGGCAGGGCTCGTCGAGACCGCGCGCCTGCTCGATCCCGCAGCCCTGCGGCCGGCGCACGCCGGAGGGCGGACCTGGATCCCGTACTCCACGGAAGAGGGAGGGCTCGCTGTACGCAGTTGGCTTCGTCCGGCGCACGCGGAGGTTTCGTCGGTCGAAGTCGACGACAAGGCGATCCGGTTGACGGGTGCGCTCCACGGATCGACGGCGCGAGCGCACCACTACCGCTTCATGGCCCGGATCCAGGGAAACGGAGGGCACCTCGTCGACGCCCCTTGTCCCGTTGATCAGTACGGCGGCTTCCACGTCACCCTGCCGGTCGACGTGGTGGCGGAACTCCATTCCGGGGGAGAGGCACTGTGGGATCTGGGCCTGAGCGCGTACGGCGGGCCGGAGATCCGCCTGGCGATGGTGACCGGCGACCTGGTCGACCGCCGGGACGTCTGCGTGTTCCCGGCCGTCCGCTGCGCGGGCCCAGACGGTGGACTGACGCTGCGGCCCCAGCTGACACGTGATCACGACCTGGTGCTCAGAACCGCGGATGCCGTCCGCGGGCCTGATGCCCACGGCGGGCGCTGTGGACTTTCGTCATCATGAACCTGGTGAAGATGATCTTCCGCGAGCAGCAGCCCTCCCTGGGCAGCAGCCCTTCCCTGGAGGCGCGGGTGCCGGCCGGCGTGCGATGAGTTTTGTCCTTCGCTCGAGTCTGCATAATCAGCGGCCTCTGTTACGAGGAGAAAGTCATGTTGCTGGCTGACAGGACGGCGATCGTCCATGGCGGTTCCGGAGCGGTAGGGGCAGCCGTCGCCCGCGGCTTCGCACGTGAGGGCGCCGTCGTCCATCTCACAGGAAGGACGGTTCCGCCGCTCGAAGACGTCGCGCGGCGCATCCGGGACGACGGTGGAACGGCGCATGTCGCCGAACTGGACGCGACGGACCGCGACGCCGTCGACCGTCATGCCGACACGGTGGCCGCGCAGAGCCGCGGAATCGACATCTGCTTCAACGCCACGTCCAACGACGACCTACAGGGGACCCCGCTCCTCGACATGGCCGTGGCGGATGTGCTCCGCCCGGTCACGAAGGCGGTGACGACCACACTGACCACAGCCACGGCGGCTGCGCGGCACATGGTCAGGGCGGGTAGCGGCGTCATTCTGGTCATGGGCGGCGGCCGCGAGGCCATCCCCGACCTGGGCGGTTCCCACATGGCCTGGTCCGCCCTCGCCGGTGTCTGCCGGCAGCTCGCGGCAGAGCTCGGCCCGCAGGGCGTGCGGGTCGTCTGGCTGCTCTCGCCCGGCTCTCCGGCGCCGGGTGAGGAGAACCGGGCCGCTGAAGGAGCGCTGCTGACCGGGCGCCCGCACTACGACGATGTCGCCAACGCCGCGGTCTTCGCCGCATCCGACTGGGCCCGAACGATGACAGCCTCGGAGCTCAACCTCACCGGAGGCCTCGTGGTCGACTAGCTCCTTCCGAGCAGTGACGGTGGCTCTCTGGATCTCTGGCTCTCTGAAGGCGAGGCGCGCATCTCGATGATCCATGATTTCCTGAATTCAGGATATCATGTACTGTCTTGGTGTGCTGACTGTTGCCTCCGACATCGAGGTGCTGGCCCGGTTCGGCCGCGCTCTCGCCGATCCGATCCGCTGCCGCATCCTGCTCGCCCTGCGCCAGGCCCCCGCCTACCCGGCCGACCTCGCCGACGCGCTGGGCGTCTCCCGCACGCGGCTGTCGAACCACCTGGCCTGCCTGCGCGACTGCGGCCTGGTCGTCACCGTCCCCGACGGCCGCCGCACCCTCTACGAGCTCGCCGACGAACGCCTCGGCGCCGCGCTGGACGACCTGCGCACCGCCGTGGTCGCCGTCGAGACCGACCGCACCTGCCCGGACGCCGACACGAAGGGCTGCTGCTGACCATGACCGCCGAGATGTCCATGTCCCTCGGCCTCCCCTCGGCTCGCCGCGAGGCACTCGCCAGACGCATACGGCTGCTGGTCGCGGCCACCATCACCTACAACGTCATCGAGGCGGTCGTCGCCCTCACCGCGGGCGCGCTCGCCTCGTCCACCGCGCTGATCGGCTTCGGCCTCGACTCGCTCATCGAGGTCTCCTCGGCCGCCGCGGTCGCCTGGCAGTTCTCGGCCCGCGACCACGCCGTCCGCGAAGCACGCGAACAGCGCACCCTGCGGATCATCGCCGTCTCCTTCTTCGCACTCGCCGCGTACGTCACCGTCGACGCCGTCCGCGCGCTCACAGGCATCGGCACCGGCGAAGCGGAGCGATCGGTCCCCGGCATCGTCATCGCCGCCCTCTCCCTGGCGATCATGCCGTTCCTGTCAGCCGCCCAGCGCCGAGCCGGTCGCGAACTCGGCTCGGCCTCCGCCGTCGCCGACTCCAAGCAGACCCTGCTGTGCACGTACCTGTCCGCCGTCCTCCTCGTCGGACTGGTCCTCAACGCGACCCTCGGCTGGTCCTGGGCCGACCCCGTCGCCGCCCTCGTCATCGCCGCCATCGCCGTCAAAGAAGGCCGCGACGCCTGGCAGGGCAAGGGCTGCTGCGCGCCCACCGTCGCAGCGGTACCGGCCGACGGCACCGAGGCGGACACGTGCGGCTGTTGCTGACCGCCGACGTGCACCGCGTTGTCCTGGAGGGGGTCGTGGACTACGTTGTGCAGCCATGACTACCGGGACGGCATCGCGCCACACACGGATTGGTGACCCGGTGCTCTCCTGAGCGCCGTACGGGCCGCTGTCGGCCCGCTGTGGGATCGAGGGTCTTGGGCCGGTGCGCGGGCTCCGCCTCCGTCGTGTTGATCACAGGCTCGACACATCAACCACGACAGGAGAGTTCATGCCCACCAAGATGCTGCAGATCCCCACCGCGGACGGACAGGCCGACGCGCTCGCCGCCTTCCCCGACGGTGGCGGGCGGCACCCAGGGGTGCTGATGTACGCGGACGGCTTCGGGATCCGGCCCGTGCTGCGGGACATGGCCCGCGAACTGGCCGGGCACGGGTACTACGTGATCGTCCCCAACCTCTTCTACCGGCACGGCCCGGCACCGGTCATCGAACTTCCCGAACACATCGGAGAAGAGGACCGGCCCGCCGTCTTCGCCCAGCTGATGCCCTTGATCGAGGCGCACACCACAGAACGTGTCCTGAGCGACGCCGACGCCTATCTCAAGTTCCTCACCGCTCAGCCCGAGGTCAGCGCCGGACCGGTCGCGGTGACCGGCTACTGCATCGGCGGCCTCCTGGCGACGCGCACCGCCGCGGCCCACCCCGGGAAGGTAGCCGCCCTCGCCGCGTTCCACGGGCCGGTGGGCGTCGACGGACCCGACAGCCTCTCCAGGCTCACCGCCGAGGTCCACTTCGGCCACGCCGAGAGCGACTTGACGCCCGAGGCCCTCGGCGAGCTCAACCAGGCCCTGGACGCGGCGGGCGTCGGCTACACCTCGGAGATCTACCCCGACACCGCCCACGGTTTCACCATGTCCGACACCGATGCCTTCAACCCCGCCGCGGCGCAGCTTCACTGGGACCGCCTGCTGCCCCTTCTCGGCCGCACCCTGAATGCGGGAGGCGAAGCCGCACGAGTGAGCGTGTGATACTTCCCGCGAAGGCTCACCGAGACGGCTCGGCCAGCAGTAACTGTTCCCGTCACTTGCGCGAACGGGGCGTGCCACGGCCCTGGGATGCGCGGAGACCCGATGGAACGACGCCAGCTGGAATACTTCATCGCTGTGGTCGAGCACGGCGGATTCACGGCCGCTGCCATTGCGCTCCATGTCGCGCAACCGTCGCTGTCGCATGCGATTCGTATCCTGGAGCGGGAATGCGGCGGAAAACTCTTTCACCGCCTCCCGCACGGCGTCGCCCTCACGGCGGCGGGCGAGGCCCTGGTCCAGCCGGCGCGGCAGGTACTGCGTGACCTGTCCACGGCCCGTTCGCTGGTCCGGGAGGTCCTCGGGCTCAGCGGTGGCCGTCTCGACATCGTCTCCCAGACGACCCTCTCGGTCGATCCGCTGGCCGAGCTGCTGGGGCGGTTTCATCGCCTGCATCCGAAAGTCTCCGTACGCGTGGTCGATCCGGAGCAGGGCCCGGCGGTGGCGCAGATGGTCGCGGCCGGGCAGTGCGAACTCGGCCTGGTGGACGCCTCGGTGAGCACGGCGGACCTCCGCGGGATCGACCTGCCGGAGCAGGAGATGCACGTGGTGCTGCCGGCCGATCACCCGCACCCGGCGGGCGAGACCATCACCTCGCGTGAACTGGCCGCGCTGGACCTGATCGTGACGCCGCCGGGCACCGAGACCCGGGCGGCGGTGGACGACTTGTGCACCGCGCTGGGCGTCGTACCGCGGATCGCGGTGGAGACCGCGCACCGCGCGATGATAGTGCCGCTGGTCCTCTCCGGTGTGGGCGCCTCCCTGCTGCCCGCCTCCATGGCCCGGGACGCGGCGCTGCGCGGCGCGCGGATGCTGTCCCACCGGCCGCGGCTGCTGCGCCACGGCCGACTGGTGTGGCGGTCGGGGCCGCTGTCACCGGCCGCCCAGGCGTTCGTGGACCTGGCGTCCGCACCCGCCCAGGACTGATATCGCTGCGGGTATAGATGATTTCTATGCCCTTCATTCAAAACCGGTTCGCGGGAATTCAACGCACCTTGTTGACGGGGTTCGTGGGCGACTGACACTTTGATCGCGTCGCAGGCCAGCGGTATTTCGGTTCTGCTGAGGGCGAGTTGGTGGAGAGCTCGTTGTGTTACAGCGGAAATTCGGCCGCGACAAGAGCGTGTCAAATTTCTTGCCGGGCACCGAATCGGAGAAGTGCATGACTGAGTTCGAGGGCGGACGGCACATACTTCCGCGGCCCGACACCCGCCGGCCCCTGACGACCGCGATGGACGTCCACGACCAGGAGACCGCCTTCACCCCCGTCGGCCCGGTCCCGCCTCCCGAGGGCGCACCCAACGTGGTGATCGTGCTGGTCGACGACCTCGGATTCGGTACGTCCAGCGCCTTCGGCGGACCGTGCGAGATGCCGGCCGCCGAGCGGCTCGCGGACCACGGCCTGCGCTACACCCGCTTTCACGTGACAGCCCTGTGCTCGCCGACCCGGCAGGCCCTGCTGACCGGGCGCAACCACCACTCGGTCGGCATGGGCGGCACCACCGAGATGACCACCGCGGCCCCCGGGTACAACGGGTTCCGGCCGCGCAGCGCGGCGACCATGGCGCAGATCCTGCAATGCAACGGCTACAGCACGGCCGCCTTCGGCAAGTGGCACCAGACCCCGCCACGGGAGATCAGCGCGGTCGGGCCGTTCGACCGCTGGCCGACGGGGGAGGGGTTCGACACCTTCTACGGCTTCATGGGCGCCGAGATGAACCACTGGTACCCCCTGCTGTACCAAGGCACCACGCCCGTCGAGCCGGACCGCCGGCCCGAGGACGGCTACCACCTCTCCGAGGACCTCGTCGACCACGCCGTCGACTGGGTGCGCACCCAGCGCACACTGACCCCGGACCGGCCCTTCTTCACCTACCTCGCGCTCGGTGCCGCGCACGCGCCGCTGCACGTCGGCCGGGAATGGCAGGAGAAGTACCGCGGACGCTTCGACCACGGCTGGGACCGGCAGCGCGAGGTGACCCTTGAGCGGCAGAAGGAACTCGGCGTCGTACCCCCGGAGACCGAACTCGCGACCTGGGCCGAGGGCGTGCCCCACTGGGACGAACTCACCGACAACCAGCGCCGGTTGTCGGCCCGGTTCATGGAGACGTTCGCCGCCTTCACCGAACACGCAGACGTCCAGGTCGGCAGGCTCGTCGCCGCGCTGGAGGAACTCGGCGAACTCGACAACACGCTCTTCCTCTACATCCTGGGCGACAACGGCGCCTCGGGCGAGGGCGGCATCGAAGGGACGATCGTCGAGCACCGGCTCGGGCACGGCATCGTGGACGACCCCGACGAGATGATCGACCACATCGACGAGATCGGCGGTCCGCTCAGCTACCCCATCGCCCCGGCGGGCTGGGCCCTGGCGCTGAACACCCCCTACCAGTGGACCAAGCAGGTCGCCTCGCACTTCGGCGGCACCCGGGACGGCATGATCCTGCACTGGCCGCGCGGGGTCGCCGAGCGCGGCGGACTCCGGCACCAGTTCTCGCACGTGATCGACGTCCTGCCGACCATCCTGGACTGCGCGGGAGTCCCGGCGCCGTTCAGCGTGGACGGTGTGCCGCAGCAGCCGATCGAAGGCACGAGCATGCGGCCCACGCTCGCTGATCCCCGGGCCCCCGAGCACCGCCGTACCCAGTATTTCGAGATGTGCGGCAACCGTGGCATCTACCACGACGGCTGGATGGCGGTCACCCGGCACGGCATCCCCTGGGAGATGGTGCCGGAGGGGGATCGCAGGTTTGCCGACGACGTCTGGGAGCTCTACGACCTGAACACGGACTGGAGCCAGGCGCACGACCTCGCCGCCGAACACCCGGCGAAACTGCGCCGGTTGCAGGACCTGTTCCTGATCGAAGCGGCGAAGTACCAGGTCTTCCCCCTGGACGACCGCGTCACCGAGCGGGAGAACCCGGCCATGGCAGGCCGTATCGATCTGCTCGGAGACCGCACCTCCGTCACCTACCGCGCGGGCATGCGGCGGTTCACCGAGGAGACCACACTCAACGTCAAGAACCGCTCGCACAGCATCACGGCCGACATCGAGCTGCCCCGGGCGGCGGCCGAGGGCGTGATCATCGCGCAGGGCGGCCGATTCGGCGGCTGGTCCCTGTACTTCACCGAGGGCAGGCCGGCCTACGCCTACAACTACTTCGGGATGGACCTGTACACCGTGCGCGGCGGCGAACCCCTGGCACCCGGGCGGTACGAGATCCGGCTCGAGTTCGACTACGACGGCGCAGGACTCGGCAAGGGCGGGACGGCCGTGCTCCTGGTGGACGGTGAGAAGCACGCGACCGGACGGGTCGAGCGGACGATCCCGTACTACTTCTCCTTCGACGAGACACTCGACGTCGGAGTGGACCTGGGCACACCGGTGACCGACGACTACCCGGTGCTCGACAACGAGTTCACCGGGACGATCCACACGGTGCGCATCGACCTGGACGACCGCAGCGCCGAGTCGTCCGAGTACGACGGCGGACTGCACCGGCGCGTCATGGGGGCCCAGTGAGCTGCTGCGCACCGTCCGGCGGTCGGGGCGTGGACCGGGTGGAGCCTGCACCGGCCGCCGTTCGCCGGGCGACACCCGACGGCATGGTGGCCGTCCCCGCGGGTGAGTTCCTCATGGGCAGCGAGGACATGCACGCCTACCCGGCCGACGGGGAGGGCCCGGTGCGCACGGTGTACGTCGACGCCTTCTGGATCGACGCCTGCGCGGTGTCCAACGCGCAGTTCGCGCGGTTCGCCGCCGACACCGGGTACCGCACCTCCGCCGAGCGCATCGGATGGTCGTTCGTCTTCGCCGGGTTGCTCCCGGACGACTTCCCGCCCACCCGTGCCGTGGCGGCCGCGCCCTGGTGGCGACAGGTCGAGGGCGCCGACTGGCGCCGCCCCGACGGACCGCACTCCACCTGGGAGGACCGGGCGGACCATCCGGTCGTCCACGTCGACTGGGACGACGCCCGCGCCTACTGCGCCTGGGCCGGCAAACGTCTGCCCACCGAGGCGGAATGGGAACGCGCCGCCCGAGGAGGGCTGCACGCGAAGGTGTTCCCCTGGGGCGACGAGTTCGAGCCGGGCGGCCGTCCCCGGATGAACGTGTGGCAGGGCGACTTCCCCCACCGGCACCCCACGGCCGACGGCTGGTACGGCACCTGCCCGGTCGACGCCTACGAGCCCAACGCCTTCGGCCTCCACAACGCCACCGGCAATGTCTGGGAATGGTGCGAGGACCCCTTCTCCCCGGGTGACGAGGCCCCCTTCTCCTCGGGTGGCGGGGAGCGCGTGGCCAAGGGCGGCTCCTACCTCTGCCATGCCTCCTACTGCCGCCGCTACCGGGTCGCCGCGCGGCAGGGCCTCTTCCCGGACTCGGCCACCGGGAACGTGGGCTTCCGGTGCGCCCTGGACATGACGTGACCCCTATAAGGAGCAGGACCATGGCAAAGCGAGCAGGACACCGGCGTCGCGGCGCGGCGGGGATGGCCGTACTCGGTCTCACCCTGACCGCCTGCGGCGGGGCGAAGGTCGGCGACGACGCCGCGGCGGGCGGCGACGGTTCGGGCAAGTGCGGCACCTTCAACCTCGCGGTCAACCCGTGGGTGGGCTACGAGGCCGACGCGGCGGTCGTCGCCCACGTCGCGGAGAAGGAACTCGGCTGCAAGGTCGTCAAGAAGGACCTGAAGGCGGAGATCGGCTGGCAGGGGTTCGAGACGGGCGAGGTCGACGCCATCGTGGAGAACTGGGGCCACGACGACCTGAAGAAGAAGTACATCACCGAGCAGAAGACCGCCGTCAACCTCGGCTCGACCGGCAACAAGGGCGTCATCGGCTGGTACATCCCCCCGTGGATCGCCAAGCAGCACCCGGACATCACCGACTGGAAGAACCTCAACAAGTACGCCGCCAGGTTCAAGACCTCCGAATCGGGCGGCAAGGGCCAGCTCCTCGACGGCGACCCGTCGTACCAGACCAACGACGAGTCCCTGGTGAAGAACCTGAAGTTGGACTTCAAGGTGGTGTACGCGGGCAGCGAGACCGCGCTGATCCAGGCGTTCCGGGACGCCGAGAAGAACAAGAAGTGGATGATCGGCTACTTCTACGAGCCGCAGTGGTTCTTCTCGGAGGTGCCGCTCGTCCACATCGAGCTGCCGAAGCACACGGCAGGCTGCGACGCGGACCCGGCCAAGGTCGCCTGCGACTACCCCGTGTTCGACCTCGACAAGATCGTCAGCACCCGGTTCGCGAAGTCCGACAGCCCGGCGTACGACCTGGTGAAGAAATTCAAGTGGACCAACAGCGACCAGAACACCGTCGCCAAGTACATCGCGGTGGACAAAATGACACCGGAGGCGGCGGCGAAGAAGTGGGTCGAGGCGAACCCCGACAAGGTCAAGGCGTGGCTGGGCCGCTGAAGGGCCGTGGGGGGGGGGGCGGCCGGGGGGGCGGGGGGGCGGGGGGGGGGGGGGGTCGGGGGGCGGGGGGGGGGGGGGCCCCCCCCCCCCCCCCCCCCCCCCCCCCCCCCCCCCCCAACACCCCCCCCCGCCCGTGCTGACGATCCACGCCGACTCGAGCCGGGCGGCCGTCCCCGGATGAACGTGTGGCAGGGCGACTTCCCCCACCGGCACCCCACGGCCGCCCGACCCGAGCCGACGACACCCGGGACGGCCGCATTCGCCACACCCAGGAAGACAGCCGTGTGGTCGGCCCCCACGCAGGTCGACGGCGGTGACTGGTCCTCCGTACGGTCGGTCGTGGAGCGGGCTCCCCGTGGCGACTCCGCGAAGCCCGCCGAGCCGGTCCGGCGTACCGGTTCCGCACGGCACAGGTTGCGACTGTCGAGCTGGCCTGCCCATGCGGTCCACCGAAGCGGACCGCCGTACGGGCTCAGCACCGCACAGCTTCCGTCCTTCCCCCAGCCGATCACAGATCGCCCCACCGCCCCTGTCCGCGAACGCGCACGCCGCTTCCACTCAGCCGCGCATCCACCACCAGGAGACCCCGATGGTCATGACTCCGCCGCCCTTCGATCCGGAGATCGCCGCGCGTCTCGACGCGATCAACGAGTGGCTGCCGCCGACGATCACCCCGGACATGATCCCGGCCGGGCGGCAGTTGCCGACCGGCATGCCGCCGCTTCCGACGAACGAGGAGCTGGCCGGTGACGGTCTCTTCGAGGTCGAGGAGCGGACGGTTCCGGGGCCACCGGGCGCGCCGGAAGTCGCGCTGTTGATCTGCCGGCCCACCGGCGTGACCGAGCCACGCCCGATCGTCTACAACATCCACGGCGGCGGCATGGTGACCGGCACCCATCGGCTGGGGGTGCCCCTCGACTGGGCCGAGGAACTGGGACTGGTCGTGGTGTCCGTCGAGTATCGGCTCGCGCCCGAGCATCCGCACCCCGCTCCGGTGGAGGACTGCTACGCGGGCCTGCTGTGGACGGCCGAGCACGCGAAGGAGATCGGCGGCGATCCGGACCGCGTCATCCTGGTGGGCGGCAGCGCGGGCGGCGGCCTCGCCGCGGCGGTCGCGCTGCTGGCCCGCGACCGGGGCGGCCCGCGCGCCATCGGGCAGATGCTGATGTGTCCGATGCTGGACGACCGTAACGACACCCCGTCCGCCCACCAGATGGCGGGCCTGGGCGTGTTCGACCGCACGTCCAACGAGACCGGATGGGGCGCGCTGCTGGGCGAGGCGCGTGGCACGGCGGACGTCTCGCCCTATGCCGCGCCCGCTCGCGCGGACGACCTGTCCGGGCTTCCCCCGGCGTTCATCGACGTGGGCTCGGCGGAGACCTTCCGCGACGAGGACGTCGCCTACGCCAGCCGCATCTGGCAGGCGGGCGGCATCGCCGAGCTGCATGTGTGGCCGGGCGGCTTCCACGGGTTCGACAGCCTGGTACCCGAAGCCGCCCTCTCCGTGGATGCCCGGGCGGCCAAGCTGCGCTGGCTGCGCCGACTCCTGGGAGAAACGGCGTAGGCGGACTCGGAGCGACCGCCGCCGCGCTCCTCGCCCCGGTGTCGCAGGTCTACGCCGGAGGGGGAGCCGTGGTCCGCCGCGGCACCAGAGTGGGTGAGAGCTTGACCTGTACCGGTGCCTTCCGACGGTCGGCGATCCGCTCCAGGAGGAGTCGCGCCGCGTTCCCGCCGATCTCGTGGCCGGCCTGGTCGACGCTGGTGAGGGAGATCGGGCCGAAGGAGGCGAAGGTCGTGTTGTCGTAGCCTGCCACCGAGATGTCACCGGGAACGGACAGCCCGGCCTCGGTCAGGGCCTCCAGCACCCCCATGGCGACGATGTCCGCGCCGGCGAAGACGGCAGTCGGCCGGCGCGGGCGGGCGAGCAGTTGCTTCGCGCCCTCGTATCCGCCCTCTTGGGTGTAAGTGGTGGAGACGATGTCGATCTCCTCCGCGAGACCGAGGGACCGCATGGCATGCCGATAGCCGTCCGCGCGCTGGGCGTTGGGCATCTCCGCGATGCGTGTCGGGTCGGTCTCGTGGTGCTCGATGTGGGCGATCCGGCGGTGGCCGAGGTCGACGAGATGACCCACGAGCATGGCCGCGCCCGCCACGTCGTCGTCCGTCACGGTGTCGTACACCGTGGAATGCCCGTGGCGGCCGACGACCACGGCCGGTACGGCGGAGGCGATGCGTTCGAGGCGGGCGCGCGACGACACGGGTGCGATCAGGATGATGCCGTCCATCCCGCGGTCGATCATGGCGTCCGTGACACGCGCTTCCGCCTTCTCGTCGTTGCAGCCGCCGGGCCCGAGGAAGACCTGGTAGTCGGTCTCCGCGAGATGGTCGGTGATGCCGTCGAGGATCTCGGGGAAGAACGGGTTGCGGATGTCGGGCAGCATCACACCGATGGTGTACGTCTGGCCGCGCAGGCCGCGTGCGGCCGCGTTGGGCCGGTATCCCAGTTCGTCGATCGCCCGGCGCACCTTCGCGCGCATCTCGGGGCTGGCTCCGTAGGCGTTGCGCAGCACCTTCGAGACGGCGGTGGTGGACACCTGGGCGTGCCGTGCGACATCGACGATGGTGACACGGCGCTGCGGTGCTGGCGGCTCCATCCGGTGCCCTCCGATGATGGGGAACGTTATCGGGGAGTGTAGGAGTGAACTGTGCGGCGAGGGTAGGTGGGTGCCCCCCGGCCCAGCACTCGTCGAGGCCTCGGCCGCCCGGACGACGTAACAATCTCCCAGCTTGCCCGACATCTTGACGTCACGGTGGTGGCTCTCTAGGGTCTGGCAGCACCCGATGGGAAACGTTACCCAAAACCGCATCCGGCGACGGCAGGCCGACGCCGGACGTCGCCCCGGTGCCCGCCGACACCCGGCACATGGCACCGCCCTCTCATGACGTCAAGCCGACCGTTCTCGAGTCGGCGACTGCGTGAAACGTTTCAAGGAAGTAGGTCCGCCTGTGACCCTCGCTCCACACGACCGGCTTGCGGACCGCGGCCGCGCCCCGGTTCCGGCTCCCGTGACGCGTGTCCGTCGTGCGCGCAACGCGCCGCCCTGGTGGTTCGTGCTGCCGGCCCTGCTGCTGTTCGCCTTCGTCGTACTGGTGCCGAGTGTCCGCGGCGTGTACTACGCGTTCACCGACTGGGACGGACTGAACCCCGACTTCTCCTTCGTCGGCCTGGACAACTTCTCCGCCATGCTGAGCGATGCCGACGCGAGGCAGGCCGTCTGGCACACCCTGCTGATCGCCGTGGCGATCACGATCGTGCAGAACGCCGTGGGGCTGGTCCTGGCCCTCGGCGTCAACTCGGCCATCAAGTCCCGGAACCTGCTCAGGGTGTTCCTGTTCGCCCCGGCGGTGGTCACCCCGATCGTGACCGCCTACCTGTGGCGCAACCTGCTCGGCCCGGACGGCGCCGTGAACAGTCTGCTGGGCGCGGTCGGACTGGACGGTTGGGAACAGGACTGGCTGGGAGATCCCGACCTCGCCCTTTGGACCGTCGTCGGAGTCGTCGTGTGGCAGTACGCCGGATACTCCATGGTGATCTTCCTGGCCGGGCTCCAGTCGGTTCCCAAGGAGATCCACGAGTCCGCGGAGATGGACGGCGCGGGCCCGGTCCGACGCTTCTGGTCGGTGACCCGCCCGCTGCTGGCCCCCGCCCTCACGATCAACCTGATGCTGTCGATCATCGGCGGCATCAAGCTCTTCGACCAGGTGTACGCGCTGACGGGCGGAGGGCCCGGGCACGCGACCGACACGATCTCCACGCTGATCTACAAGGACGCGTTCACCCTCGGCGAGTTCGGCTACAGCATCGCCCTCGCGGTCGTCCTGACCATCATCGTGGCGGTCGCCTCCACGGGGCAGTACCTGCTGCTCTCCCGCAACGAGAAGGCCGCGTCATGATCCGCTACCGCCGCCGCACGTTCGCCCTGGAACTGGCGATGATCGCCGCCGCCCTGTTCGTGGCCTTCCCGCTGTACGTCCTGGTCAACCTGGCCGTACGGCCGTCCTCGGACTCCTCCTCACCGATCCGGCCGACCAGCTCGCCGACTCTGGACAACTTCACCCAGGCCTGGCAACAGGGTTCGCTGGGCGGCGCGTTGGCCAACAGCGTGCTGGTGACGGTCTGCAGCGTCGTCGTCGTGCTGGCCATCTCCTCGCTGGCGGCCTATCCGCTGGCCCGCGTCACGGCCCGCTGGTCACGCGGCACCTACCTGCTCGTCCTCCTCGGACTGCTGCTGCCCTTCCAGCTCGCCTCGCTTCCGCTCTACCAGACCCTGCGCGACCTCGGCCTGCTCGGCACCCCCTGGGCGTTGGTCCTCTTCTACTCCGGACTGCAGGTGCCGTTCACCGTCTTCCTGTACGTCGGCTTCCTGCGCGCCCTGCCCAGGGACTTCGAGGACGCGGCCCTGATCGACGGCTGCACACCACTGCAGGCCTTCCGGCGAGTGGTGCTGCCGATGCTGAAGCCCATCACGGTCACGGCGTTGGTGCTCAACACGGTGACCGTGTGGAACGACTTCTTCACCCCGCTGCTGTATCTGAGCGGCAGCGCCCAGCAGACCATGCCGGTCGCCATCGCCGGCTTCGTCGGTCAGTACGTCACCGACTGGAACCTCATCTTCGCCGCGCTCGTGATCAGCATCCTGCCGGTCCTGATCGTCTACTTCCTGCTGCAGCGCAGCATCATCAACGGCTTCGCGGGCGGGCTGAAGGGATGACCCGCACCGTCCGCCAAGCCGCCTCCTCCAAGGAGAGATCATGAACACACGCACCGTCCCGGCCGTCGTCGCCTCTCTGACGACCGTCGTGCTCCTTGCCGCCGCCGGCTGCAGCGGCGGCACCGAAGCCGGGGGCTCGGGGGGCGGCTCGAAGACGCTGACGCTCGCCTCGATCGACCAGGGGTCGGTCGAGGATGTCGTCAAGGCGTTCGAGAAGGCCAACCCGGGTGTCAAGGTCCGCTACACCACCAGCGGCGCGGACCAGTACCAGCAGCAGATCCGCACCCAGCTGGCCTCGGGCACCGCACCCGATGTGATGTCGGTGTGGCCGGGCGACGGCAACCCCGGCGCCACCTATGTCCTCGCCAAGCCGGGCTATCTGCGTGACCTCTCCGACCAGGCCTGGGCGGCGAAGCTGCCGGACGCGGTCAAAAGCGTGGCCCAGTACGAGGGGAAGACGTACAACGCCGTCTTCGGGCAGAACGGCATCGGCGCGGTCTACAACGAGCAGGCCATGGCGAAGGCCGGACTCAAACCGCCGGAGACCTGGACCGAACTGCTCGCGTTCTGCCGGGACGCGAAGGCCAAGGGCACTCCGGCCTTCGCCTTGGGCAACCAGGACAACTGGGTGACCCAGTTGGTGCAGTACGCCCTGGGTCGCCACGACCGTGTACGGCTCCGATCGCGACTTCGACCAGAAGATGCAGGCGGGACAGGCCACGTTCGCGAAGTCACCGTGGACGACCGCTCTGGACAAGTACCTGACGATGGAGAAGACGGGCTGCTTCCAGAAGAACCCGTTGGGCACCAACTACGAGGCCAGTCAGCAACTCGCCGCCACCGGCAAGACCCTCGGCATCGTCCAGGGCAACTGGGTGATCGCCCTTCTCAAGGGCAAGAACCCCAAGGGCACCTTCACCTTCAAGGCGTTGCCGGCGACCGACGACCCGTCCCAGACCCTCATCCCGGCCGCCGCCGGGGCCGGTTACGGCGTCAACGCCAAGGCGAAGAACCCTGAACTGGCCCTGAAGTTCGTGAACTTCGTGATGTCGCCCGAGGGCATGAACCTCTTCGTCAAGAAGCAGGGAAGTCTGCCCTCCCTGCCCGACACGGGCCATGAGGTCGACCCGTCCCTGACCGAACTGTCCACGTTCATCGAGGGAGACCGCACGGTGCCGTTCATGGACCAGCTGTGGCCCAACGCCAAGGTGCAGCAGACCATGCTCAGCGGCCTCCAGGAGATCTTCAGCGGGCAGTCGACGCCCCGCGAACTCCTCCGCGACATGGACACCGAATACAAGGCCGGTTCGTGACCGCTGCCGGAGCGACCGCAGCCCGTCTGACCGCGACCCCCGCTACAGCCATCGAGGAGTGAGGCATGTCCGCAGAGCAGCACGGTGACCTGAGCCGCAGGCAAGTCATCGGGACCGTCGTAGCAGGTACGGCCGGATTGGCGCTGCCCCTCGCGACCGCCGACCCGGCCGCCGCTGCCGGACCCCGTCGAGCGACGGTCGAGCACCTCGCCGTCAACGGCCGCAGCGACGAGCCGCTCGGCGTCGACGACCCGACGCCCCGGCTGAGCTGGCACGTCACCCATGCTCCGGCTGGATGGCGACAGGCCGCGTACCGGATCCGGGCGGCACGCAGCACCCGCGAACTGGCCGGCGGTCGGTACCTGTGGGACTCCGGCAAAGTCCGCTCGGACGCGCAGACCGACATTCCCTGGGGCGGGGATGCGCTGCGCTCCCGTCAGTCGGTCGTGTGGCAGGTCAGGGTCTGGAGCACACACGGTGACGTGACGGACTGGAGCCGTCCCGCCTCATGGGAGATGGGACTGCTCAAGCGTGGCGACTGGGGCACGGCCCAGTGGATCGAGCATCCCGGCCGGGACGTCGGGGATCCGCTGCCGGTCTTCGCGCGTGCGTTCACGGCGGGCCGGCGGAAGGCGGCGGGGGTGACCAAGGCCCGCCTGTACCTGTCGGGGGTCGGCCTCCACCACGCCATGCTCAACGGCAAGGCCGTGACCGACGAGGTGCTCGCGCCCGGCAACTCCAACTACCAGCTCTCCACGGAGTACCGCGTCCATGACGTGACGCACCTGATCCGCCCCGGAGCCAACACCCTGGGCGTCGAACTGGGCCACGGAACCGCCCTGGTCACACGCTCGGTCACCAACCCGGCGACCGGTCGCACGGCCCCGTACAGCTGGTGGGAGAGCCAGTTCAAGGGCAGCGGGACACTGGCCGCACCGGCCGCCGCCGGGGACGGCGCCGTCAAGGTGAGCAGCGTGACCGGCTACCACGTCGGCGGCACGATCAACGTCGATGCGGGCGACGGCGGTGAGCGGCTGGAGTCCCGTACGATCACCGCGATCGGCACCGAGGGCCCGGAGGGTACGGGTATCGGATTCGAGCCGCCTCTGAACGCGGCCCACGCGGCGGACGCCGAGGTCACCGGATCCGGTAACTCCCTCGCCAGTACGGATCCGAGCGCCGGCGCCGCCGTGACGCCCCGCCTGATCGCCCGGCTGGAGATCACGAGAGCCGACGGCTCCACCGAGTCGATCGTCAGCGACCGGACGTGGCGGGCGGCGCTCGGCGCGACGACGACCGCCAACTGGTACTCGGGCTCCGACTACGACTCCCGCCGCGAGCAGCCCGGATGGACCGCTCCCGGCGCCGACCTCGGCGCGACCGCGAAGCGCCGCGACGGCTCGCCCGTCGGGTGGCTCGACGCGGGTATCGCCCCGCCTCCCAACCTGACGACCGATCTCGTCTGGCGGGCGGGCGAGCCCGTGAAGGTCATGGACCGGATCCGTCCGGTCGGCGTGACACAGCCCCGGCCGGGCGTGTGGGTGTTCGACTTCGGTCAGGCCTTCGCGGGCTGGCCGCAGCTCAGCGTCGACGGCGGTGTGCCGGCCGGTACGACGATCAAGATGCTCCCGGCCGAGTCGCTGGCCGCCGACGGCACCGTCGACCAGGCGTCCATCATGGGCGGCGGCGGACGCCGGGGCACCGACGTCTTCGCCTCGTACACCACCCACGGCGACCCTGACGGCGAGCGCTGGCAGCCCCGTTTCCACTACTTCGGCATGCAGTGGGTCCAGGTGACCGGCCTGCCGGAGGACTACCGGCCGACGACCGAGATGATCACGGGTCTGCAGCTGCACGCGGACACCCCGGTGGCCGGCCACCTCCGGACCTCCGACGACCGGGTCAACCGCGTCCACCGCATGTCCCGCTACTCGATCATGAGCAACACGATGTCGACGTTCACCGACTGCCCCGGACGGGAGAAGCTCGCGTACCCCGCGGACTACCTACAGCCCTTCGCCTCCCTGCACCGCAACTTCGGCTACGCCGCCTACCTGCGCACCATGCAGCGCCACCTGGCGGAGGGCCAGTCCAAGGCCGGCGACAACATCGGCAACGTCGCGCTCAAGGCGCCGGTGTACGACTGGGGCTACCTCGGCCGGTTCGGCGACGAGATCAACTGGGGCAACGGAATCGTCCTGGCGCCCTGGTTCCTGTACGAGACCTACGGCGACACCTCGACGATGGCCCGGTACTACCCCCAGATGCAGGCGTTCGTGAACTACATCAGGACCAGGAAGGCGGGCACGGGCGCCGACGCCCACACCGTCGACGTCGCGCTGGCGGACTGGATCGCGGCCGAACCCACTTCCGGCCGTATCACCGGGACCTGGGGGTACCACCAGGTCGCCGACCGGATGGCGAGGATGGCCGCCCTGTTGGGACGGGACGCGGACGCGCGCGAGTACCGCGACCTCGCGGCCGCCATCAAGGAGGCCTTCAACACCGCGTTCTACAACTCCGCGCTCGGCCGCTACACCAGCCAGGGCGACGCGGGCACCACCGGCGCGACCCAGGCCGCCCAGGCCCTCGCGCTCGACGAAGGGCTGGTCCCCGAAGGCGAGCGCCAGCGGGTCCTCGACGCACTCGTCGAGCTGATCCACGGCTTCCAGCCGTTCGGCGGTGGGCCACACTTCAGCGGCGGCACCATAGGACTCGCTCCGACCGTGCGCGCTCTGACGGCCGGTGGCCGCGACGACGTGCTGTGGGACGTGCTCCAGGAAGACACCCGGCCCAGCTACGGCTTCTTCATGGCACCGACCACGGCGAACCCCGGCGGCCTGACGACCATCCCCGAGAAGTGGGACATCGGCGCCTCGAAGAACCACATGATCCTGCTGCAGATCGAGGAGTGGTTCCACAGCGGCCTGGCCGGCATCCGGCAGGCCCCCGGCTCCGTCGGCTACCGCGACCTGGTGATCGATCCACGCGTCGTCGGCGACCTCGACCACGTCGAAGGGAGCTACCAGACCCCGTACGGCAGGGCGGCAACGGAATGGACCCTCGACAAGGGCACCTTCCGGCTCACGGTCGAGATTCCCCCGAACACCACGGCCGAGGTACGCGTGCCGACGGGTGACCGCACCGTGCACGCGACCCCCGAGGGCGCGCAGTTCCAGCGCGTCGACGGCGACCGGGCCGTCTACCGCGTTCCATCGGGGACGTACGCCTTCACGGCGCGCAACGTACACCCCGCGTCGTAGCCCTGATTCGCGGCGAGGTGTCCGCGGCCGGCATTACACCCAGGCCGCGCACGACCGCCGCCGACAGAGTGGTCCCACATACACCCGGGATGCGGAGGGCAGCACGACTGCCCTCCGTGCCGTATCCAGGCATCGTTTCACGTGTTGATCTGGACGGAGAGGGAGTATCGATGCAGAGGGCCACCCGGACGAAGCTGCGGAAGAATCTATTGGCCTTGACTGCGGCCGGCCTGATGGGTACTGCCGTTACCCATGTGGCGGTGGCGGATTCGTCGAAGGACCTGGCGTTACAGGAAAGTCTCCACTCGCTGGTGAGGGACGAAAGGTTCCCGGGCGCACTCGCGTGGGTGAGCAAGGACGGGCGAACGACGTCTCTGGTCGCCGGTTCCGCCCGGCTGGGAAAGCAGGTTCCGGTCCCGCATGACGGCTATGTCCGCGCAGGCAGTAACACCAAGAGCTTCACCGCGGTGGTGGTCCTTCAGATGGTGGCCGAGGGGAAGGTCGATCTGGACGCGTCCATCGAGCGCTATCTGCCCAACCTGGTACGCGGCAAGGGCATCGATGGCCGCGAGATCACTGTCCGTCAGTTGTTGCAGCACACCAGCGGGCTTCCCAACTACACCGAACACATCGGGTTGGAGAATTTCCGGAACGTACAGCACAAGTTCTTCCAGCCGCACGACTTGCTCGCCGCGGCCCTGGCTCGTCCGGCGGTTTTCGCCCCCGGCACCAAGTGGGAGTACAGCAACACCAATTACCTGTTGGCGGGCCTTCTCATCGAGCGTGTATCCGGGCGCCCGGTGCAGGAGCAGATAGACCAACGCGTCATCAGGAAGGCCGGCTTGCGGCACACCTACTGGCCGCAGCCGGGCGATGAGAGCATCCGGGAACCGCACCCGCATGGCTACACCGTCGGAAATTCCGAAACGGGTGAGATCGTCGACGCGACAAGGATGGATCCGTCGTGGGGCGGAGCCGCCGGTCAGCTGATCTCGACGCCGAGTGATCTGGCGAAGTTCGCCCGGGCGCTGCTGGACGGCAGATTGCTGCCCCCTGAACAGCTGGCCGAGATGCGCGAGACGGTGAACGCCCCGCTGTTCCCGGGCTGGCGCTACGGGCTCGGTGTCTTCAGCATCCCGTTGAGCTGTGGTGGCGTGTACTGGGGCCACGGCGGGGACATCGACGGGTTCGAGACGCGTGGCGGAGCGACGGATGACGGCCGTTCAGTGGGGCTGGCGGTGACCGCGCTTCCAGGGACTTTCGGGGACGCCGACAGGTCAGCGGAGGCAGTCCTGTCAGCGGTGGACACCGCCTTCTGCGAGTGACCGGAGCACGCCTGCTTCCGGGCGCGGTGGCCCGGAAGCAGGTCCGTGCGGGCACCCCGGCTGTCAGCGGGCAGCGGCCGCCGGGCCGACCGGAGCGTCCCCGCGCAGGGTGATGCGGTGCATGACGCGATGTTGGTCGCCGTAGTCGCGGTTGGCGTAGTGGGCCGTGCTGCGGTTGTCCCACAGGGCGACGTCACCCGGCTGCCAGCGGTGCCGTACGACGTGCTCGGGCTTGGTGAGATGGGCGTAGAGGATGTCGAGGATCCCCCGGCTCTCGTGCTCCGAGACGCCCACGATGTGCGAGGTGAAGCCGGGATTCACGAACAGGCCCTTGCGGCCGCTCTCGGGATGCACCCGCACCACCGGGTGCTCCACCGGCTTCAGTTCGGTGAACACCTCGCCCTCCCAGAGGTTTCCGCGGCCCTGACGCCGCTGGGCGAGGTAGTAGCCGAACTCGCGGCTGCCGTCGTGGACGGCGGTGAGCGTGTCGACATGCGCCCGCAGGCCCGGCGACAGCGACTCGTAGGCGAGCTGGCTGTCGGCCCAGTTGGTGTCACCGCCGGTCGGCGGCAGTACCACCGCCCGCAGAACGGAGATCGCGGGCGGCCGTCGTACGAACGTCACGTCCGTGTGCCACACGTCGGCGAACCCGTTGTCCTGGCTGTCCAGGGAGTACACCTCGGGAGCCACGGCACCGGAGTCGTGGACCGGATGCCCGACGGTGACCTCGCCGAGGCGTCTGCCGAACTCGATCTGCGCGGCGTCGTCGAGGCCGTGCTGACCGCGCACGAAGAGCACCTTGTACGCCACGAGTGCCGCGCGGACCGCGAGAACCTGTTCGTCGTCGAGGCGGGCGAGGTCCACGCCGTGGATCTCGGCACCGAAGTGCGGGCCGAGTTCGGTGATCGGCAGCTTCGCCACGGCGGGCCGCTCGCTGAGGATGCTCACCTGTGTGTCCTTTCCTGAGGGGGGATCAGGCCGCTGCGGCGGCCTTGACGGTGTGGGAGACCCGCGCGCGCAGCTCGGCGAACTCGCGGGAGCCGCGCAGCTCCTCGGCGTCCACGTCGCCACGCGGCAGGGTGATGGGCAGGTCCAGGGCGACGGTTCCCGGGCTCCTGGTCAGCACCACGATGCGGGAGCCGAGGAACACCGCCTCCTCCGCCGAGTGCGTCACGAACACCGTGGTCCGTCCGGTCCGGTCGGTCACCCGGCGCACGTCCTCCTGGAGCCGCTCCCGGGTCAGCGCGTCCAGCGCCGCGAACGGCTCGTCGAGCAGGAGGAGCGGGTTCTCGGCGGCGAGGGCGCGGGCGATGGCGACGCGTTGCTGCTGGCCGCCGGAGATCTCCCAGACGCGCCGCCGCTCCGTGCCCTCAAGACCGACCCGCGCCAGCAACTCCGCCCGCCGCGCCGGCCATTCGGCGCGGTCCAGGCCCGCGTACCGCAGCGCCAGGTCGATGTTGCCCCGCACGGTCCGCCACGGGAACAGCCGCGGCGTCTGGAACACCACGCCGGCCGTGTCGCCGGGCCGCGGCTCGGCACCGGAGATCCGCACCGAGCCCTGAGTGGGCCGCTCGAACCCGGCGATCAACCGGAGCAGGGTGCTCTTGCCGCAGCCGGAGGCGCCCACCAGCACCAGGAACTCCCCGGCCGGCACCGTCAGATCGACCGGCCCGACGGCGGTGAAGGCCTCGCCGCCCCGGCCGTACCGATGGGTGACCTGGTCGAGACGGACGGATCCGGCGCGCGTGCCGGCCACCTCTGCCGTGGCCTCGGCGAGCTCACTTGAGGACATCGGACAGCCCCTTGAGGTAGAACGCCTTGCGGACGTCGGCTTCGGACGGTGCGGCGTCGATCTGCTTCTGGTCGGCCAGGAACCGACCGGTGTCGGTGACATAGGTGAGCAGCTTTCCGGGGGTGCCGTCGGTGCCCAGCCAGTCGGGGGAGAGCACCTGCTCCGGGGTGAGGAACACGCCCTGCGCGAGCTGCGCCTCGGCATCCGCCGCACTGATGCCGAGTTCGGCCGAGACGGCCTTGACCGTGCCGTCGGGGTCCGACCTGATCAGGCGCAGCGCCTCCGCCTCCGCCTTGCGCCAGGCGACGATCGCCTGCGGGTCCCTGGCGATCAGGTCGTCCGACACGACGGCCAGGTCGAGGGTGGGTTTGCCCGCCGCGCCGATCTCCTTGCTGCTGGTGAGCTGGGTGCCGGTCGTGCGCAGCTCGTCCAGCGTCGGCAGCCAGACATAGGCGGCATCGATGTCGCCCCGCTGCCAGGCGGCGAGGATCGGCTGCGGCTGCAGGTCGATGAGCTCGACGTCGGAAGGCTTGAGACCTGCCGTCTCCAGGGCGGCCAGCAGGCTGTAGTGCGAGGTGGACGCGAACGGAGTGGCCACCTTCCTGCCCTTGAGCCCGGCGACATCGGAGACGCCGGTGGCCTTGCGCGCTATCAGGGCCTCGTTCTCGCCCGCGACATCGAGGATCCACGCGACCTTGTACGGGATGGGCGAGCCGCCGGACACCCCGCGGGCGAACGGGCTGGAGCCCAGCGCGGCGATGTCGAGGGACTTGCCGATGAAGGCCTGGTTGACACTGGCGCCGGAGTCGAACTTGATCCAGCTGATCCGGTGATCCGGCAGCGCCTTCTCCAGCAGCTTTCTGTTCTTCACGATCAAGTCGCCGCTGGGGAAGGCGAAGTAGCCGATGCGCAGCTGCTTGGAGCCACCGGACGCCGACGCCTGACTGTCCGCGGAGCAACCGGTGGCGGCAGCGGACACGGCGGCCAGGGCACCGGCGAGGAGGAGCCGACGCGACGGACCTTGGGGGACACGGGACATGGCGGAGCCGTTTCTGTGCAAGGGGGAGGGGGCTGTGCGAAGGGGAGAGGGGCTGTGCGAGAG
>NZ_JAKEIP010000105.1 GCF_021474425.1 Streptomyces muensis | reverse complement strand
CTCCCAGCACCCCGGTCACCAGCAGCGCGCCCCCGTCCGGGACCGGGGCGCCCGCCACCAGCGCCCCGGCGACCGGCACCCCCTCCGCCGTGGACCCCTCCGCGAGCACGACCGCCTAGCAACCACGCAGCGCACCCGCAGAACCCGGGAGTCACCGGATGCCTTCAGGATCATCGACGTCGGGAGTGGGCCGGGTCATCGCCGGTCGTTATCTGCTGCTGAACCGGCTCGGCAGTGGCGGCATGGGTCATGTCTGGCTGGCCCATGACCAGAGACTCGCCTGCGAGGTCGCGCTGAAGGAGATCGTGTTCCGGGACCCGGCCGAGGCGGACGAGCGCGAGGCCAGGGTGGCCCGGGCCCGTGCGGAGGCCCGGCACGCGGCGGGACTGCGCGGGCATCCGCATGTGGTGACCGTCCATGACGTGCTGGAGCACGAGGGGCTGCCGTGGATCGTCATGGAGTACGTGGCCGGCGCCGTCAACCTGCGTGACCTCATCGACCGGCACGGCCCGCCGGCACCCGCCGAGTGCGCCCGCATCGGGCTCGCCGTGCTGGACGCGCTCACCGCCGGGCACGAGCGGGGCGTCATGCACCGGGACGTGAAGCCGGCGAACATCCTGCTCGCGCCGGACCGCTCCGGGTCGCCGTACGGCCGTGTGCTGCTCGCCGACTACGGCATCTCGGTGCAGCCGGACGCCGGGGAGACGCGGTACACGCTGGCCTCGGTGCTCGTGGGTACGGCGGGCTATCTGGCGCCGGAGCGGGTCACGGGCGGGGCGCCCTCGCCGGCCACCGATCTGTTCTCGCTGGGCTGCACGCTGTACCACGCGGTCGAGGGGCGGGGGCCCTTCGACCGCGAGTCGCATCTCGCCCAGGTGACCGCGGTGGTCATGGAGGAACCCCGGCCGGCCGCGCGGGCCGGGGCGCTGGGGCCTGTCGTACGGGCCCTGCTGGAGAAGGATCCGGCGCGGCGGATGTCGGCGGCCGAGGCGGAGGCGGCGCTGTCGCGGATCGTCGTACCGGAGGTCGACGCGTATGCGCGGACGCGGACGGACCTCGGTTCGCAGCCGCACTGGGGTGGGGCGCCACTGGGGCTTCCCGACGGGCCGGGCCGAACCCGTGCCCGCGTCCTCCACGCGGTGCTCGCCGGCCTCCTCGGGCTGGCGGTGGCGGGGGCCGGTGTCTGGTACGCCGTGGCCCGGGAGTCGGACCGGCCCGGCGGGTCGGGGCGGCCGTACGGTGACGCCGTAGGGCTCGGGGAGCCGCTGAAGGGCGGTGACTGTGTGCTGGCCGACTGGCCCGGCACGAGTGCCTTCCGGGGCACGCCCCGGCTGCGGCTGGATCCGAGCTGCCGGGAGCAGGCGCCCGACGGGCAGGTGATGGCGTTCGTCGCCGCCGCGTCGGCCGCCGAGGCGCGCCGGGAAGGGCCGGCGGCGTGCGAGGAGCGGACGGCGGGGGTCCGCGAGCGGCTCGCGGATGTGCGCAGCTTCGCCGTCGTACCGTCCGAGGCGGGGTTCGAGGCGGCCGGGCGGCGTACCGCCTGTCTGGTGCTGGGTGCGCACGGGCCGGTGTTCGGGCCGCTGGGCGAGTACCGGAAGGCGGGGTCGGCGTTCGCCGACACGGCGACCATGCAGCGGCGGGACTGTCTGGACGTGCGCTCGCGCCGGGACGCCCGTCTCGTGTCCTGCGCGGAGCGGCACGACGAGCAGGTGCTCGGGTTCACCCGGTTGGGCGCCGATGTCACGCTGACCGAGGCACGTACCGAGTCGGACACCGTGTGTGCCCGGGAGGTGCCGCCGCGCGACTACGGGTTCGATCCCTCCGTGTACACCGCGGGTTCCTGGACGAGCGAGGGGTCCTGGAAGAACGGGACTCATTTCGTCGTGTGCACCGTCAGGAGGCAGAACGGGGGCACCATGGAGGGGGACGAACCATGAGGAGGGTGTCGCGATGCCCGGTTCTAGCGGTTCTGGCGGGTCTGGCGGGTCTACGGACAGTTCTACCAAGGCGATGGGGGTGGTCACCGTCGCCGGTCTCGTCGTGGTGACCGCCTACACGGTGGCGCTCGGGAGCAACGGCTGGCTGTGGTTCGGGTGGGTGGTGCTGGGGCTGATCACGTTGGGACTGGTCGTCAGCCGCAGCACCTGAGCCGCGGAGCCCGACGCCGGGGCCGGTCTCACCCGCTGTTGAGCCGCCCCGCGGAGTGCACGCCCGGCTGGTACTTCGGCAGCCGGGCGGTGATCTTCATGCCCGCTCCCGGGGCGGTCTCGATGACGAGGCCGTAGTCGTCGCCGTACACCTGCCGGAGCCGGTCGTCGACGTTGGACAGTCCGATGCCGCCCGACGGGCTGACCTCGCCGGCGAGGATGCGGCGCAGCAGGACCGGGTCCATGCCGGCGCCGTCGTCCTCGATGACGACGAGGGCCTCGGCGCCGGCGTCCTGGGCGGTGATGCTGATGCGGCTCTTGCCTGCCAGTGCCTTCTTGCCCTCCAGGCCGTGTTTGACGGCGTTCTCGACGAGCGGCTGGAGGCACAGGAAGGGCAGGGCGACCGGCAGTACCTCCGGGGCGATCTGGAGGGTGACGGAGAGGCGGTCGCCGAAGCGTGCCCGTACGAGCGCCAGGTAGTGGTCGATGGCGTGGAGTTCGTCGGCGAGGGTGGTGAAGTCGCCGTGCCTGCGGAAGGAGTAGCGGGTGAAGTCGGCGAATTCCAGGAGCAGTTCGCGGGCGCGCTCGGGGTCGGTGCGGACGAAGCTGGCGATCACGGCGAGCGAGTTGAAGATGAAGTGCGGGGAGATCTGGGCGCGCAGCGCCTTGATCTCGGCCTCGATCAGGCGGGTGCGGGACTGGTCGAGGTCGGCCAGTTCCAGCTGGACGGAGACCCAGCGGGCCACCTCGCCGGCCGCGCGCACGAGGACCGCCGACTCGCGGGGCGCGCAGGCGACGAGGGCGCCGTGGACGCGGTCGTCGACGGTGAGCGGGGCGACCACGGCCCAGCGCACCGGGCAGTCGGGGGTGTCGCAGGTGAGCGGGAAGGCCTCGCCGCGGCCCGACTCCAGGGGGCCGACGAGGAGTTCCATGATCTGCGTACGGTGATGTCCGCCGGCGCCGTCCCAGACCAGGACGTCCTTCTGGTCGGTGAGGCACAGCGCGTCCGTGCCGAGCAGTGAGCGGAGTCTGCGGGCCGACTTGCGGGCCGTCTCCTCGGTGAGGCCCGCCCTGAGCGGGGGTGCGGCGAGCGAGGCGGTGTGCAGGGTCTCGAAGGTGGCGTGCTCGACGGGGGTGCCGAGGCCGCCGAGGTTCTCGGGGCGGGCGGTGCGCCGGCCGAGCCAGAAGCCGGCGGCGAGCAGCGGGAGGATCGCCACGCACAGGCCCGCGATGAATCCGCTCATGCCTTCACCTCCGCGCGCAGTTCCTCGGGCAGGTGGAACCGGGCCAGGATCGCCGCCGTCCCGGCCGGGACCCGGCCAGGGGTGGCAAGCGACACCAGGATCATGGTGAGGAAGCCCAGCGGCACCGACCAGAGCGCGGGCCAGGCGAGCAGCGCGTGCAGGGCTCCGGAGCCCGGGAAGCCGGCCATCGTCGCCGCGACGGCGAGCAGCGCCGAGCCGCCGCCGACCAGCATTCCGGCGGCGGCGCCGGGCGGGGTGAGCCGGCGCCACCAGATGCCGAGGACGAGCAGCGGGCAGAAGGAGGACGCCGACACGGCGAAGGCGAGGCCGACCGCGTCGGCGACGGGGAGGCCGCCGACCAGGGCGCTCGCGGCGAGCGGGACGGCCATGGCGAGGACGGTGCCGAGCCGGAAGTGCCGTACGCCCCGGGACGGCAGGACGTCCTGGGTGAGGACGCCCGCGACGGCCATGGTCAGGCCCGAGGCCGTGGACAGGAACGCGGCGAAGGCGCCGCCCGCGACCAGCGCGCCGAGCAGGTCGCCGCCGAGGCCGCCGATCATTCGCTCGGGCAGCAGCAGGACGGCGGCGTCGGCGTCTCCGGCGAGGGTGAGTTCGGGGGCGTAGAGGCGGCCGAGGGCGCCGTAGACCGGGGGCAGCAGGTAGAAGGCGCCGATCAGGCCGAGGACGGCGACGGTGGTGCGGCGGGCGGCGACGCCGTGCGGGCTGGTGTAGAAGCGGACGACGACGTGCGGCAGGCCCATGGTGCCGAGGAAGGTGGCGAGGATCAGTCCGTACGTGGCGTACAGCGGGCGTTCGCCGCGGTTCTCGGCCTGCGAGGGCGAGAGGCTGCCGCCGCTGCCGCGGTCGGGTTCGGGGACGGGGGCGCCCTGGTCGAAGGTGAGGCGGGTGCCGGACTCGATGTGGTGGGTGCCGGCGGGGAGGCTGATCTTGTCGTCCTCGTGCGCGCGGCCGTCGACGGTGCCGGTGACGGTGACGGTCAGGGCGCGGTCGAGTTTGAGGTCGAGGGTGTCGTCGACGCGGACCGCGCTCTGTTCGCGGAACGTCGCCGGTTCGTCGAAGGCGTGGCGGGGGGCGCCGTCGCCCTGCCAGGCGAGGATCAGGAAGAGGGCGGGGACGAGCAGGGCGGTGAGCTTGAGCCAGTACTGGAAGGCCTGGACGAAGGTGATGCTGCGCATGCCGCCGGCGGCGACGATGGCGACCACGACGACGGCGACGATGACTCCGCCGAGCCAGTCGGGCGCGTTCGTCAGCACGGTCAGTGTCAGTCCGGCGCCCTGGAGCTGGGGCAGCAGGTACAGCCAGCCGGTGCCGACGACGAAGGCGCCCGCGAGCCGTCGTACGGCCTGCGAGGAGAGGCGGGCCTCGGCGAAGTCGGGGAGTGTGTAGGCGCCGGAGCGGCGCAGCGGGGCGGCGACGAACAGCAGCAGGACCAGGTATCCGGCGGTGTAGCCGACCGGGTACCAGAGCATGTCCGGGCCCTGGACGAGGACCAGGCCGGCGATGCCGAGGAAGGAGGCGGCGGACAGGTACTCGCCGCTGATCGCGGCGGCGTTGAGGCGGGGGCCGACGGTGCGGGAGGCGACGTAGAAGTCGGAGGTGGTGCGGGAGATGCGCAGCCCGAAGGCGCCGACGAGGACGGTCGCGAGGACGACGAGGGCGACGGCGGGGACGGCGTAGCTGGAGTTCACGGCCCTGTTGGTTCCTCTGCCTCAACGGTCTTCGACGAGCCGTACGAAGTCCCGTTCGTTGCGCTCGGCGCGGCGTACGAACCAGCGGGCCAGCAGGACCAGTGGGGCGTAGAGACCGAAGCCGAGGATCGCCCAGACCAGGTGCTGGGCGTCGGGCATGGCCGCGAAGAGCAGGGGCAGCGGGCCGACGAGGAGGCCGAGGACGGCGAACACGGCGAGGGCGGTGCGCAGTTGGGTGCGCATCAGGGAGCGGACGTAGGTGTGGCCGAGGGTGGTCTGTTCGTCGATCTCGGTTCGGGGGCGGTAGTAGCCGGAGACGCGGCGGGCCTGCCGGGGCGGGCCGGTGACGACGACGCGGCGGTCGGCGGGGTTCTGGGGCATCGTCACGACCTCCGCATGAGCAGGTCCCGCAGTTCGCGGGCGTGGCGCCGGCTGACCTGGAGTTCCTCGGCGCCGACCATGACGCTGACGGAGCCCGCGTCCAGGCGGAGTTCGCCGATGTGGCGCAGGGCGACGAGGTGGCGGCGGTGGATGCGGACGAACCCGCGTGAGCGCCAGCGCTCCTCCAGGGTGGACAGGGGGATGCGGACGAGGTGGCTGCCCTTGTCGGTGTGCAGGCGGGCGTAGTCGCCCTGGGCCTCGACGTGGGTGATGTCGTCGACGGCGACGAAGCGGGTCACGCCGCCGAGCTCCACGGGTATGTGGTCGGGGTCGGGCTCGCTGACGGGTATGCGGGGCGTGGCGTCGCGCTGGGCGGTGGCGCGCAGTTCGACGGCGCGGCGGACCGCCTCGGCGAGCCGTTCCTTGCGGACCGGTTTGAGTACGTAGTCGACGGCCTTGAGGTCGAAGGCCTGGACGGCGAAGTCCTCGTGGGCGGTGACGAACACGACCAGCGGCGGTGTGGCGAAGCCGGTGAGCAGCCGGGCCAGGTCCAGTCCGTCGAGGCCGGGCATGTTGATGTCGAGGAAGACGACGTCGATCGCCTCGGGTCCGCCGGGCCCCGACTCCAGGGCGCGGTTGATGCGGCGCAGCGCCTCGGTGGCGTCGCCGGCGCCCTCCGCGCTGCCGATGCGGGGGTCGGCGTGCAGGAGGTAGAGCAGCTCCTCCAGCGAGGGGCGTTCGTCGTCGACGGCGAGGGCGCGCAGCATGAATCCGGAGTGTAGGAGTAATTCGCACGCTTGGACATGTGCTCCCGGTGCGCGTTCGCGCTGGGTGCAGGGCCGCTTACAGTGCCCTCATGAACAGCGGCGCGGCGTCCTTCGACGAACTCGACCGGAAGATCATCACCGCTCTGATGGCGAACGCCAGGACGAGCTTCGCGGAGATCGGCACGAGCGTCGGGCTGTCCGCGACGGCGGTGAAGCGGCGCGTGGACCGGCTGCGCGACACGGGCGTGATCACCGGGTTCACGGCCACGGTCAAGCCGTCGGCGCTGGGCTGGCGGACGGAGGCGTACGTCGAGGTGTACTGCGAGGGCGCGGCCCCGCCGCGGCGGCTGGCGGAGGTGGTCCGCAACCATCCGGAGATCACCGCGGCGATGACGGTGACCGGGGGCGCGGACGCGCTGCTGCATGTGCGGGCGCGGGACGTGGAGCACTTCGAGGAGGTGCTGGAGCGGATCCGGGTCGAGCCGTTCATCCGCAAGACGATCAGTGTGATGGTGCTGTCCCATCTCATCCCGGAGAGTCCGGAGGCGGGCGCGAGCCAGCCCGTCCCGACAGCCGGCCCCATTGACGCAGCAGACGTGCGCTGAACCGGACGAAGACGCAGCATTCCTGCGGGGACACGCAATTCTTGTTTCTTGTCGCTCGTCAGCCCGCTTTCTTACCTTGGTGTCAATCCTCATCAACACCGTAGGAAGCGGAGGAACCCCTCTGTGCCCGAAACCCGTGTGCCGCGCCGGCGGCGCTTCCTGGTCTGCGAACCCAGACATTTCGCCGTGCAGTACGCGATCAACCCCTGGATGCAGCCCGACGTCCGGGTGGACGTCGATCTGGCCCAGGAGCAGTGGCAGGCGCTGATCCGCGCCTACCGTTCCCACGGCCACTCGGTCGACACGCTGGAGCCGGTCGCCGGTCTCCCCGACATGGTGTTCGCCGCGAACTCGGCGGTCGTCGTCGGCGGCCGCGTCTTCGGCTCCCTGTTCCACGCGCCCGAGCGCCGCCCGGAGTCCACGCACTACGAGACGTGGTTCAAGACGGCGGGCTTCGACGTGTACCGGCCCGAGTCGGTGTGCGAGGGCGAGGGCGACCTCGTCTGGACCGGCCGGTACGTCCTGGCCGGCACCGGATTCCGTACGACCCGGGAGGCGCACCGCGAGGTGCAGGAGTTCTTCGGCCACCCGGTGATCAGCCTGACGCTGGTGGATCCGTACTTCTACCACCTGGACACGGCGCTGTTCGTGCTGGACGACAACATCGCCTACTACCCGGAGGCGTTCTCGCCGGGCAGCCGTGAGGTGCTCGCGCGGCTGTACCCGGACGCGGTGCTCGCCACCCGCGACGACGCGTCCGCCTTCGGCCTGAACTCCGTGTCCGACGGCCGCCATGTCTTCATCGCACCGCAGGCCGAGGCCCTCGCGGCCCGGCTGGACGAACGCGGCTATGTCCCCGTCCCCGTCGACCTGTCGGAGTTCCGCAAGGCCGGCGGCGGCATCAAGTGCTGCACCCAGGAGATCCGCTCATGACCGCGCCCGCGCAGACCCGTTCGTCCGCCGATCTGATCCGCGCCGAGGAACCGGTCCTGGCGCACAACTACCACCCGCTGCCCGTGGTCGTCGCCCGTGCCGAGGGCACCTGGGTGGAGGACGTCGAGGGCAACCGCTACCTCGACATGCTGGCCGGCTACTCGGCGCTCAACTTCGGCCACCGCCATCCGGCGCTGGTCGAGGCGGCGCACGCCCAGCTCGACCGGCTGACCCTGACGTCCCGGGCGTTCCACAACGACCGGCTCGCGGAGTTCGCCGAGCGGCTGGCCGCGCTGACCGGCCTGGACATGGTGCTGCCGATGAACACCGGCGCCGAGGCGGTGGAGAGCGGCATCAAGGTGGCCCGCAAGTGGGCGTACGAGGTGAAGGGCGTCCCGGCCGATCAGGCGACGATCGTGGTCGCGGCGGACAACTTCCACGGCCGTACGACGACGATCGTGTCGTTCTCCACGGACGAGACGGCGCGGCAGGGCTTCGGCCCGTTCACGCCGGGCTTCCGGATCGTGCCGTACAACGACCTGGCGGCGCTGGAGGCGGCGGTCGACGAGACGACGGCGGCGGTGCTGCTGGAGCCGATCCAGGGCGAGGCGGGGGTCCTGATCCCCGACGAGGGCTATCTGGCCGGCGTCCGCGAGCTGACCCGCCGCAAGGGCTGCCTGTTCATCGCGGACGAGATCCAGTCGGGCCTCGGCCGCACGGGGCGCACGCTCGCCGTCGAGCACGATTCGGTCGTCCCGGACATGCTGCTGCTCGGCAAGGCGCTGGGCGGCGGCATCGTGCCGGTGTCGGCGGTGGTGGCCCGCCGTGAGGTGCTCGGCGTGCTGCGGCCGGGCGAACACGGCTCGACGTTCGGCGGCAACCCGCTGGCCGCCGCGGTCGGCACGGCCGTGGTCGAGCTGCTGGAGACGGGCGAGTTCCAGCGCCGGGCGGCCGAGCTGGGCGTGGTGCTGCGCGGCGGCCTGTCGGCGCTGCTCGGCCGGGGCGTCGTCGGTTTCCGCGCGCGGGGCCTGTGGGCGGGCGTCGACATCGACCCGGCGGTCGGCACGGGCCGCGAGATCGGCGAACGCCTGATGCGCGAGGGCGTCCTGGTGAAGGACACCCACGGCTCCACCATCCGTCTGGCACCACCGCTGACGATCACGGCGGAGGAGCTGACGGGGGCGCTGGGGGCGCTGGAGAAGGTACTGGCGTAGCGCCGGTGTCGGCGGCCCGGCTCCCGGAAGGGTGGGGGCCGGGCCGCCGACGTTTCCGCGAGCCGGTCGGCCCCGCACCGTTGCCCGGCGTAGCCACCGCCTCCCCCACTCCCGGCCCCCCACAAAGAGGCAGTGGTCCCCGGAAGGGTGAAGATGGGGACAAGAGGTGGTAGACCGCTCTCAGCGACAGAGAGGTCGGCCGTGGGCACACACGAGGAGCGGGGCGTTGCCGGGCAGCGGTTCGACGTGGCGGACGCCGCGCCTGTGCTGCTCGACGCGCAGGGTCTGGTGACGGCGTGGACCAGGAACGCGGAGCGGCTGCTGGCGTACGCGGCGCCCGAGACGGTCGGCAAGGGCCTGGCCGCCTTGCTGAGTGCCGAGGACGCGGAAAGGGTGCCCGAGCTGATCGAGCGGTGCGGCAGGGACGGCGGCTGGGCCGGGCTGCTGACCGCCCGGCACCGGGACGGCCGCCCGGTCCGGCTCATGGTGCGGATCACCTCGGCCCTCGACGCCCGGGGCCCGGCGCGTTGGCTCGTGCTGCTGTCGGAGCTCGCGGACGCGCCCGGCTGGGACATGAGCCGCGCCACGCTGGAGCAGATGGTCGCCCGCTCCCCCGTCGGGATAGCCATCGTCGACACGGACCTGCGCTACGTGTGGTCGAACGCGGCCCTCGCCCAGTACGGCGGCGGCCCTCCGACCAACCGGCTCGGACTGCGCCTCGCGGACATCCAGCCCGGCCTGGACGCCGAGTCCATCGAGGCGCAGATGCGTCAGGTGCTGGCGACGGGCGAACCGATCGTCGGCTACGAGCACGTGGGGCACGCACGCTCCGCCCCGCTGCGCGAGACCGCCCACATGATGTCGTTCACCCGGATCGACGACGGCGACGGCCACCCGACCGGCGTGTACTACACGGTGGAGGACATCACCGACCGCCATCGCGCCCGGCAGCGGCTGGCCCTGCTCGACCGGGCCGGTGAGCGCATCGGCCGTACGCTCGACATCACGCGCACCGCCCAGGAGCTGGCCGACGTGGCCGTACCGGGACTCGCCGACCTGGTCACCGTGGACCTGCTGGAGTCGGTGCTGCGGGGCGGGGAGCCGACGGCCGGGCCGCTGAGCGACACGGCCTGGGTGCCGCTGCGCCGCGCGGGGCAGCGTTCGGTCACCCGGAGCGTGCCGGAGGCCGTCCTCGACATCGGCGACGTGGTCACGTATCCGGCGGGGTCGCCGCCGATCCGCTGCCTGAGGACGGCGCAGTCCTGGCGCGAGGAGCGGCTGGACCCGCTCGGCGAGGCCTGGGCCGAGCACGCGCGCGGCGGGCGGGCCGCCATCTTCCTGGAACTGGGCCTGCACAGCGTGATGATCGTGCCGATCCGCGCGCGGGGCGTCACCCTCGGCGTCACCACCTTCTTCCGGCGCCACCGCCAGGAGCCGTTCGAGGAGGACGACCTGAACCTCGCCGAGGACCTCGTCTCACGGGCCGCGGTCTGTGTCGACAACGCCCGGCGCTACACCCGCGAACGCGACGCCGCCCTCGTCCTGCAGCGCAGTCTGCTGCCGCACCGGCTGCCCGAGCAGGACGCGCTCGAGGTGTCCGCCTGCTATCGGCCGGCCGACGAGCTGACCGGCCTGGGCGGCGACTGGTACGACGTCATCCCGCTGTCCGGCGCCCGTGTCGCCCTGGTGGTGGGCGAGGTGCCCGGGCACGGCATCGACGCCGCAGCGGCGATGGGGCGGCTGCGGACGGCCGTACGGACCCTCGCGCTGCTGGACCTGCCGCCCGAGGAGGTGCTGGCCCATCTGGACGACCTGGTCGCGCGCTCGGCCCAGGAGGAGGGCGTGCAGACGGACGAGGAGGAGGCCGCCGTCGCCCAGTCCGTGGGGTCGGGGTGCGTGTACGTCGTCTACGACCCGGTCGACGGACAGTGCACCATGGCGGCCGCGGGCCATCCGGCGCCGGCCGTCGTGCTGCCCGACGGCGGCGTCACCTTCGTCGATCTGCCGCAGGGCGCGTCGCTCGGCGTGGGCGGCCCCCCGTACGAGTCCGTCGAGCTGGCCCTGGCGGCGGGCAGCACGCTCGCCCTGCACACCGACGGTCTGCTGGCGCACGGGCCCGACTGGGCCGTGGACGCCGACCGGGACCGGCTGCGGCGGGCGCTGGCGGGGCAGACGGCCTCCCTCGACCTGCACTGCCGGACGGTGGTCGACGCCCTGACCCCGGACCGCCCGCACGACGACGTGGCCCTGCTGATGGCACGCACCCGACTCCTCGGCACCGAGCAGGTCGCGGACTGGGACCTGCCGTCCGACCCGGCCGCGGTCGCCGACGCCCGGAAGACGGCCGCGCGGATGCTGACGGAGTGGGGTCTGGAGGAGCTGGCCTTCACGACGGAACTCGTCGTCAGCGAGCTGGTCACCAACGCCATCCGGTACGCCACCGGGCCCATCCGGCTACGGCTGATCAGGGAGCGCGCGCTGATCTGTGAGGTCTTCGACGGCGGCGCCACCGCCCCGCACCTGCGCCATCCGCGCACCACCGACGAGGGCGGGCGCGGACTGCTGCTGGTCTCCCAGGTCACCCAGCGCTGGGGCACGCGTTTCGTCCCCGAGGGGAAGATCATCTGGGCCGAGCAGTCACTGACGGATCCGTCGCCCTGACCTGCCGGATCGGAGGAGATGTAGTACATCGGTACATACGTCGTACAGCGCGGGAAACGGGTCGGATCCCGGTGGTGAGGCGGGAGCGAGAGCCATGGACGAGAAGGCGATCGACTACGAGGCGGTGTTCCAGAGCCTGCCCGGGATGGTGGCGCTGCTGACCCCGGAGCTGCTCTACGCCGACGCCAACGAGGACTTCCAGCGCCTGTCCGGCCGCAGCCGCGCCGAACTGCTGGGCCGGTACATCTTCGACGTCTTCCCCGACAACCCCAACGACCCCGCCGCCACCGGCATGCGCGACGTGCGGGCGTCGATGCTGCGCGTGGTGGACACCGGCGAGCGCGACACGATGGCGCTCCAGCGCTACGACGTGGAGGACCCCACGCGCCCCGGCCACTGGGAGGAGCGCTACTGGAGCCCGATCAACGCGCCGGTCCTCGGTCCCGACGGGCGGGTGGCGTTCGTCCTGCACCGGGTCGAGGAGGTCACCGAGCTCATCCATCTGCGCGGCGGCGCGGGCGGTGACAGCCGGGCGCGGGTGCTGGAGGCCGAGCTGTACACCCGTGCCCGCGAGCTGCAGGAGCTCAACGACCGGCTGCGGCAGGCGCACGCCCGTGAGCGGGAGGTGGCCCTCGCCCTCCAGGAGGCGATGCTGCCCGCCCGCAGGCAGGTGCACGACCACCGGGCCGCCGTACGCTACCGGCCCGCGGTCGGCGCGCTGAACGTGTGCGGCGACTGGTACGACCTGATCGACCTGGTGGGCGGCAACCGCGTCGGCGTCTCCGTGGGCGACGTGGTCGGGCACGGCCTGGAGGCGGCCGGCGTGATGGGCCAGCTGCGCAGCGCGCTCAGCGCCACCTCTCGTGTCGCGGACGGCCCGGCGCAGGCGCTGGACGTGCTGGGGCGGTACGCCCATGTCGTCGACGGCGCCGAATCGGCCACCGTGGTCACGACGTTCATCGACTTCGACGCCCGCACGATCGCCTACAGCAGCGCCGGCCACCCGCCGCCCGTCCTCGTCCACGCCGACGGCGGTGTGGAGTTCCTCGACAAGGCCACCGACACCCCGCTGGACGCGCGCCCCGACCCGATCCCGAGACCGCAGGCCGTCACCACGTACACCGACGGCGCCACGCTCGCCCTGTACACCGACGGCCTGATCGAACGCCGCCGCGAGGACATCGACACGGGACTGAGCCGCCTGGCCGACTCCCTGGTCCGCCATCGCGCGTCCGATCCCGAGACCCTCGCCGACGCCGTCCTGCTGGAGCTGCTGCCCCCGGGCGGCGCGACGGACGACACGGCCCTGATCATCGTGCGGCTATGACGGGGGTGACGAGCCAGTACGGGCCGAGGCGGGTGGTGCCGAACGAGCAGACGCGACGACTCCCCGCAAGGGCGGCCGCCCTGCCACGGGGCAATCACGATCACGCCAAACCGCACGACCGGGTTGCCGCGCATCGACACCGGACACCAGGCTGGTCCGGCGGCCCCTCCCCACCCGCGAACCACCTCGCCCACCTGCCTCCTGACATCCGGTCAGGAAAGCGCCACGGGCGGCACACGTCCGACCCGACCCTGTTCCGGCCTGTCCCGCCTGCGCCTACACTGGCAGCCCCACGGCACGCCGGTTGACCTGCCAGAACGCGGCGGTCGGAGTTGAATCCGCCGGAGTGAGGAGCGACCCTCTTGTTCTACTACGTACTGAAATACGTGTTGTTGGGACCTCTGCTGAGACTGGTTTTCCGGCCCCGAATAGAAGGCCTTGAGCACGTACCGGCGACGGGCGCGGCCATCGTCGCCGGCAACCACCTGTCGTTCTCCGACCACTTCCTGATGCCGGCGATGCTCAAGCGGCGCATCACCTTCCTCGCGAAGAAGGAGTACTTCACCGGCCCGGGTCTCAAGGGCCGGCTGACCGCGGCGTTCTTCCGCAGCGCCGGTCAGATCCCCGTCGACCGCACGGGCAAGGAGGCGGGCCAGGCCGCGATCCGTGAGGGCCTCGGCGTGCTGAGCAAGGACGAGCTCCTCGGCATCTATCCGGAGGGCACCCGCTCGCACGACGGCCGCCTGTACAAGGGCAAGGTCGGCGTCGCGGTGATGGCCCTCAAGGCCCAGGTCCCGGTCATCCCCTGCGCGATGATCGGCACCTTCGAGGCCCAGCCACCCGGCAAGGTCATCCCCAACATCCACCCGGTCACCATCCGCTTCGGCAAGCCCCTCGACTTCTCCCGCTACGCCGGCATGGAGAACGAGAAGGCGATCCTGCGCGCGGTCACCGACGAGATCATGTACGCCATCCTGTCCCTGTCCGAGCAGGAGTACGTCGACCAGTACGCGGCCGTCGCCAAGGCGGAGGAGGCCGCGGCCAAGGTGGAGAAGGAACGCAAGTTCCCGCGGATGCCGATCAGTTGACGGAGTCGAGGGACGCCAGCGCCTCGTCGAGCAGCCGGCGCAGCCGCAGTGCGTCCGGTGCGACCGCACTCACCAGTGCGGCGGGCCCGGCGAGGGGCATCAGCGCGGCGTGGTCCCCCAGCACCCGGGCCGTCACCGGGGCGTCGGCGAACTCGGGCCGTACGACGACGAGTTGACCGACGGCCCGGTGTCCGCCGAGCCCGGCGGCCCCGTCCCAGCCGCCCGGCGCGCCGGGGCCGCAGGCGAGTTCCTGGTCGAGGACGACACGATCGGCCACCCGCACGCGGAGGCGGCTGGTGAGCCGCCCCGGCTCCTCGCCCACCCGCCCGAGCACCTGTTCCTCGCGCAGTACGAGCCGGCCGGCCGCACCGACGTCGACGCGTGTCGTGACGTAGAGATCGCTGCCCCGGGCGGAGATCAACTGCTCGGGCAGCCAGTGCAGTTCGGCCCCGTCGGCCACCGACAGCCGTACGTCGTAGCGGGCCTCGCCCTTGCTCTGCCCCGGAAGCGCGATGGTGGCGGCGGCCGACCCGAGGCGCAGCCGGGCGCCGGTCTCCACGTCGGCCTCCACGGTGAAGTGGTCGCCGCCGAGGGGCCCGCTCATCGCGCCGACGAGCACGACCCGGGCCTCGGCGCCACTCCCCCGGGTCCGTCGCAGCGCCAGCGGCCCTTCGCCGTCGAGTACGGGCAGCGCGGTGCCGCCCCGCCCGTCGTCCCGGGCGACGATCCGCGCGAGCGCCCGTACGCCTCCGGTCACGGTCATGCCGTCCAGTCCGCGAGCCGGGCCCGCACCCAGTCGGCGACGTCCCGGACTCCCGGCTCGCCCCTGAGCGACTGGAACACGACCGGCAGTTCGGCCCGCTGCGCCTTGGCGTCGGCCGCCATCCGCGCCAGGTCGGAACCGACGTACGGCGCGAGGTCGGTCTTGTTGACGACGAGCAGGTCGGCCGTGGTGACCCCCGGTCCGCCCTTGCGCGGGATGTCGTCCCCGCCGGCCACGTCGATCACGAAGATCTGCGCGTCCACGAGCCCCTTGGAGAAGGTGGCCGTGAGATTGTCCCCACCGGACTCGACGAGGATGAGATCCAGCGGACCGACCTCGTCCTCCAGATCCTCGACCGCCTCGAGGTTCGCGGAGATGTCGTCCCGGATCGCCGTGTGCGGACAGGCCCCCGTCTCCACGGCCGTGATCCGCTCGGGCGGCAACACGGCCTCCCGCAGCAGGAACTCGGCGTCCTCACGCGTATAGATGTCGTTCGTGACGACGGCGAGGGACAACTCGTCCCGCAGCGCACGGCACAGCGCGGCGACGGTGGCGGTCTTACCGGACCCGACGGGCCCGCCAAGTCCGACACGCAGGGCGCGACGCGAGCCGTCGGGACGGTGCGCGTCGGCACTGACGGCGGAGGTACCGTCGTGGGTGTGAGAGTGGTCGAGATGCATAGAGCGGCTCCAATCATTTTCAGCCCGGCTCTCTTCAGCCCGTCCGGCGTTTGAGGACGAGGCCCGAAGGGCCGACAGCGGGGGTCTGGGGGCGGCAGCCCCCAGCGGGGTCGAAGGGGCGGAGCCCCTTCAGGGAT
>NZ_JAKEIP010000104.1 GCF_021474425.1 Streptomyces muensis | reverse complement strand
GGGGGGGGGGGGGGGGGGGGGGGGGCGGGGGCGCCCCCCCCCCCCCCCCCGGGGTCGAAGGGGCGGAGCCCCTTCACGGGATGGGACGGGTAGGGGCGGCGGGGGCGAGAAAAACTACGGCAACACCCCCGCACCGCCCACATCCAGCAGCGGAGCCAACAGATCCCCGAAGTCCTGGAGCCGCGGCGCCAGATCCGGGGCAAGCACGGTGAGCGCGCCCGGCGACCGACAGTCCGCCACCTCCTCCCAGGTGACCGGCGCGGACACCGCAGGCTCACGCCGAGCCCGCAACGTATAAGGCGCGGCCGTCGTCTTACGCGCCGCGTTCTGACTCCAGTCGACAAAGACCTTGCCGGGCCGCAAGCTCTTGGTCATCCGATGGACAGCCAGCCGCGGCAACGCCTTCTCCGCCTCCACAGCAAGCTCCTTGGCATACTCGGTGGCCCGCTCGGAAGAAACCGGCCGGATGGCCGCGGCCAGATGCAGCCCCTTGGAACCGGAGGTCTTGGCATACGCCTCGATACCGTCCGCAGCCAGCCGCTCCCGCAACCAGAGAGCGACGTCACAACACTCCACCACGGTGGCCGGCGCCCCCGGGTCCAGGTCGAAGACCAGCCGATCCGCCTCCCCGGGCGCACCGATCACCCACTGGGGCGTATGGAACTCGGTGACGAGATTCGCGGCCCACATCAGACTCGCGAGATCCTGCACGAACACCATCCGAGCCGGCCCCTCCACCCGCGGCACCTCGGCCGTGGTGACCCACTCGGGGGTGCCCGGCGGCACGTTCTTGGTGAAGAACACCTGCCCGTCCGGCCCGTCCGGGTACCGCAGGAAGGACACGGGCCGATCCCGCAGATGCGGCAGCAGCACTCCGGCCGTGGTGGCGTAGTAGTGCAGCAGCTCGCCCTTGGTGAAGCCGGTCGCCGGATACAGCACCTTCTCCAGATTGCTGAGCGCGAGCCGTCGCCCCTCCACCTCTGTGATCGGCGTCATACCATGAGAATTCCAGAAAACCCGATGGATATCCGACTGATCCCGGCATAGCGACCGAAAGGGTGCTGCACGTGCGATCCATCTGGAACGGCGCCATCTCGTTCGGCCTGGTCAGCATCCCGATCAAGCTCGTGAACGCCACGGAGAACCGCTCGATCTCCTTCCGTCAGATCCACACGGAGGACGGCGGCCGTATTCGCTACCGCAAGGTCTGCGAACTGGAGGACCGCGAGGTCACCCAGGCGGAGATCGGCAAGGGATACGAGGACGCGGACGGCACGATCATCCCGATCACCGACGAGGACCTCTCCCACCTGCCCCTTCCGACCGCGAAGACGATCGAGATCGTGGCCTTCGTACCGGCCGACCGCATCGACCCGCTCCAGATGGACAGCGCGTACTACCTCGCCGCCGGCGGGGCCCCCGCGGCCAAGCCGTACACGTTGCTGCGCGAGGCGCTGAAGCGCAGCCAGAAGGTCGCCATCGCGAAGTACGCCCTGCGGGGCCGTGAGCGTCTGGGCATGCTGCGGGTGGTCGAGGACGCCATCGCCATGCACGGACTGCTGTGGCCGGACGAGGTCCGGGCCCCCGAGGGCGTGGCCCCGGACACCCACGTCACGGTGAACGACAAGGAGCTGGACCTCGCGGACGCCCTGATGGACACCCTCGGCGAGATCGAACTCGACGAACTGCACGACGCCTACCGCGAGGCCCTGGAGGAGGTCGTCGCCGCGAAGGCGGCCGGTGAGGCCCCGCCGGAGACACCCGAACCGGCGAAGGCCGGCAAGGTCCTCGACCTGATGGCGGCCCTGGAGAACAGCGTGCGGGCGGCGAAGGTGTCGCGCGGCGAGGAGCCGGCGGAACCGAAGGCGGCGGCGCAGGTCAGACGCCTGCCCGAGCGCAAGACGTCCCGAGCGGCACCGAAACAGGCGGCCGGCAAGAAGTCGACCGCGACGAAGAAGACAGCGGCGAAGAAGACGGCCTCCGCGAAGAAGTCGACGGCGAAGACGGCCCAGGGAGCGAAGAAGACGGCGGCGAAGAGCACGGCGAAGAAGACGACCGCGAAGAAGACCACGGCCAAGAAGGCGACGCCCCGCAAGCGCACCGCCTGACCGTCACCCGGCCACCCGTACCGTCACCTCACCTGACCCTCCGCAACGCCAACACCGCGTTGTGCCCCCCGAACCCGAACGAATTGCTGAGCACCAGATCCCCGTCCTCCGGCAACGCACACGCCACCCCCGTCACCACATCCAGATCGATCGCCTCGTCCACCTCCCCGCTCCCCACCGTCGGCGGCACCACCCCGTGATGCAGCGTCAGTACGGCGGCGACGGCCTCGACCCCGCCCGCGGCGCCCTGCAGATGCCCGAGGTGCCCCTTGAGCGCGGTGACCGGAACCCTCCGCCGCCCGAGCACCGCCCGTAGCGCGCCCGCCTCCGCGAGATCGCCCTCGACCGTCGCCGTGGCATGGGCGTTCACATGGACGACGTCCCCGACCTCGCCCCCGGCGTCCCGCAGAGCCCGCCGCAGGGCGAGCGCGACGCCGGCGCCGGACGGGTCGGGTGCGGCCATGTGGTGGGCGTCGGCGGACAGCCCCCAGCCCGCGGCCTCGCAGTAGATCCGCGCACCCCTGGCCCGTGCCTGCTCCTCCGCCTCCAGTACGAGGATCCCGGCGCCCTCGCTGTTGACGAACCCGCTCCGGTCCTTGGCGAACGGCCGCGAGGGCGAGCCCTTCGAGGGGTCCCCGTCGGCCAGGGCCCGCATCGCCGCGAAGGACGCCATGATCGCCGGCGTGACGACCGCTTCGGCGCCGCCGGCGAGAGCGATGTCGATCTGCCCGTACCGTATGCGGTCGATCGCCTGCCCTATGGCCTCCGTCCCCGACGCACAGGCGCTCGTGACCGTCCTGGCCTCGCCGGTGATGTGCAGGTCGAGCGAGACCTGTGAGGCGGCCTGCGAGGGTACGGTCATCGGGGTGGTCAGCGGCGAGACGGCCCGCGGCCCCTTCTCCCGCAACCTCCGGTCCCCGCCCACCAGCACCGACGCGTCCCCGAGGATCGCGCCCAGGCTCACCCCCACCCGCTCCGGATCGACCCCGCTCTCCCGCGTCCCGCCCTCGGTGAACCCGGCGTCCAGCCAAGCCTCCCGGGCCGCCAGCACCCCGAACCGCGCGGCCCGGTTCATCCGCCGCGCCACCGGCCGGGGCAGCAGCTCCCCGGGATCGACGGGTACGACCCCGGCCACCCGCACCGGCAGCCCGGCGAACTCCTCGCCCTCCAACTCCCTGATCCCGTGCCGCCCGTCGAGCAGCCCGCGCCACAACTCCTTGACCCCGACGCCGAGCGGAGTGACCGCCCCGAGTCCGGTGACGACGACCTTGCGGGGCCGGGATGCGGCGGTCGCGCTCATCTCTGTATGTCCCCTCATGATCGTCTCTGATCGCCTGTGATCGTTGAAAGGGGAACATGCCCAACTTCCTTGTGGCGTGCACATGCGCAGCTTCCTCGTGGTGCACATGCGCAAGGGCGACAGCCGTCACAGCCGTCGTCTCACGACAGCCGCGAGGCGACGAACCCGACCAACTCCTCTTTCCGCGGGGTGAGATAGAAGTGGCCGCCCTCGAAGACCCGGACGTCCAGCCCCTCCGTCGTGACGTCCGACCACGACCGCAGCTCCTCCACCGCGCACGAGGGATCGCGGTCGCCGCCGCAGACCGTGACGGGAACTCCCAGCCGGTGCAGACGAGTCGGGCGGTACGCCGCCAGGAGGCCGAAGTCCGCGCGCAGCGACGGCATGATCAGGGGCCGCAGTTCGGGGTGCTCGTAGGAGGCGGCACCGTCGGGATCCAGTGCGCGGACGTGCTCCAGGATCTCGCTGTCGGCCGGCGCCGGGCGGGGCGGCCGCTCCTGCGGGGTGCGTGGCCTGGCCCGGGCCGACACGATCAGACGGGTCAGGGTTCGGCCGGGGACCTCCGCCAGACGGCGGGCGACCTCGTACGCCACCGCCGACCCCATGCTGTGGCCGAAGAGAGCCAACGGCAGATCACCCGGCAGCTCGTGCAGCAGCGCCGTGGTGATCGCGTCCGCCAGCTCCTCCATCGTCGTCGCGCACGGATCGGACAACCGGTCCTGACGCCCCGGGTACTGCACCTACATGACCTCGATCCGCGGGGGCGTCAGCGCGCCCCAGTCGTGGAAGGAGCCCGCCGCGCCACCCGCGTGCGGAAAACACACCAGACGGATCCTCGCGCCGGGCGCGCTCACCCCCCGGAACCATCGGGTCCGGCCGTCCGGCTTCATCTCCACGATGCGATGCGTCATGCCCTTCAGTGTCCCCGGGCGGCGGGCCGGCGGGTCGACGCGGGCACTCCCACTCGCCCACTACGGAGTGGTCGTTCCCCGGTGATTGACCGATGGACTGGCCCGACCAACTGCCCCCTCCCTAGGATGTGTTGTCGGCGAGGTGATCGCCTCGGCCGGCCCTGTGACTGGGGGAAACGATGGAGCCTGGAAAGCAGCTGTCCACGTCGATCGATGCCACGATCCCGACAGCCGCACGCATGTACGACTACTACCTCGGCGGCAAGGACAACTACGCCTCCGACCGAGCCGCCTGCGAGGAGCTGGACAAGGTCGTCCCCAGCACCCGCGCCCTCGCCCTGAACAACCGCCGCTTCCTGCAGAGGGTCGTCCGGACGCTGGCCGAGGACTACGGCATCCGCCAGTTCCTCGACCACGGCTCAGGCCTGCCCACCCAGAACAACGTCCACCAGGTCGCCCAGTCCGTCGACCCGACCTCGCGCGTGGTGTACGTCGACAACGACCCGATGGTCCTGGTCCACGGCCGCGCCCTGCTCGACCAGAACGACAACACCGCCGTCATCCACGCCGACATGCGTGAGACCGACGCCATCTTCTCCCACGCCGACACCAAGCGCCTGATCGACTTCTCGCAGCCGGTCGCCGTGCTGTTCAACTCGGTGTTCCACTGCATCCCCGACGACGACACCGACGGCCCGCTCGCCGTGGCCCGCCGGGTCCGCGAACGGCTCGCACCCGGCAGCTGCATGGTGATGTGCCAGCTGGTCAGTGAGGACGCCGAGGTCCGCAAGTTCGTCACCGACTTCATGGACCAGGCGACCCAGGGCCACTGGGGCCGGGTGCGCGAGGAGAAGGACGTCGCGGAGTACTTCGAGGGCCTGGAGATCCTTGAGCCCGGCCTGGTGGAGGTCTCCACCTGGCGTCCCGACACCGAGGTGGCGCCCCGCCAGCTCACCCAGGAGTGGATCGAGTTCGGCGGCGTGGGCCGGCTCGCGTAGGAGACACCAGGCCCGGTTCAGGGCTTCGGGGAGTACCGCTCCATCGTCTCGCGCAGCCGCTCCAGGGAGTCGCGCGGGTCGAGGGCCTCGTCACCCAGACGGTCCAGGGCGAGTCGGTACTCCTCGGTCTCGTCGCGGTCCTCCAGGAACGCCGCGCTCTTGATGTGCTCCAGATAGACGATGTCGGGCAGATCGACACCGCCGAACCGCAGATAGGTGATCGGCATCGCGGGCGCGGAGGCGTTGGTCGCGTCCAGGGGCACGATCTGTACGGTCACATGGGGCCGCTGGGCCATCTCCACGAGATGCTCCAGCTGCTCCCGCATCACCTCACGGCTGCCCAGCACCCGCAGCAGCACCGACTCGTCGACGATCGCCCACAGCTGCGGCGCGTCCGGCCGGTGCAGCAGCTCCCGCCGGCGCATCCGCAACTCCACCCGCCGCTGCACCTCACGGCCGGGCGCCGTCGGCAGCCCGCGCTCCACGACGGCTCGGGTGTAGTCCTCGGTCTGCAACAGACCGGGAACGTACTGGAGTTCAAAGGTACGGATGGCCGTCGCGGCCTCCTGGAACCCGACCAGCCGGTCGAACCACTCCGGCATCAGCCGCTTGTCATAGCGCTGCCACCAGCCGGGCTCACCGGCGCGCCGCAGCAACTGCAGCAGGACCGTGGCCTCGTACTCCTCGGCGCCGTACTGCTCGAGCAGCGCGCGAATGTCGGCCTCGGTGGGCGGGCGACGCCCCTTGCCCGCCTCGATGCGCGACAACTTCGCCGGACTGAACCCCACGGCACGCGCCGCCTGGTCCTGGGAGAGGCCCGCGTCCTCGCGGATCCCGGCCAGCTGGACGCCGACCAGCATCTTCAGCAGGGTCGGCGCGGGTTCGGTCCGGTGCAGATACGGCTCGAGGCGGGAGATGCGAGGTGACTCGGCGGACATCCTGACTCCCCGTAGACCGGCATACGACAGACCGCATTATCGCATCCCGCCGCCTCGTGCCGCCGGAACCGCAGGAAATGGAAGGCTCACCTTCCGCTCCCGGGCAGAGGACCCGTATCACCCGAAGGGGTCATACGAAGGGGTCATACGAGGTGGTCGAACTCTCCCTCCTTGGCTCCCGCCAGGAACGCGGTGATCTCGGCCGGGGTGTACACGAGGGCCGGTCCGTCGGGGTCGCGGGAGTTGCGCATCGCGATACTGCCGTCGCCCAGGGGCGCCACCTCGACGCAGTTCCCCTCGGCATTGCTGTGCCGGCTCTTGATCCAGCGGACGCCCAACGAGCTTGCCCGCACGCCGTTCGATGCTGTTGGCACTGCACTCTCCTTGCTCACGTTCCGCCACGCGTGCGCCCCGCCGACCCTCCGGGCCCGCACCGCACCACGTGCTCTGGTCGACACCGCTCGCGCAATTTCCCGTGAAATTGCACGGAGGGGCCGTCGGCGTGGATAATAGTCCCTGGCGTCAACGGCAGTGCGGACGCCCCGTCCTGACCGTGTATCAGGGAGACGTTGTGTCCTTACCTGCGTACGAAGGGCTTCGACTGCCCGGCGGTGCCGCGTCCCCCGCGGGGTTGGCGGTGGCGCCGGAAGCACGCACCGGCACCCCGGCCCGGTCCGGCCTCGCCAGGCCCGAACCTCCGCGCATCTCGCCCCGCTCCGCCGCGCTGCGCCTCGTCGGCGCCGAACAGGGCTGCGGCCAGGCCCGCGACTTCGTCCGTCGCACCCTCGCCGACTGGTCGCTGGACCACTGCGGCGCAGACGCCCTCACGGTGGTCGCCGAGCTGCTCGCCAACGCCGTACTGCACGCCGCCCCGCACCGCCCGGCCCACCCGACGGCCGGCGACGCCGAGATCTGGCTGCGGCTCAGCCTCCGCCGCCCGGCCCACCTCGTCTGCGCGGTCACCGACCCGAGCGACGACCCGCCGGTGTACCCGCACACCAGCGACCCCTTCGACGAGCACGGCCGGGGGCTGCGCATCATCGACGCCCTCTCCGAGCACTGGGGCTGGACCAGACGCCAGCCCGCGGGCAAGACGGTCTGGGCGATGCTCCCGACGGAATTCGAGAAAGCGTCCGAATAACCTGCCGCAGGCCCCCATATTTGGGATGACCCGGGCACCGGTGTAACACGGTCGCGTTCACGCGGCGCAGAACCAGGCAGAAACAGGTCACCCCAAAGAGCCGTAATTGGCTCGACTCCCCAGGGTGACCGGTCCGCCCAGCAACGCGTCAGATCGGATTTCTCGTGAACACCGACCCGGTTTCCGGATACCAGTCGTACGGCCAACCCGCGGCCGCCCCCGACCGCTCACCGCGCAACCAGGCCACGGCACGCAGAGCGGCCCTCACCATCTGCACCATCGCCGATGTCTCGGCCGGTCTGCTCGGCCTGTGGATCGTCCTGTACCTGCTCGACGCGAACCAGGGGAACGCCTTCGTGGAGTTCGTCCACGGCTCGGCGGACTGGCTCGGCGGATGGGCACAGGACATTTTCACCATGGACACCGAAGGCGTACGCGTCCTCCTCAATTACGGCCTCCCGGCCGCCCTTTATCTGCTCCTCGGGCACGGAATTGCCGCCCGACTCAACAGGGCCTGACGGCATTACCAGCGGAAGGACCGGCGTCGTGACACGCACGCCCACCGAAAACAATCACCTGCCGATTTATGAAGACCTCGTGCGTGAACGCGGAGACGCCGTGGCGGAAGCGCAAATGGCAGCCGCCCACACCCAGCACCAGGCAGCCGAACTCCTGAACGAGGGACCGACCGCTCCCTACCCGGCACCCCACGGCCGACCTCACCACGGCTGACCGACCGGCCTGGCTCCCGCCGACGGAGCGACAACACGAAGAAGCGGGAGTCAGTGAGACTGACTCCCGCTTCCCGGATCGGCATCCGCCCTGATCAGACCTGCTTCAGGTCTCTGACCGGCGAGTGCCCCCGGCAGGATTCGAACCTGCGCACACGGCTCCGGAGGGGCATACCCCTGTAGCTGCCCGGGGCGTTGCTGACCTGCGAAAACGTTCACCGGCAGCTTCGCGAGACCGACTCTCTATCGCGTACCGTGCACGAACCCGGTCTCCACGGGGCATGCTGTGCTCGCACGGGCTCACAGAGCACGCTGTGTGTCAGTGCTCTGTGGTTTCGTCGAAGGGGGTCGGCTGGTAGCCCGTCTTCGCAGGCTGACACAGGGATGAGAGTCGGGACGTTGGAGCGCGGCAGTGTGTGGCATCGGTACGCGGAGGGGGAGGGCGCCTAGTGACCTCACCTGACTACGACTTCAAGGACCTCTCCCCCTACGACTTTGAAGTGTTAATCCGGGACCTGCTCTCCGTGCATGAAGGTTTGCCGTTTTCTACATACAGAATAGGACCCGACGGGGGGATCGATCTCAAAGCCCGTAAGGATGGCCTACTTCACATTGCCCAGTGCAAGCATACGCCGGATGCCTCGCGGGCGAAGTTGAAGAGTTTGGCAGCAGAAGAGCGGGAAAAGCTGTCGCGATCCGAAAGTTCCATTGAGCGCTATATATTCGTGACATCGGCGGACATCACTCCAGGTACAGAGGAGGAGCTGCGGGCCGATTTTGCAGGATGTGCTGCTTCTGTTGAGGTCCATGGCAGAGGATGGCTCAATGCGCTTCTTGCCTTGCACCCCAAGATGGAGCGGCGGCACTTCAAGCTGTGGCTCAAGTCCTCGGTAGCGATTAAGGAAATGGTTGCAGGAGGTGTATTCTTTCGGGGGCAGTCGAGAGCACGACGTATTGAGCAGAATTATTTTCGCTTCGTTCATCACGAGGCCTGCGAGCGGGCCGATAAGGCGTTGGAATCCACGGGCGTGGTGCTCCTGATCGGTTCGCCCGGCGCTGGTAAGACCGCTGTTGCAGAGTACCTAATCTTGCAGTGGTGGAGGCGAGGGTATCGAGTTATCGTCGATCCTCGAACTGTGGACAACTGGTGGGAATGGCTCGAAGATGATATCCCTACCGTATTCTTCTTCGATGACGCGTGGGGGCAAACCCGACTGCACGACCACGCTACCAGTCATCACGACAAAGACTTTGCCGAGTTCCTGACGTCGATTCAGGAGAAGAATGCCTCAGTGAATGGATCTGCCAGCAGAGGCAAGGTTGCTGTGGTAACCAGCCGATCGCAGGTGCTGCACGACACGCGACGTTTCAGTGACGCCACGAGAATGCTGCTTGAGCATATGCCGGATTCGGTAGTCGCGGTGGAGCGGCTCACATCTGAGGTGAAGTCGCGGATTCTCTTCAATCACGTGAATCTTGCCGTGGTGGACGAGTGCGCTAGGCGAGAGCTGGCGAATGGTGACTGGTGGAGATCGGTATCCGCTCATCAAAACTACTCTCCCCGCATAATTGAACTTGTTACAGCTAGGCGTCATTTCGCGTCGGGGCATCAGCTGGTCAAGGAACTTCACGACGCGCTCGACGATCCGCAGCAGGTTTGGCAAACGTCGTTCAACACGTTCTCGTCCCTTGAGCAGCTGCTGCTGTGCACCCTTGCTGTTTCGGACTCGCAGGGCGTGAAGCGTGAGAGACTGACTGCGCGTCTCCATGACTATTCGCCAACCGAATTCTGGAATGCGATTGGTCGGCTAGTTGGCACGTGGATTGAGCGCTCATTTGTGAGTGGATACGATGTTTTTACTCTTGCCGACCCGAGTCAGCGAGATTTTCTGATGGGTCTTATTGCGCGTGAACCACTCGTCTGTCTTGACTTGATCAAACACGCTGATTCCTTCGACGATCTAAAGATCATGTGTGATCGAGGGCGGGCGCCGGAGCTTGAGTACCAACCCTCGCTGTTTTCCCTAGAAAATGATTCTCTGCGGGCGTCTATGGACGAGTGTGCCCAGTCGCTTTTGATTGCTATGCGTAGGATGTGGGATCGGCGGCTTGAGGGTGTCAATGTCGTCCCACGGGGCGTACTCACTCTCCCTACGGGCGTCTTTGTCGACCTATTTTCTACCTTTACCGAGATGGTCGTTTACCATGCCGACCGATATGCTGGAAAGGAGGTCGGTGATCTTGCTCTTGACGGTTGGTTTGAGTTGAACATGAGCAGACTTATGGGTCTGTTGAGGGATACAGATCCTGGCTCTTTCCACGAGTCTATGGATGCAGTCCAGCAGATTTATCACACGTTTCGCAATGTGACACGGTTTAGGGAATTTACGGCTCCGTGGTCTTACCATATTGAAGCGCTGCGGGGTGCAATTCGAGAGGTTTGGGGTACCTGGGACGCCGAGGATCTGCGGGTGTTCGGTCCAGGCGAGTACTGGACTGGTCTCGTTGATGTTCTAATAGAGTCCACGTACCTATTCGAGAATCTTGGGTTTCATGAGGCGGCTGCTTCCGTTTTTCACTTGGAGGCGCTTGATGAGGAACTCGGTTCTCGTATTGAGGACGATCCAGGGGGATCTAATTGGGTGCAAACTCTCGATGACCTTGAGGTGCTCCTCGACCAAGCCTTGCCGGAGTCGCGAAGAGTTCTCCGGAGTCATCGTCTGCTTTACGAGGACGACCCTGATCCGATCGAAGACGAAGTGGCTTCACCCAGAGGAATTGAAACCAACGAGCAAGTAGAGCGTGACGTGTCGACAGGGGCGATCGAAGCGCTTTTTCGTTCTTTGGGTAATCCATTGGCAGATGGCGAGGGAGCACAGTCGAACGGCGGGTGAAGTAATTCGAGCTTCAGTGGGGAACCCTGATCACGGGATGCTGCGTGATGGAGGCTCGGAAACATCTGACGCCCCTAGCATGGGAAGCTGGAGCCGTACATTCAGCGCAGGAAGACGTTGGTGAGGCCGAGGAAGGGGAAGCCACGTGCCGCAGGCCAGTCCGCGAGGTACGTACTTGCAGGTTTCTGAGTCGCTGCGTCAGCAGATTGAGTCGGGTGACATTGAAGAGACCTTGCCGTCTGAGGCCGCTCTGATGAGCTCCCACGGCGTATCCCGCAACACCGTTCGCCGTGCCCTCAAAGTGCTCGAGGCCGATGGCGTTGTTGCGTCGGCTCCCGGCATCGGATGGCGCGTTGCCCGGGGCGGTGACCGACGCTCCCTCGCTGAGAAGATGACAGACCTGATCGCCGAGGATTCGCTGTCGGCAGGCGACCCGTACCCGTCCGAAGCGAAGCTCTGTGAGCGGTTCAGCGCATCCCGTACCGCCGTGCGTCGTGTCCTTGCTCAGATGGAGGGAAACGGCCTGCTCGCCACCGTTCATGGCAAGGGGCGGACCGTGCGCGCTCTCCCAGCCTCAACTGTTGGGCCGTAGCCTTGGCCGCCATGGGACTGACTGAGTGGGCGTACTCGCTCTCCGAATCGCTGCTGTCCGATCCGCTCCCGCGTCGGTGGGCGCACTCATTGGGGGTCGCCAAGCGCGCTCGCTCCCTGGGCCCGATCATGGGCGACGATGCCGAGTTGCTGGAAGCTGCCGCGGTGCTGCATGACATCGGGTACTCGCCGACGATCGCGACCACCGGCTTTCACCCGCTGGACGGCGCGCGGTTCCTCCGAGACCAGGAAAAGGCAGACGAGCGGGTCGTTCGTCTCGTGGCTCACCATTCCTGTGCCCTGCTGGAAGCGGAGGAGCGCGGACTCAGGCAGGAGCTTGAGGGGGAGTTCGAGCTAGAGCGTCCGGACCTGGTCGACGCCCTGCTGTTCTGCGACATGACGACGACGCCCGACGGGACGCAGACCACGCCGGCCGAGCGGCTGGACGAGATCGTGCAGCGGTACGGTCCGGACACGATCGTCGGGCGGTTCATTCAGCGCGCGGCCCCCGAGATCCATGCAGCGTCGAAGCGAGTTGAGGGCCGGTTGGCGCAGGTCTCTGCCGACGGTCAGCCGATGTAGGGCTCTCGCCGCGAGTCGTCGAGACCGTGGCGGATGCGCAGCATCATCGACGGGTGGATCTCCAGTCCGTCAAGGTCCGCTGGGTTGACCCAGCGGACCTCTTTTGACTCGCTGCTCGTACGCAGGGAACCGCCGGTGGGATGGGCTCGGAAGCAGATGGAGAACTGTTGCCGGACCTCTCCGTCGTCGTACGCCAGCACATGTTCAGGGTCGGTGTAGAGACCGACAATGCTGTCTACCTCAACGTCGATGCCGGTCTCTTCCGAAACCTCACGGACGACGGTGTCAGCGATGCGTTCACCGATATCGTGGCCGCCACCGGGCAGCGCCCACAGGTTGTTGTCGGTCTTGTGGATGAGCAGCAACCGCCCCGAGTCGTCCCGGACAACGGCCGTGACCGAGGGCACTACCGAGTTGGCCTTGGGGGCGTTCGGGTCGCGGAAGTAGTCGATCCGGCTCATCAGTGCGCGCCTTCCCATTCGGTGGGTGAGGAGATCGGGCGGGCTGATTCCCAGACCCGTTCCACGCTCTCAGCGTAGGCGTCGAAGAGTTCACCGCCGGGTACGCGTCGCAGGTGCAGCACAGGGGCCATGTAGGCGCCGACGCCGTAGATGTGGCCGTTGGCCAGCATCTCGTCATCGGCTCGGTAGATCGAGTTGTACAGGGTCGTGTTGTGCAGCCGGAACTCAACGCCAGGAAGGCCGAAGAGCGGACCGTAGTTGACCAGGGCGTTCCGGATCTTCGCTGCCATGGCCGCGCCGATCCCCTCGTCTTCCCCGCGTACGGCCACCGCCGGCGACGTGGGCTCTCCCAGCAGGAAGCGGATCGACACGCCCTCGGCTGACTTCTCCTTCACGATGCGGTGGAACGTCGCATCTTCGGTCAGCCAGAAGCCGGAGTACACCAACACATCGAACTGGCGCCGGGCCTTGGAGTAGAGGTCTGTCCAGAGGGTCTGCATCACCACGGAGCGGTGCGGATAGAGCCTGACCAACTCCGCGTTACCGGAGGCGGTGACCTCTGCTGACGTGCGTTCGTCGGGCCACAGGTACGACACCTCGCACTTCAACAGCGAGGCCGTCGCGTACTGGAAGCGGCGATATGGCTTGCGCTCAGGCTCGTTGATCCATCGTTCGACCGTCTTGGGCGCGACCCCGAGCCGTTGGGCGACCTCATCGAGCGTCAGGCCCAAGTCCACTATCGCGCCGCGCAGTCGCTCGTTCGCCACGTCCAACCTCCGACGTCTTGGGACGACTTGGTACGACTTCACGGTAGCCAAGGACGACCTGGCTCGTACATCCGCGAAGTCGATCGTCGTCCGCGGCGACGCCAGTCTGTAGGTACATCGAGCGCGAGGGGCTCGCAGCACTCAAACAGCCGAAGGGCTTGACGAGGCGAATCCCTCTCTGCAAGATGAGGAACACGTAATACATGTTCCTCTCGCTCCGGTCGCTTCAGCGAACCGAGCGAGCGCACGACAAGGGGCCCGGGACAGAGCGGGCCGAGGGACCCGGACCCCTGGTCAACCGGAGGGCTTAGACCGAAAGGTCACGTCTCCATACGCCTGAAACGGGAGCCCGTGTTCCCGAAGGAGACCATGCACAGCCTCACCTCGCCGCCGCACTTCGATACGGCGGCCGGTTGCCTCCTCCGCTCGTCTCGTTACGAGCGGGGCTGAGGGGAGCCGAGCACAGATCCACCAGCGCTCCATACCCCCCGCACTCGCGGCCCGGGTTTTCGTCGGGGCGGTCGCCTCTCGCCAAGGACCGCGACCACTCCGGCACTTCGCACGCGTCAACGTCCCATCGACTTCCTGGAGTTCATCCATGACCGAGCGCGTTTTCGTCTCTGAGACCTCCGGCCCGATCGTCCTGGGTATCTCGCTGCCGGTCGGCAGCGTCCGCGTCCAGGTGCTCGACAGCCTGACCGCGGCCCGCGTGGTGCTGCGCACCGACGACGTCACGGGGCCGGCGGCCGACGCCGTCAACCGCGCCCGCAGCACGCAGAACGGGCAGGCGTTCGGCATCGAGGTGCCGGAGATGCCCGGCAACGTGATGGTGCAGAACCGACGCGGCAATCGCATCGTGCAGAACGTCGGCACGGTCTACGGCTCGGTGACCGGCGTGACCATCATCAACGGCCGCGTCGTCTCCGGCGGCATGAGCGGCATGCAGACCGTCAACCCGATCGAGGCCACGGTGTGCCTGCCCCCGCACTCCTCCCTCGCGGTCGTCTCGCAGTCCGCCGATGCCGAGGTCTTCGGCTACGTCGACCGGATGGAGTTCCGTTCCGTCTCCGGCGACCTGGACGCCGATGGTGTCCGGGAGCTCCGAGCCAACACCACCTCCGGCGACATCCACGCCGGCCGCGTCACCGAGCAGATCACCGCACAGTCGGTCTCCGGTGACATCGACATCGACCTGTACGACGGCCGCAGCGCCACCCTGGGCACCACGTCCGGGGACATCGAGGTGCAGGCGACCAACGGCGCGTCCGGGCACGTCAGCGCCAACAGCGTCTCCGGTGACGTCCGCCTGTCCGGTGCCCGGCACCTGAGCGTGTCCGCCAACACCGTCTCCGGCCGCGTCCGCAACGGCTGAACCACCGCCCGGCCCTTCCACCTCGATCACCGTGGCCGGCCTCGCCATTGACGCGGCCTCGCACTGGTGGGCCGACCGGCGTACCACGCTCGCGTGGCTGGCCAAGGTGACCGGCAAGGGTGAGTTCTACCGGCTCTGTTCCCCGCGCGTCGGCCACGACGACAACCCGCACATCGGTACCGGCGCCTACGCGCTTGACCAGTCCTTCCACCACCTGTGGCTGCTGGTCGCCGCGCTCATCATCGCCGCGGCCTAGCCGCGCCGCACCTCCGGCCCAAATCTGCGGGCCGGTTCTCGTCTTCCCGGGGCGGTCGCCTCTCGCCAAAGACCGCGACCGCCCCGGCATCCCTTCGATGTCAGGAGTTCCGTCATGCGTAGCTACATTGGCAACCACCAGGTCGTGAACCAGACCGAGTTCGAAGAGCTGGCGTTCGGCTTCGACGAGCGGCCGGCCGGTCTGGACGTCGACCTGTTCCGCGGCCCTCTCCGGCCCGAGACGGCCGACCAACGGCAGGCCCGCGAGGACGCGGCCCGCGACATCCTCGCCGACCTGCGCGCGATGGGCGAGGACGGCGACGAGATCGCCGCCTGGGACGCCCTGTACGCCGACGCCCTCACCCACACCGTGCCCCTCCTGCGCTCCGTCGACCGCGCCGGCCGTTCCGGCGGGACGGGGGAAGCGGCATGAACACCCCTCAGATCCGCAAGCCGTTGACCAAGACCCAAAAGGTCGTCCTGACTGCCGCGTTCGTCCCTATGCTGCTCACCGGTGTGGCCGGCGGCATCGGCACGTTCAGCAACATCGGTCACGCCTACGGCGAGGGCACCGCGCTCGGTGCGGTCGCGGCTGGTGAGGGCGCGACCGCCGTTCTCGGGCTGGTCCTGTTGGGGCTGACCATGCTGGGACAGTCCTCGCCGTGGCCCATCCGCGTCGGGCTGTGGGCGTTGCCCGCCGCTGCCTCGGTCATGGCCGCGATGGCGGGACCCGACGCCGGCCGGACGGTCATCTACGCCGTGACCCCGATGGGCATGTGCGTGTCGGCCGAGGGCATGGCGTTCCTCGCACGGCGCATCGTGGTCCACACCGACGGCCGCGACGCGGAAACCGAGCGCAAGGCCGCCGCGATCGTGCAGGCCCTCGCCTACCACCGCGCCCGCGCTGCCAACCACCCCGACGAGAAGATCCGGGGCCGGTCGGAGCGCAAGTCGTGGCGCCTCGCCCGCAAGGTCGGCGTCGGTGACGTGGCGCTCGGATCGAGGCTGCTGGAGGTCCAGCGCGATCGGGTCACGGACGGTGCAGACGCCGCCCTGTCGGCCATGTTCTCTGGGATCGAAAATGCGGAGGAATCTATCGAGACTGAGAGGAATCGGTCTACGGCTGACCTGCCGGAATCGACCCCGGCAACGATCGTCCTGACGCGTCTGCCGATGCCCGATCCCGTGTCGGTCGACTACGTCAAGTCGGCTCTCCACCTCAAGCCCGTACCGGCCATCGCCGCACCGATCGACCCGGCGCCGATCGAGTCGACCGAGCGGCGGGCGGTGGCGGCCGATTCCCCCCGATCCCGACGGGCGACCGGCCGACTTCCCGAGGTGGCCCGATCGCCCCGACCCAAGCGCACGCCCGATCAGTTGCTTGCTGAGGCACGGACCGCGACGGCCGATTGGCCGGACGCGCAGATCACTGCCGAGGGCATCCGTCGCACGATCCGCACCTCGCCGGCGAACGCCCGGACGCTGCGGGACACGATCCTTGCCGAGCGCTCTAAGGCCGCGTGATGGCGGGGGCGTTCGGCAAGTGCTTCGACCCGAACGGCACCCGGTTCGGCGTCCCCACCTACCCGTGGCGGTACGCCCCCGACGGCCTCGCGACCCGCCGTCAACTCCGTGCCCGTGGCTTACGGCCCGGTGGCCAGCCGATCGCGGCTCAGGTGCTGCGTCCGCGCTACCGGCGCGGCCCACTGGTCGCCTACCTCTACCGCGTCGACCGCGCCAAGCCGGTGCGACCGATGACCGCGCGCAAGTGGGCCGCGCTCGCCAAGGCCAACCTGGCGCGCCGCACTTGCCCGGCCTGCCGCGCGGACGCCGGATACGTCATCCCGACCTCGCTCGGTATGTGCGTGACCTGCGCCTATCCCGAGGAACAGCGCGCTGCCCGAACCATCCGAACCGGGTCCGGCCGCCCACCTTCCACAGCAAGCCAGCCGGACCCTTCGACTCCCGAAGGAGCCCGTACATCGTGACGGAAAACCCCGTGTTCCCGCCCCCGGACGAGCCGGAGGGCACCGACGAGCGGACGGCCGCCGTGCTGCCGTTCCCCCTCAAGAAGGACACCACCCCGTCCGCCGCGCCCGTCGGGGACGAGGCCAAGCCGGGCGAGTGGGAGGCCGAACTCCCTGACACCGACGACCCCGAGGGCGACGGCCTGACCGAGGGCGCCCCGGTCGACCCGCCACGCGAGGCCTACCCGCCCTCGGTCAGTGAGTGGATGGAGGCCAAGGACAGGGCCCGTATGCCGGTCCTGCCGGACTGGGTCAAGCTCCCTGACCAGCGCAAGGCCGTCCGCAAGTGGGCCGTCCGGCACTACTCGGCTGTGATCGGCTACCACGCCGTTCGCCTGCCGTGCATCTACACGCCCAAGGTGCTGTTCTACTCGCCGCGCGGGGCATGGCGCTGGTCGGCCGCGATCGGCCGGTGGGTGTTCGATGCGGAAGGCAAGTCCCTGCGACTCGCCTCGGTGGCCAACGAGGACGCGGCCGAGTACCTGAAGCTCTCGCGGCAGCGCAACGACCGCGTGAGGCTCCGGGGCATCGTCGCCACGATCGCCGGGTTCATCGGCCTCGCCGCCGCCCTGACCTTGTATGTCATGGCTCCGTCGTGGCTGTTGCTGCTGTCCATCGCCGCCCTGACGACCACGCTCGGGGCGGTCGGGGCGCCGGCGGACCGGCCGCTGATCGACATGGCCAAGGTGACGTTCCGCAAGCGCAAGTTGTCCTCGGACATCGTCATCCGCGCGCACGACGCGTCCGGACTGACCACCAAGGATCAGTCGATTGCCTTCCCGCGACCGATCGGCCGCGACGGCGACGGCTGGCGCGTGGTCGTCGACCTGCCGTACGGCAAGACGTTCGAGGACGCGGTGAAGGCTCACGCGCGGCTCGCCTCCGGCATGGACATCGCCCCGACTCAGCTCTTCCTGGACAAGGACGAGACCAGCGGCCGGCGCGTGTCGTACTGGATCGCCGACCGCGACCCGCTCGCCGTCCCCTCCGGCAAGACCCCGCTGTTGGGCGCGACCCGGGTGGACTTCTGGAAGCCGTTCCCGTGGGGCGTGGACGAGCGGGGCAACCCGGTCATGGCCACCATGTTGTGGCTGTCCCTGCTGGTCGGCGCCGTCCCGAGGCAGGGAAAGACGTTCTCCGCCCGCACCATCGCCCTCGCCGCCGCGCTCGATCCGTACGTGCGCCTGTACGTGTTCGACGGCAAGGCGTCGCCGGACTGGCGCAAGTTCACCAAGGTCGCCCACCGCATCGGGTTCGGCATCGTCCCGAAGAACGGGTTCGATCCGGTGGTGCATCTGCTCACGTCGCTGCGGGAGTTGAAGGCAGACGTCGAAGACCGCTACCACCGGCTCTCTGAACTGCCGCTGCATATCTGCCCCGAGGGCAAGCTCACCCCGGAGATCAGCCGGGACAAGAAGCTGAACATGCCCCTGACCCTGTTCGTGGTCGACGAGGTGCAGGAGTACCTGACTCACCCCGAGCACGGCAAGGAGATCCTGTCTCTGCTGGTCTACCTCGCCCGGGTCGCCCCGGCGGTCGGCGTGAGCGTCATGACGTCCACGCAGAAGCCGGACGACAAGGCGTGCCCCTCCGAGCTGCGTGACCAGCACCAGGCCCGGTTCGCCCTGCGGGTCGGCGCCTACCAGGTCTCCGACGTCATCCTCGGTGCGGGCTCGTACTCCGAGGGCCTGGACGCGTCCAAGCTGCTCAAGTCCCACAAGGGTGTGGGCCTGCTCAAGGGCATGTCGGACGACGCCGGCATCGTGCGCACCTACCTCGCCGACGGCCGCGACGCGGAGCGCATCCTGACCAGGGCTGCCGCGCTGCGGGAGGCCGAGGGCACGCTGTCCGGCGACGCGGCTGGCGAGGCTCCGGCCCCGGAGGTGTCCGCGACGATCCTGGACGATGTGGCGGCCGTGCTGGGCAAGGGTGAGGCCAAGGTGTGGTCTGAGACCATCGTCGACCGCCTCGCCGACCTGCGCCCCGAGGTCTACGGCGCGTGGGCTGAGCTGGACGCCAAGCCCAAGGCGGAAGCGCTCACGGCAGCGCTCAAGCCGTTCGGTGTGGCCACCGACCAGATCGGCCGCCGCATCGACGGCAAGACGGTCAACAAGCGCGGCATCAAGCGCGACGACCTCGCCGCCGCGATTACGCAGCGCAACGAAAGGCGGGACGCCGGATAGCTCCGAAGGGTCGCTAACGCTAGCGGTAACCGTCGCTAGCGTTAGCGACCCTGCTAGCGACCAAAACCGCGTCTGATCAGGCCGCTAGCGGCTAGCGGCCGACCTGCGGAAACACTCGAAACCCCGCCTGAGAGGCCCTGAATGAGCCTTCCCCTCCTCGCTATCGCCTGCCTACCCATCGTCACGCTTGGTTACAGCGTCAAGTGCTGGCTGAGCCCGTTCGGCGACTGCCGCAAGTGCTCCGGCATGGGCCACGCGCTCAAGGCCGACCGCAAGGGACGACTCAAGCGCGGCAAGGACTGCCGCCGCTGCCACGCCACCGGCAAGCGCATACGCGTCGGCCGCTGGATCTACAACCGCGCCGCGCGCACCTACCGCGCCGGCACCCGCTGACCCGCTCCGGAGGACCCATGGTCATCACCATCCCGCTCGTGCTGCTGCTCGCCGGTGGCCTCGCCCTGCTGCTGCGCTTCAAGGCGCTCGGCTTCGGCGCGGCCGTCGTCGCCGCGCTCTTCGGCTTCTACCTCGCCGCCACCGACGCGAGCGACACCGTCAACCAGCTCGTCACCGCCATCACCGGCGCCCTCGCCGACATCGGCCGCTAGAAGGGAGACCAGGACGTGAACGAACCCACCGCGCCCTACGACTGGCACCGTCCCGCCGGGCAGGAGGTGGCGGCCGTGGAGGTTCATCACCCCACGCCCCTCGCCCCGGTACAGCACGCCGCGCCGCTCGTGCCCGTGCAGCCGGGCAGCACCCCGGCGGTGGCGAGCGTCGTCCTGCCGGATGGCCGCGTCGTCACCGGCTACGCCATCGAGCCCGCCAAGCCCGAACCGGTCGCGACCAAGCCGGCCGTCTCGCGCACGGCGGTGAACATCGCCCTCGGGGGCATCGGGTTCGGCGCCGTGTGCGGCGGCCTGGTCCTGCTGACCACGTTCATCGCCGCGCTCGCCGCGCTGGTCCACCAACTCATCATCCTCGCCGCCGTCATCTTCGGCGGCTGGATCGCCGTGCAGGTCTTCAACGCGAGCGGCCACAGCGGCGGCAACACCTTCCACATCCGCAAGGCCGTCATCAAGCGCAACCACTTCCACGGCTAGACGTGGCTGGGGCGGTCGCCTCTCGCCAAAGACCGCGACCGCCCCGGTTCTCCGTCCCTTCGACAGAAACAGGAGACCTCCAGCATGACCCAACCCACCCCCATTCGGCGAGGCCGTACCCGGCCGCGCCTGCTGGCGCTGTGCGCCGGCTACGGCGGACTGGAAGAGGCGATCCGCGCGGGGACCGGTGGTGTGCCGGTCGCGTTCGCGGAGAACGACCCGCACGCCGCAGCCGTGTTCGCCGCCCATCACCCCGGGGTGCCGAACCTCGGGGACATCACGGCCGTGGACTGGGATCAGGTCCGCGACCTGTACGCGCCGGACGTGATCGGCGCCGGTTTCCCCTGCCGCAACATCTCCAACGCTGGACGAAAGGACGGGATCAATGGCCAGTGGTCGCGCATCTGGAAAAACGTCGCTCAGGCTGTGGGCGTCGTTCGACCGCGCTACGTCTTCCTGGAAAACGTGGCGGCGCTCCGCTCGCGGGGGCTGGACGTCGTCGCCCAAGACCTGGCCGCGCTCGGGTATGACGCGCGGTGGACATGTCTACGAGCTGGTGAACCCGAAATCGGCGCTCCGCACCCGCGGGATCGTTGGTTCGCAGTTGCCCATCCCGCTGATGCCGACCCCGACCACCTCGGACGGCACTGGCGGCCCCGGAACGTCGCCGAACCGCAGGGGCGGACTGAACCTGCGCACCGCCGTCACGAAGCTGCCCCCGCCCAGCAACTGAGCTTGCTGCCCACCCCCAAGGCGTCCGACGGACCGCACGGCGGCCCCAACCAACGCGATGCGAAGGGCAACTACTACCTGCCCGGAGCCGTCGTGCACCTCCTGCCGACCCCGCGCGCTGCCGCCGACCGCACGAGTCGGCGCGCGGCCATCGCCCGGCGCTCCCGCGCGGCCCCTTCTCTGGAGCAGGCGATCGAGATCGCCGACGGCACGCTTCCCCGGGAGTTGCGCTCCTGGGGCGAGGCGCCCCGGTCCTGGCAGCCCGAACAGCTCGATCAGGAGTGGGGCAAGTACGAGTTGGCGATTCGTCGATGGGAGCGGGTCCTGGGGCGTCCGGCACCGCTGCCCACCGAACCCGGCACCCGCGGCAACCGCCGACTGTCCTCTCAGTTCGTCGAGTGGATGATGGGTCTCCCCGCCGGCTGGGTCACGGCTGTGCCCGACATCCCCCGCAGCGAACAACTGAAGATCCTCGGCAACGGTGTGGTGCCCCAACAGGCCCATCACGCTTACGGCCTGCTCTTGGGTGCCCACGTCCCCGCGCGACTGGAAGGGAGGGCGGCATGACCGCCACACGCTCCCGCCTGCTCACCGCCCTTGAACTCGCGGCGGCCGGTGTCCCGGTGCTGCCGCTGCGGCAGGGCAAGGTGCCGTTCGGGAACTGCCGCGCGTGCGCCAAGAACGCCTGCGGCGGACGGCCGAACATGAAGAGCGCGGGACCCTGCCAGTGCCCCGCCGTCTGCCACGCATGGGCCGCCGCTACCACCGACCCCGACGTCATCACCTCCCTGGCGTGGACGGCAGCATGGCGTCAGGCCGTCGCCGTCGCCTACCACCCCGGCGAGGCTGAGCTGACCGTGGTGGACCTCGACAACTCGGCGGCCGTCGAGTGGGCACGCGAGACCCTGCCCGTGACCCGGACCGTGCCGACGACGCGCGGTGAGCACTGGATCTACCGGGGCGCCATGCGCTCGCACAACGCAGTCCGTCCAGGCGTCGACATCAAGTCCTTCATGGCGTACGCCCGCTGGCTCGGACCCGGCACCGGCCGCATGGCCGACCTGCCGTCGGCCGTCCGCGACATGGTCGTAAAGGAAGAGACCACCCCCGCGCGAGGAGAGGTGGTCTCTTCCGTCTCCGGCCGCGCCACGTGGGACCGGACCGTCGCCACCGGGTGCCGCCACACCGAGCGGTACGTACGTACCGGCCTCGATCGCGGCCTCGCCAAGGTGTGCAGCCACACCGAATCGGGAGCGGGATCACAGGCGTTCGGGGTCGCCCGGTTCCTGGCCGCCCAGCACGCGCACTGCCCTGGCCCGTGCGGACTGGACGCCATCGGCGAAGAGATCGTGGCCGCCGCCGTCTCCGTCGGCGTCCCCGACACCTACGCCCGCCGCGCCGTCGCCAACGGCCTTGAGACGGCCCCGGAGCGTGCGGCATGCAAACCATCACATAACCCTGTAAACGGCCCGCAGGGCGCCGTACAGGCCGTGCCCCGGGCGGCCGTGGGCGAGCCGAAGGGCGTCGCCCGTCAGGGCGTCCTTTCAGCTCTTCGCCCTGACCCGCTGCCGAACACCTCCGGAGGGAGGACAGCCTCATGACCACACAGCCTGTGGACAGCCCCGACCTGTGGGCCGGACTGCCCACCCTCGACGAACCCCCTGCCCCCGTGTGGGAAGACCCTGTTCCCCTCGCCGGACCCCGCAAGCTCGCCGACTTCCCCGTCGACGCGCTACCGGGCTGGCTGCGGGAGTTCGTGGCCGCGGTCTCCGAGGAGACCCAAACCCCCGTCGACCTCGCCGGATGCATCGCCCTGTCCGTGCTCGCCACAGCGGCCGGCGGCCGGTCCGTCGTTGAGGTCCGCGGGAACTGGCGGGAGCCGACCAACCTGTACGTCGTCGTCTCGCTCCCGCCCGCCAACCGCAAGTCCGCGGTGTTCGCACTGCTCACGGACCCGCTGTACGAGGCGGAGAAGCAACTTCGCACGCTCACCCAACCGACCATCGTGGAAGCCGAGATGACCGCCCGGCTCGCCAAGGAAGCGGCCGACAAGGCCGCGTCCAAGGCAGCCACGGCCGGCGCGGACGAGCGGGATGAGTTGGTCGCCACGGCGATCGCGCTGGCGCAGACCGCGGACAGCGTCACCGTCCCCGCCAAACCGCAGCTTCTCGCCGACGACACCACGGCCGAGACGGTCACCTCACGGATGGCCGAGCAGGGCGGCCGGATCTCCGTCATGTCCGCTGAGGGCGACATCTTCGACATCATCGCCGGCCGCTACTCCGGCAAGCCCAACATGGGTGTCTTCCTCAAGGGCCACGCCGGCGACCGGCTCAAGGTCGACCGGCAGACCCGAGAGGAGTACATCGAACACCCCGCCCTGACCATGGGCCTGTGCGTGCAGCCTCAGGTGCTGGACGACATCGGCCGGCAGGAAGGCTTCAAGGGCCGCGGTCTGCTCGGCAGGTTCCTCTACTCGGTTCCCGAATCCATGGTCGGCCACCGCAAGATTGAGCCCGACCCGATCCTGGACCAGGTCAAGGAGACCTACCGGCGTCACGTCCTCGACCTGACGCTCTTCCTTGCCGAGTGGACCGACCCGGCCGTCATCCAGCTCACCCCCGAGGCGAACGCCGCGCTCAAGGCGTTTCAGGCGCGGTTGGAACCCATGTTGGAAGCCCGCAGCGGCACGCTGGGGCACATCAACGATTGGGGCGGCAAGCTGGCTGGCGCCACGGCTCGCATCGCTGCGCTCCTCCACCTGGCGCAGCACCTCACCAAGGGGCACACGGTGCCCGTGGCCGAAGCGACCATGCGCGACGCGATCGCGCTGGCCGACTACTTCACCAGCCACGGACTCGCCGCGTTCGACGCCATGGGAGCCGACCACACCACCGCACGCGCCCAAAGTGTCCTGGAAGCGCTTCGCACGCACCGGTGGGCCGACGTCAGCAAGCGCGACCTGATGGTCAAGCTCTCCCGCTCGGAGTTCCCCACCGCCGCGGACCTGGACCCGGCACTGAGCCTGCTGGAAGACCACGGCTACGTGCGCGCCCAACCCGTCGTCCGCACCGGAGGCCGCGGCCGGCCGCCCTCCCCGCGCTACCTGGTCCACCCCCGGCTGACCGACCCGATCGCCTGAGCCCGCTCACAGAAACCACAGAATCACAGAAATACCCGTGGTGAGCCCCTGACCTGCGCCGACAGCCACGTCAGGGGCTCGCGACGCCCCACCACAGAAACCCGCAGAGAAGCCACAGAAATAGACCGGCACCGGCTGCACCGGACCGGCCTTCTTATTTCTGTGGAACCTTCGGTGATTTCTGTGGCAGCGCCCACCGCGCAGCATCGTCGCAGGTCAGGCCTGCGATTTCGAGTTTCTGTGTATTTCGTGGTTTCTGTGGCGGACCCCATCCCTTCCCCTTGCCCTCTCGCCCAAGGAGGATTCGTGGCCAAGCCCCGCGACGAGATGCTCACCATCCCTGAAGTGATCGAAGAGATAGGAGTGCCGCGAGCGACGTTCTACCGCTGGCGGCAGTACAAGAAGGGCCCGAAGTCCATCAAGCTCCCGAACGGCGCTGTGCGAATCCGGCGGTCGGAACTGAGTCGGTGGCTCCAGACGCTGGAGGAGAGCGCGTGACGAAGGACACCGACAGTGGGGCCGAGCTGGACAACCGTTCGACCCCGGATGGGTTTTCGCTCGATGTGCGCCTGTGGAAAGTGACCAAGGCGCAGAGCAAGACCCGTCCCTACCAACTCCGTTGGAAAGTTGGAGGAAAGGTCAGCAGCGCCACCTTCGCCACGGTGGCTCTCGCAGAAAGCCGCAGATCTGAACTGTGGCAGGCAATGCGCCGTGGCGAGGCATTCCGCATCGCGGACGGGCTTCCTGAATCCGAGGTAAGAGCTGAGGCTACTGCGGAGCAAGTCCGTGAGGAACTGCCCTGGTTCGTGTTCTGTCGCGAGTACATGGCGATGCGCTGGCCAACTGCCGCAGCCAAGACCCGTGAGGGCATCGCCGACGGGCTCGCCGCAGTGACGCTGGCTCTGGTGGAGCAGGAACCGAAGATGCCGTCGCCGGAAGAGTTGCGCCTCGCCTTCAGGTGGGCGGTCATTCCTAAGAACGCCGAACTTGACCCGCCGGAGGAACTTGAAGACGCCTACGGGTGGATCTCCAAGAAGTCGCTGCTCGTCTCCTCGCTGGAAGACCCGAAGATTCTTCGCGATGTCCAGTATCGGATCTCCTTCAAGCTGGACGGTACCCCCGCAGCTGGGGAGACCTCCCGGCGCCGTCGGCGCGCGCTCAACACTGCGGTTGAATACGCCATCGAGCGCAAGCTTCTGACGGAGAACCCGCTCACCGCTATCAAGAAGGTGAGGAGTTCTTCATCGGACCGTGTGGACCCCCGTGTTCTTGTGAACAAGACCCAAGCTGCTCAACTCCTTGCCTCGGTCTCGTACGTCGGGACATGGGACCGCAAGAAGGGGCGGCGCCTGGTGGCCTTCTACGCGGTGATGTACTTCGCGGGGCTCCGTCCGAGTGAGGCGGTGGGCCTCAGGAAGGCTGATTGTTTCCTCCCGGAGAAGGGTTGGGGCGTTCTGACGCTTCACGACACGCACCCGGTGTCGGGCAAGCAGTGGACGGACAGCGGAGAGCGCCACGACAAGCGCGGCCTGAAGTCGAGGGAGGCCAAGGAAGACCGACCGGTCCCGATCCCCCCGCCGCTCGTGGCCATGCTCCGTGCCCACCTGAAGGAGTTCGGCACGGCCAAGGACGGGCGGCTCTTCACGAACGAGCGAGGCGGTCTCGTGGGCAGCAGTACCTATTGGCGCGTGTGGCGAGACGCTCGGGAGTACGCGCTCTCGCCGGATCTCCAGGCGTCCATCCTCGGGGGACGGCCGTACGACCTGCGGCACACCTGCATCACGACGTGGCTGAACGCCGGCGTGCCCGTGGCCGAGGTTGCTCGTCGGGTCGGCAACTCGCCTGAGGTGATCCATCGCGTCTATGAGGGATGCATCTACGGCCAAGAGGAGGCCATGAACAAGAAGATCGAAAAGGAGCTCGATTGGCCAGAGGGAGAAGGCCATTAGATCGGCCGCCGGGCGACGGGGTCTGACGTCTCCGTCGCCCGGAGGCACCTGTCGGCGCTCCGTCGTAGAGTCCCCCCTCATGACGATGCCTCCTCTGCCCTCTTGGAACCTCACCTCGCTGGTGTTCTTCATTGACACGCACATACTCGACGCCCCGGACGATGCATCCGTTCTTCTGCGCAAGCTGTACGACACGAACTGGATCAGCCTGAGGCGAACCGACGCTATGGATACGGAGCTGGCGGCTGCTCCCGAGGAGAAGTGGGCGGAACTCACTGAGGCGAGCGCCGGCTACGCCGAATCGTTCGGGCCTATGGTTCTGGATCACTCGCGGTTGGACCACTCTGTCCTAGGCAGTGATGAGGATGTTGCTCGCGATGATCTCGTCTTCTCCACGCTGTTCCCGGGAGCGGACAGGGCCACCTGCCGGAAGAATCACATCCGAGATGCCATGCACGTCGCGACGGCGATTCGGTACGGCGGTCTGGCCTTCGTTACCCATGAGCGGAAGCTGCTCAACAAGTCTGATCAGATCGCCGGGTTGTTCCAGGGCTTCCGTATCTGGTCACCGACGCAAGCTTTGGCTGAAGCGGCAGGTGCTGTGGCTCGCGCGCGTGAGCTGTACCGCAGGGAACCGGAGCGTGGATCTCTGCCTGAGTGGCCGACTGTGGAGGAGCTACGTTCCGTCTGAGCGTCAGGAGCGCGAGCTAGCTGCGTCCAGCCCTATCGCAGGTCTATCGCGATCACTGCGCAGCAACGACAAAGAGCGGGACCCAGTGAGACTGGATCCCGCTCTTCATGCTTGGCATCTGCGCTGGTCAACCGCATCATCGTGCTGGTTGAAGCGAAGTGCCCCCGGCAGGATTCGAACCTGCGCACACGGCTCCGGAGGCCGTTGCTCTATCCCCTGAGCTACGGGGGCGTGTCGGGCGCCCTGCTTGGCGGCGACGGGTAGAACCCTACCAGCTCTTGGGGGGTGTTCATGAACGGGTTTAAGGGGCGGCGGCACCGGGCGTGACCTGGGGTGGGTCGCCCGCACGGGGTGGAAGTGGGGAAAACCCGGACGCGGTGGCCGGTCCGGACCTACTCTCGAGTTGTGCCAGGCGCGTCGGGCCGGGTGCTTGTTGTCGACGACAACAAGGTCATCCGGCAGCTGATCAGGGTCAATCTCGAGCTCGAGGGGCTCGAGGTGGTGACCGCGGCCGATGGTGCCGAGTGTCTGGAAGTCGTTCATCAGGTGCGCCCCGATGTGATCACCCTGGACGTGGTCATGCCCCGTCTCGACGGGCTGCGCACCGCCGCGCGACTGCGTTCCGACCCCCGGACCCGTGATCTCCCCCTCGCCATCATCAGCGCCTGCACCCAGTACGAGGTCGACGCCGGCCTCGATGTCGGCGTCGACGCCTTCCTCGCCAAGCCCTTCGAGCCCGCCGAACTCGTCAGCCTCGTACGACGGTTGATCGAGCGGGACCCGAGCGGGGAGCGGGCGGGGGACCGTGAGGG
>NZ_JAKEIP010000103.1 GCF_021474425.1 Streptomyces muensis | reverse complement strand
ACCCCCGTTCGGTCGTTCCCCCGGGTCCCCCGGTCTCGCTCCCGCCGACGCCTGGCCGGCGGAAGGAGCGGATCCGGGGTAGCTCCGTTCCGGCGCCCCGTGTCGCCGGTGCCGGAGCCGAACCCCTTCTCCGTGCCTCCACTCTCTCGTTCACGCAGGTCGGCCCCCATCCGCGCGCGTACTCATCTCACCGGCTAGGTACGCGTACTCAGGCCTGCGCACTCATCCCCAAGACCCTCTGTCGCCCACTGGTTACGATCGCGTCCGTGTCCATACTTCCCTTGATCTTCACCAGCGCCTGGGCCAGCGGCATCAACTCCTACGCCGTGGTCCTGCTGCTCGGCGTGTTCGGCGCGACCGGGCTGAGCGACGAGGTGCCCGAGGCGCTGCAGCGGCCCGACGTGCTGATCGCGGCCGGGGTGCTGTTCCTGTGCGAGGCCGTCGCCGACAAGATCCCGTACGTGGACTCGGCGTGGGACTCGGTGCACACCGTGGTCCGGCCGGTGGCGGGCGCGGTCGTCGCGGCGCTGCTCGCCGGGCAGAGCGGGTCGCTGCCGGAGCTGGCGGCGGGCGCGGTCGGCGGTTCCACGGCGCTGGTGAGCCACCTGGTCAAGGCCGGGACGCGGATGGCGGTCAACACCTCGCCGGAGCCGTTCAGCAACATCGCGGTGAGCATCGCCGAGGATCTCGGGGTCGGCGCCCTCATCACCCTCGCGATCTTCTACCCCGTCGCCGCCGCGGTCATCGCGGGCACCTTGCTGCTCGCCGGGCTGCTGCTGCTTGTCTTCCTGGTCTCGCGGATCCGTCGGTTCTGGCGGCGCAGGGCCGAGCGGCGGGCCGGGAAACGGCTCGGGCAGACGGTGACCCAGCGGTCCGGCTGAGCTGTCCTTCGAGGTCAGTGGGCCGTTGTCAGTGGCGGCCGATAAAGTCCCACGCATGGCACGGATTGCGGTGATCGGCGCCGGGACGGGCGCGATGGCGGCCGCTGCCCGGCTGGCCGTCGCGGGCCACCGGGTGGCGGTGTACGAGCGTACGGAGACGTACGGCGGAGCGGTGCGCCGCTTCGAGCGCGACGGCTTCGGGTTCGACACGGGCCCCGGGCTGCTCCCGCTCCCGGCCGTCTACCGCGACCTGTTCCTCAAGACCGGCAAGGAGCCGCTGGAGGCGTGCGTCGAGCTGGTCCAGGTCGACCCGTCCGCGCGGCACGTCTTCGCGGACGGCACCGAGCTCTCCCTGCCGAACGCCTCGCGCGCGGGCGTGGTGGCCGCCCTCGACGAGGCGCTGGGCGCCGGCACCGGCGGCCGCTGGGGCGACTTCCTCGTCCGCGCCCGCGAGGCGTGGGACCGCACCCGCAGACCCCTGCTCGAAGAGCCCCTGTGGCCCAACTGGCAGGTGCTGGCCGACCGCGAGCCCTATCCGGCGGTCCCCCACAAGCGGCTCCTGCGCACCCGCCGGGCCGGCACCCTCGCCGAGGTCGGTGCCTGGGAGCTGCGCGACCCCCTGCTCGTAGCCCTGCTGGAGAGCCACGCGCTCGCCCACGGCCTGGACCCGCGCGCGACCCCGGCGAGCGCTGCGGTGCTGCCGTACCTGGAGCATGCCTTCGGCACCTGGTATGTCCGGGGCGGCATACGGGAGTTGGCGCGGGCGCTGTACGAGCGGTGCCTGGCCAGGAGGGTCGACTTCAGTTTCGGTGCCGAGGTCGTGCGCGTCCTGGACAAGGACGGCCGGGCGGCGGGGGTGGAGTTGGCCGACGGGACGGCGGCGGAGGCGGACTTCGTGGTCGCCGGGGTCACCCCCGGGGTGCTGGACCGTCTCGTCCGGGAAGCGGCGGTCCGAGGCGCGGACGAGGTCGCGCCCCAGCACGGGGCAGCGAGCCGTCTGACGGTGCTGCTGGCGCTGCGAGGCGGCCGACCGGAAGGTACGGCGCACCGCACGGTCGTGCATGCGGAGGATCGCGAGAGCGAACTGGACGCCCTGTTCGGCACCGCTCCCGGCATGCCCGCGCGGCCCACGGTCACCGTGCTGCGGCCCGAGGACGCCGAACTCGTTCCGGACCTCGGGCATGAGGCGATCACGCTCAGCTCGGTGGTGCCCGCGCAGCCCGACCAGGGCTGGGCGGAGCGGGAGGTCTTCGACCTGCACGCCGAGAATCTGATCGCCGTCGCCGAGCGTGCCGTGCCGGGCCTGCGCGACCGCCTCCTCTGGCACGAGGTGTGCACTCCGGCCGACATCGCGGAGGCGACCGGCGCGGAGGGCGGAGCGATTCCGGCGCCGGCGCTCGCCGCGGGCGACGGACGTCTGCTGCACCCGTCCAACAGCACGGCCATACCCGGCCTGTTCACCGTGGGCGGCTGGTCCCACCCCGGCGGCGGGCTTCCGCACGCCGGTATGTCGGGCGCGCTGGTGGCCGGGCTGATCGTGGAGGGGCCGGAGTTCCGGGGCTCGCAGTGATTCCGCGTAGGGCGCTAGGCGCTGGGCGTCAGAAGCGGTACTGCTCGTCGTACCCGTTGCCCTGACCCTGGCCCTGCTGCTGGCCGCCCTGGTACGGGTACTGCTGCTCCGGCGGCAGCTCGCCGCCGTACGCCTCGTCGGTGCGCTGCTGCGGGACCCAGACACCGCCGGGCGGGGTGGTCTCGCCGTAGGTGCCGGTGCCGGTGGCGTACGGGTCCTGGGCGTAGCCCTGTTGGCCGTACTGCTGCTGGCCGTAGGCGTCGTAGGAGCCGTCGCCGTAGGTCTGGGTGCCGATGTACGGGTCGGAGTAGGCGGCGTACTGCTGCTGGCCGGTGGCGTCGTAGCCGTACTGCTGCTGGTCGTAGCCGGAGTAGCCGGCGTCGTACCCGTAGCTCTGGTCGGCCGTCGCGTACTGGTCCTGGGGCTGGCCGGCGGCCGCGTAGTTCTGGTCGGCGGCGGCGTAGGCGGGGTCGCTGTATATGCCGTACGAGCCGGTGTCCTCGGGGAGGGGCTGCGGCTCGTAGACGGAGGTCGTCTCCGCGGCCGTGGGCCGGTCCGGGCGGGAGGGGGTGAAGACGTCGTCGCGATCGTAGTCGTCCTGGCCGTAACCCACGTCGCTCTGGGCGTAGTTGGCGTCGTTGCTCCGGCCGTAGTCGGCGTCGTGGCCCGCGAAACCGCCGGTCGCCTCGAGGTCGGAGACCTCCAGGGTCGGCTCCTGGCGGTCCGGTTCCCCGCGGCGGCGCTTGGCGGCCAGGGGGCCGAGGGCCGGTGCGGAGACGGCCCAGCCGGCCGAGAAGCCGCGGCGGAACGACAGCGTGACGTAGGTCTGGCCGACCGCGAACGCCGCCGCGCCCAGCCCGATGACGATGACGGACGGGATCAGCACCCCGACCACGACGCCGAGGAAGCCGACGAAGGCGAGCAGTCGCCAGCGCAGGCGTGCCTTGTACTGCAGCAGCACCTCGCCCAGCAGCCACAGCGCGACGATGCCGAACGCGATGTAGAGGACCGTCCAGCCCATGTACGCCCCTCTCCCAGTGGCCGCCTACGCAGTGTGACGTATGTCAGGACGGCCGGTCTAGGCCTGCGATGGGTGGTGCAGGCCCAGGTTCTCGTAGATTTCCAGGGTCGCCGTGGAGTTGTTGAGCGTGATGAAGTGCAGTCCTGGCACTCCCTCGGCCAGCAGCCGCGCGCAGAACTCCGTGGCGAACTCGATCCCGATCGAGCGTACAGCCGCCGGATCGTCCTTTGCTGTGAGGATCCGCTCTTTCAGGGCGGCCGGGAAGGAGGCGTTGGTGAGGGACGGGATCCGCTCCAGCGTCCTCACGCTGGCGATCGGCATGATCTCCGGAATGATCGGGGTGTCGCAGCCGGCGGCCGCGACACGGTCGCGCAACCGCAGGTAGTCCTCGGGTTCGAAGAACATTTGCGTGATCGCGTAGTCCGCGCCGGCACGGCATTTGTCGACGAAGTGACCGACGTCCGTCTCCCAGTCGGCGGAGCGCGGGTGCATCGCCGGGAAGGCCGCGACGCCGACGCAGAAATCTCCGGACGCCTTGATCAGTTCGACGAGCTCGGCGGCGTAGGTCAGACCCCGCGGGTGTCGCACCCAGTCGCCCAGCGGGTCGCCGGGCGGGTCGCCGCGCAGTGCCAGCATGTTGCGGATCCCGGCGTCGGCGTACTGGCCGATGATGTTGCGCAGGTCGGCCACCGAGTGGTCGACGGCGGTGAGGTGGGCGATCGGGGTGAGCGTGGTGTCCGAGGCGATGGCCTCGGTCGCCTTGACCGTGCCCGCGCGGGTGGAGCCGCCGGCGCCGTAGGTCACGGAGACGAAGTCGGGCCCGACCGCCTCGACCCGGCGCAGCGCGTTCCACAGGTTCCGCTCGCCCTTCGGGGTCTTGGGGGCGTAGAACTCGAAGGAATACGTCGTCTTGCCGGTCGCGAGCATCTCGCGCACGGTACGAGCGTGGTCCGACCTGATGGATGCGGTGCCGAGGGCCATACTCGCAGGTTAGCCAGGGGTCCCTGGTCCCCCAACCGGACGCCGGACATTTGCCCGAATTGTCGGGTTGTTGTCCACGCCTTGGACAACAAAGGGTCGCGGAGCAACATCACCGGGGCCGGACGGAGCCCCGGGACCTGGAATCCCTACGGCACTGACCACTGACTGAGACGAGCCAGGGCGAAAGTGAGACGCAGCTCGTCGCGGCTCCTTGAGGGAAAACGCCACGACACGCCAGCGCCTACGCCTGCCGCAGCCTCTTCGCGAACTCCGCCGCCGCTTCTGCAGGGTCGGCCGCCTCGGTGATCGCCCGTACGACGACGACACGGCGGGCGCCCGCTTCCAGCACCTCGTCGAGGTTGGTGAGGTCGATGCCGCCGATGGCGAACCAGGGGCGGTCCGTGCCGAGGGCGGCGGTGTGGCGGACCAGGTCGAGGCCGGGGGCGTGACGGCCGGGCTTGGTGGGGGTGGGCCAGCAGGGGCCGGTGCAGAAGTAGTCCACGCCGTCCTGGGCGGCGGCCGCGTCGGCCTCGGTGTCGGCGTGTGTGGAGCGGCCGATCAGGACGTCGTCCCCGAGGATCGCGCGGGCGGCGGGGACGGGAAGGTCGCCCTGGCCGAGGTGCAGGACGTCGGCGCCGGCGGCGTGGGCCACGTCGGCACGGTCGTTGACCGCGAGCAGCTTGCCGTGCCGGGCACAGGCGTCGGCGAAGACCTTCAGGTGCTCCAGTTCCTCGGCCGCCTCCATCCCCTTGTCCCGCAACTGCACGATGTCGACACCACCGGCCAGCACGGCATCGAGGAACTCCGCGAGGTCGCCCTGCCGCTTGCGGGCGTCGGTGCAGAGATAGAGCCGAGCGTCGGCGAGCTGAGCGCGGGCGGTGCCTGCGGCGGCGGTGTCGGACATACGGGAGCCCCCTGTGATCGGGTTGCCGGGCGGATGACGTCGGGCTGGTGCCGGGACGGTGGCACGGTATCCGGAGCGGCACGGTACCTGGGGGCGACACCGGGGCTCGGTACCTGGGGGCGACGCTGGCCCGGCGCCTCCGACAGCGCCACAGTCGGCACCGGGTACGACGGCGACCTGCCCTGTCTGCCACACAGCCCACCGGCACCGGGGCATGTCGTCGGCGCCGACGTGCGGGGTGGGCCGGGCCCGAGGAGCCGGTCTCAGGGCCCGTGCGGCAGGCGCTCTGCCGCAGAGGCCCCTCGCCGGGGCGACCGGTCGCGCCCACGGCCGCAGTCACCCGCGACCGTGGCTCACGAGGCCGCGGCCCGTTCGTCGGACGGTGTTCGGATCAGTTGGTGGGTCAGACGGCGAGCGCCTGGGCGCGGCGCTTCACCTCCGTGCCGCGATTCTCGCTGAGGGCCTGTGCGGGGGTGCCGGGCAGGCTCTCGTCGGGGGTGAAGAGCCACTCCAGCATCTCTTCGTCGGTGAAGCCGTCGTCCCGCAGGAGCGTCAGGGTGCCGGACAGGCCCTTGACGACCTTGTCCCCGTCGATGAAGGCGGCGGGGACGTGCAGCGCGCGGTTCTCACCACGGCGTACGGCGATGAGCTGGCCCTCCTTGACCAGCTGCCGTACACGCGTCACCTCGACATCGAGCATCTCTGCGATGTCGGGCAGGGTGAGCCAGGCGGGGACGAGAGCATCGATCTTTGCGTCAATCTCGGTCACGGAAACAAGCCTGCCATCTGCCACTGACAGTCGGAAGCCAGGCCGGTCCACCCGGGCAGGACAGGCGCGCTACGCCGTCGCCGTCTTCATCGGCTTCGCGGGGTCCACCAGCAGCTCCGCGTTCATCGGCGTGCCCGCCTCGATCAGCCGCCGCCCCTGCGCCAGGTCCCTCGGCCGGCCCACCGCCAGCAGGGCGACGAGCCGGTCGCCCCGCAGCCAGCAGACGGTCCAGGCCGGGCCCGACGGGTCGCCGCGCCACAGCAGCGTGTCGGCGCCGGCGTGATGGCCGGCGTACTGGACGAAACGGCCGAACTGCTCGGACCAGAAGTACGGCACGGGGTCGTAGACCGCGGAGGTCTCGCCGAGGATGTTCGCGGCGACCGTACGCGGGCCCTGGAGCGCGTTGTCCCAGTGGTGGACCAGCAGGCGCTCGCCATACCTTCCCGAAGGGAAGGAGGCGCAGTCGCCGACCGCGTAGACGTCCGGCACGGAGCTGCGCAGCCGGTCGTCGGCCACGACCTCGCCGTGCGCGCCGAGCTCGATGCCGGAGCCGGCCAGCCAGGCCGTCGCGGGCCGGGCCCCGATGCCGACGACGACGGCGCCGGCGGGCAGCCGCGAGCCGTCGTCGAGGATCACCGCGCCGGGCTCGACGCGCTCCACGCGCGCGTGGGTGCGCAGCACCGCCCCGCTGTCCTCGTACCAGGCGGTCATCGGCGCGGCCACCTCCGCGGGCAGCGCCCCCGCGAGCGGCCGGTCGGCGGCCTCCACCACGGTCACCGCGCAGCCCGCCTCGCGCGCGGCGGTGGCGAACTCCGCGCCGATCCAGCCCGCGCCGACGACCACGATGTCGTGCTGCCGCCCGAGCACCGGCCGCAGCCGCTCGGCGTCGTCCAGGGTGCGCAGCAGATGCACGCCGGGCACGCCCTCCGCGCCCGGCAGCCGGATCGGTTCGGCGCCGGTGGCCAGCACGAGGGCGTCGTACGGGACGGGCCCGGCCTCGGTGTCGAGCTCGTGGTCGGCGGGGCGCACGCCCAGCACCTCGCGCCCGAGTCGCAGTTCGATGCCGAGCGCCTCGAAGTCGACGTCGAAGGCGGAGCCCTCGGCCTTTCCGAGCAGTACGGCCTTGGACAGGGGCGGCCGGTCGTACGGCTGGTGGGGCTCGGCGCCGATCAGGGTGACGGCCCCGGTGAAGCCCTGTTCCCGCAGGGCGACCGCTGTCTGCACCCCGGCCATGCCCGCGCCGGCGATGACCACGCGGGGCGTCGGTGACATGCCCCGTTGCTGCGTCTGCTCGCTCACCTGATCACCATAGACAAGTGACTGTTCGTCAGTCAGCGGGCGTGCTCGGTGACCTGCTCCACAACGCTGGTTCCCGAGCCGTCCTGCGACTCCCACTCCCAGGTCTCGTCCAGCCGCACCCGCCCGTCGGGCAGCTCGGCCACCGTCGACACACAGTGCCCGGAAGAGGTCGTCCCGTCCCGCTTCAGCTGCACGTACCGGAAGTCCAGCCGGTCGCCGTCCCTGGTGCCCACCAGGTACCCGCGTACGACGTCGCCGCCCGTGTACTCGGCCCAGATCTCGCCGTCCTTCTCGTGGTAGGTGAACCGGGTGCGGGTACCCACCTGACCTGGGGCTTGATCGGCGACAGGGGTGAGGACGAGACCGTCGAGCGAGCAGGCCACGGGCGGAGGCTCCCTTACTGAGGCATACGGCGGCGGGCTAGGGTGGCCAACGTAGAGCACTCGCGGGAGCCCGGACGCACCGGGCTGAGAGGGAGGCTGGCGGCCTCCGACCGTACGAACCTGATCCGGGTCATGCCGGCGAAGGGAGGGGCTGGACGCCCATGTCGCGTACGCGTACGTCAGACGTCCTCGTCATCGGGGGCGGAATCATCGGCCTGGTCACGGCGTGGCGGGCCGCACAGCGCGGGTTCACGACGACCGTCGTGGATCCTGAGCCGGGCGGCGGGGCCGCCCAGGTGGCGGCCGGAATGCTGGCCGCCGTCACGGAACTGCACTACGGCGAGCAGACCCTGCTCGGCCTGAACCTCGCCTCGGCCCGCCGCTACCCGGACTTCGCGGCCGAGCTCACCGACGTCACCGGCCACGACCTCGGCTACCGCCGGTGCGGCACGCTCGCCGTGGCCCTGGACGCCGACGACCGTGCCCATCTGCGCGAACTGCACACCTTGCAGCGCCAGTCGGGTCTTGACTCCGAGTGGTTGTCGGGGCGTGAGTGCCGGCGCCTGGAGCCGATGCTCGCGCCGGGTGTGCGCGGCGGGCTGCGGGTGGACGGCGACCACCAGATCGACCCGCGGCGGCTGGCCGGGGCGCTGGTGGCCGCGTGCGAGCGGGCCGGGGTGGCCTTCCACCGCGCCTGGGCCGAGCGCCTCGACGTCGTACGGGACCGGGCGGCCGGTGTCACCACGACGGACGGTACCGGGCTGGGCGCCGGCCAGGTGGTCCTGGCGGGCGGCAGCCTCAGCGGGCGCCTCGCGGGCGTCCCGGACGACGTACTGCCGCCGGTGCGCCCCGTGAAGGGGCAGGTGCTGCGGCTGACCGTGCCAAAGCGGTACGCGCCGTTCCTGAGCCGGACCGTGCGGGCCGTGGTGCGCGGCAGCCAGGTGTATCTGGTGCCGCGCGAGAGCGGGGAGCTGGTCGTCGGGGCGACGAGCGAGGAGCTGGGCTGGGACACGACGGTGACCGCGGGCGGGGTGTACGAGCTGCTGCGCGACGCCCACGAGCTGGTGCCGGGCATCACGGAGCTGCCGCTCACCGAGACCCGCGCGGGTCTGCGCCCGGGCTCCCCCGACAACGCGCCGCTGCTCGGCCCGACGGAGCTTGCCGGGCTGTCGCTGGCCACCGGGCACTACCGCAACGGCGTGCTGCTCACGCCGGTCACCGGCGATGCCATGGCGCATGTCCTGACCACCGGTGAACTCCCGGACGAGGCCCGTCCGTTCACGCCCCGGCGCTTCAGCGCCGCCGCACTCACGGAGCAGCCCGCATGAACACCCCCTTCACCCCTGACACTCCGGACACACCCGTCACCATCTCGGTCAACGGCGAGCGTCGGCAGATCGAGCCGGGCACGGCTCTCGACACGCTCGTCACGTCCCTCACCGCGGCGCCCTCCGGAGTGGCCGCCGCTCTGAACGAAACCGTCGTCCCGCGCGCGCAGTGGCCGTCGACGTCCCTCTCCGAGGGCGACCGCGTCGAGGTCCTCACCGCCGTCCAAGGAGGCTGAACCATGGCCGACGATCCCTTTGTCATCGGCGACACGTCCTTCACGTCCCGGCTGATCATGGGCACGGGCGGGGCGCCCAGCCTGGAGGTCCTGGAGCGGGCGCTGGTGGCGTCCGGGACGGAGCTGACCACGGTCGCGATGCGGCGGGTGGACCCTTCGGTGCACGGCTCCGTGCTGTCGGTCCTGGAGAGGCTCGGGATCCGGGTGCTGCCGAACACGGCGGGGTGCTTCACCGCCGGAGAGGCCGTGCTGACGGCCCGCCTCGCGCGCGAGGCGCTCGGTACGGATCTGATCAAGCTGGAGGTCATCGCCGACGAGCGGACGCTGCTGCCGGATCCGATCGAGCTGCTGGACGCGGCGGAGACGCTGGTGGACGACGGGTTCACGGTGCTGCCGTACACCAACGACGACCCTGTGCTGGCGCGGAAGCTCCAGGACGTGGGCTGTGCGGCGATCATGCCGCTGGGCTCCCCGATCGGATCGGGGCTCGGGATCCGCAATCCGCACAACTTCCAGTTGATCATGGAGCACGCGCGCGTGCCGGTGATTCTGGACGCGGGCGCCGGTACGGCGTCGGACGCGGCGCTCGCGATGGAGCTGGGGTGCGCGGGTGTGATGCTCGCCTCGGCGGTGACGCGGGCGCAGGAGCCGGTACTGATGGCCGACGCGATGCGGCACGCGGTGGAGGCGGGGCGGTTGGCGTACCGGGCGGGGAGGATTCCGAAGCGGCACTTCGCGGAGGCGTCGTCCCCGGTGGAGGGCATGGCACGGCTGGATCCGGAACGCCCCGCATTCTGAACGCCCGTTCGATAGAACGTCTTCGGCCAATGAGGCATGCGTCACAGGTCGGCTTCAGTACCGGCCCGATCCCGGCCGAACCCGTCGGCGTGTCAGTGTCGGCTCGTACACTCACCTGCGTGGATACGACCCTTCAGGACCCTCTGGTCGGGCAGGTGCTCGACGGCCGGTATCGCGTGGACGCGCGGATCGCCGTCGGCGGGATGGCCACGGTCTACCGGGCCGTGGACACCCGCCTGGACCGCGTCCTCGCGCTCAAGGTGATGCATCCGGCCCTGGCTGTCGACGGGGTCTTCGTGGAGCGGTTCATCCGGGAGGCGAAGTCCGTCGCCCGGCTGGCGCACCCCAATGTGGTGCAGGTCTTCGACCAGGGCACCGACGGGTCGTACGTCTATCTCGCGATGGAGTACGTCGCGGGCTGCACCCTGCGTGACGTCCTGCGCGAGCGCGGGGCGCTGCAGCCCCGGGCCGCCCTGGACATCCTGGAGCCGGTGCTCGCCGCGCTCGGCGCCGCGCACCGGGCCGGGTTCGTGCACCGGGACATGAAGCCGGAGAACGTGCTGATAGGGGACGACGGCCGGGTCAAGGTCGCCGACTTCGGGCTCGTGCGGTCCGTGGACACCGTGACCAGCACCACCGGTGCCGTGCTCGGCACCGTCTCCTATCTCGCGCCCGAGCAGATCGAGGAGCCCGGCGCAGCCGACGCCCGCGTCGACGTGTACGCGTGCGGGGTCGTGCTCTACGAGATGCTCACCGGTGAGAAGCCGCATGACGGGGACTCCCCGGCCGTGGTGCTCTACAAGCATCTGCACGAAGACGTCCCGCCGCCCTCGGTGATCGCGCCAGGGCTGGCGTACGAGCTCGACGAGCTGGTCGCGTCGGCCACCGCGCGCACCCCGGACCTGCGGCCGTACGACGCCGTGGCGCTGCTCGCGCAGGCCCGGCAGACGCGCGCCGCGCTCAGCGAGGACCAGCTGGACGCGGTGCCGCCGCAGGCGCTCACGACGGAGCACGGCAACGCCGACGACCGTACGAGCGTGATCCCGCGCGCGCTGACGATCCAGCGGCCGCTGCCCGTGAACGAGGACGAGCCCGAGGCCGTCTTCAACCGGACCAGCCGGCTGGAGGCGCCCCCGCCTCCGCCGCCCCGGCGCTCGCGGGCCGCGCGTGCTCCGCGCGGTCCGTTGATCATCGTGGCCGCCGTCCTGCTGGCCCTCGGCCTCGGCGTCGGCATCTGGTACATCAACTCCGGCCAGTTCACCGAGGTCCCGCCGCTGATGTCCAAGACCGAGGCGCAGGCCAAGGACCGGCTGGAGGAGGCCGGGCTGGAGGTCGGCAAGGTCGAGCGCGAGTACAGCGACACCTTCGACCGCGGCACCGTCATCAGCTCGGACCCGAAGTCGGGCGCCCGTATCCGGCACAACGACTCGGTCGGTCTGGTCCTCTCGCTGGGGCCGAAGACCGTGAAGGTGCCCGATCTCCAGGGCTATCCGCTGGACAAGGCGAGGAGCGAGCTGAAGGAGATCGGCCTGGAGCCGGGCGTCGTGAACCGGGAGTTCAACGACGACGTCACCAGGGGCTCGGTGATCGCGTCGGTCCCCGGGACCGGCACCAAGGTCCGCTCCGGCTCCGCGGTCGAGCTCACCGTCAGCAAGGGCAGCCCGGTGGACGTCCCGGACGTCACCGGCGACAGCCCGGCCGACGCGCGGGCCGAGCTGGAGGAGGCCGGTCTGAAGGTGAAGATCGCCCCTACCCGCGTCAACTCCGAGTTCGACGCGGGCCAGGTCGCCCAGCAGACCCCGGCGGCGGGCGGCAAGCCGGCCGCCGAGGGCGACACCGTCACCCTGACGCTGTCCAAGGGCCCCGAGATGATCGAGGTCCCGGACGTGGTCGGCGACAGCGTCGACGACGCCAAGGCCGCGCTGGAGGGCGCCGGCTTCGAGGTCGACGAGGACCGTGGCCTGCTCGGGCTGTTCGGCGACACGGTCAAGAAGCAGTCCGTGAAGGGCGGGAAGACGGCGCCCAAGGGGTCGACGATCACGATCACCATCCGCTGACCGGGGCCGGTGGCGGCCATGACACCCTGAACGGGTGAAGAGCCAGCAGTCCGCCGCCGCCCCGGGAACCCCTCCCGGCCCCTCCGGCAGTCCCGTCTCCCGCAATCCCGTCGGCGGCCACGTCCCCGTGGCCGGCGGCCTCAGCTCCGTCGGGCTCACCTACGCCCACGACCTCAAGGCCGAGACGGTCCAGGTCTTCGTCGCCAACCCGCGCGGCTGGGCGACGCCGGCCGGGAACCCGCGGCAGGACGAGGAGTTCCGCGCGATCTGCGCGGCCGAGTCGATCCCGGCGTATGTGCACGCGCCGTACCTGATCAACTTCGGCTCGCACACCGAGGCGACGGTCGAGAAGTCGGTGGAGTCGCTACGGCACTCGCTGCGCCGCGGGCGGGAGATCGGCGCGCTGGGCGTGGTCGTGCACACCGGCAGCGCGACCGGTGGCCGGGAGCGCTCGGTGGCCCTGCGACAGGTACGGGAGCACCTGCTGCCGCTGCTCGACGAGCTGACCCATGACGACGACCCGTATCTGCTCCTGGAGTCCACCGCCGGGCAGGGCGCCTCGCTCTGCTCCCGCACCTGGGACTTCGGGCCGTACTTCGAGGCGCTGGACGCCCATCCGAAGCTGGGCGTGTGCCTGGACACCTGCCACATCTTCGCCGCCGGCCATGACCTGACCGGCCCGTCGGGCATGCACCAGACCCTCGACCTGCTGGTGGACACGGTCGGCGAGGGCCGGCTGAAGCTGATCCACGCCAATGACTCCAAGGACGTCGTCGGCGCGCACAAGGACCGGCACGAGAACATCGGCGCGGGTCATATCGGCGAGGACCCGTTCCGGGCGCTGATGACCCACCCGGCCACCGAGGGCGTACCGCTGATCATCGAGACGCCCGGCGGGAAGGAAGGCCACGCGGCGGACGTGGAGCGGCTGAAGAAGCTTCGGGACGCTTAGCAGAAGCTCCGGGACGCACGGCGCGGGGGAAGCGGGGGTCAGAGCTCGGGCCCGTCCCCGGGCTCCTCCTGGTACGAGTACCGCTGTTCCTTCCAGGGGTCGCCGATGTTGTGGTAGCCGCGCTCCTCCCAGAAGCCGCGGCGGTCGGCGGTCATGTACTCCACGCCACGGACCCACTTGGGCCCCTTCCAGGCGTACAGATGCGGGACGACCAGGCGGAGCGGGAAGCCGTGCTCCGCGGTGAGCAGTTCGCCGTCCTTGTGGGTGGCGAAGATCGCGCGCTCGGAGGCGAAGTCGGCCAGGCGCAGATTGGAGCTGAAGCCGTACTCCGCCCACACCATCACATGGGTGACGGCCGGCGCCGGCGGGGCGATCTCCAGGATCGTCCGGGCCGGAATGCCGCCCCACTCCGCGCCGAGCATGCTGAACTTCGTGACGCAGTGCAGATCGGCGAGGACGGTCTTGTACGGCAGGGCCGTGAACTCCTCGTGGGTCCAGCAGTGCTTCTCGCCGTCGGCGGTGGCCCCGAACACCCTGAACTCCCAGCGTTCGGGCCGGAACTTGGGGACCGGTCCGTAGTGCGTGACAGGCCAGCCGCGCTGCACCCGCTGTCCCGGCGGAAGCTCGGAGTGTGCTGCTGCTCCACCTTCGCGCTCCACCGGCTGACCCATGACTCCATCCTGACAGACCTGGGGCAGTGCACCTGACCACACCCCTGCTCAATTCGCCGCATAACGGACTAAGCATGCCCTAACTTACTAAGTGAAGACTTACTGGACGATCTTCGCTGCCGGTGCAATCATGCGGCGCAACCTGCCAGTTCCCCCGCGTGGAAGGAGCCTCTGCGATGCAGGGCGACCCCGAGGTCCTCGAATTCCTGAACGAGCAGCTGACCGGCGAGCTGACGGCGATCAACCAGTACTGGCTGCACTACCGGATCCAGGACAACAAAGGCTGGACGAAGCTCGCCAAGTACACGCGTGAAGAGTCCATCGATGAGATGAAGCACGCGGACAAGATCACCGAGCGCATTCTCATGCTGGACGGCCTGCCCAATTACCAGCGCCTGTTCCATGTGCGGGTCGGCCAGACGGTCACCGAGATGTTCCAGGCCGACCGGCAGGTCGAGGTCGAGGCGATCGACCGCCTCAAGCGGGGTATCGACGTGATGCGCACCAAGGGCGACATCACGTCCGCGAACCTCTTCGAGTCGATCCTCGAGGACGAGGAGCACCACATCGACTACCTGGACACCCAGCTGGAGCTCATCGACAAGCTGGGTGAGGCGCTGTACATCGCGCAGCAGATCGAGCAGCCGAGCTAGGCGGCCTCGTCCAGGTCCTCCAGCTCGGAGAGCACCGGCTGACCGCGCTCGACCAGCTCCCGGCGCGGGCACGCGCCCCTGCCCAGGAGCGCCTGGATACGGCGTACGCACGATCCGCAGTCGGTGCCGGCCTTGCAGGCCGAGGCCACCTGGCGGGGAGTGCAGGCACCGTCCGCCGCGTGCTTCTTGACCTGCTGCTCGGTGATGCCGAAGCAACTGCAGACGTACACGCGGTTCACCTCCCGGCGGGATCGAAGTCGTGCCATCCCCTTGATCGGTGAGGCTAACCTAACCTTACCCGCCGCACAGGAGCCATAAAAGTGGGGTGGGGCCCGGATCGTATGTGATCCGCGCCCCACCCCACCTGCGTGTAACAACCGAACCTGTTACTGGTCCCTGTACATCTCGGCGACGAGGAACGCCAGGTCCAGCGACTGGCTGCGGTTCAGGCGCGGGTCGCAGGCCGTCTCGTAGCGCTGGTGCAGATCGTCGACGAAGATCTCGTCGCCACCGCCCACGCACTCGGTGACGTCGTCGCCGGTGAGCTCGACGTGGATGCCGCCCGGGTGGGTGCCGAGGGCCTTGTGGACCTCGAAGAAGCCCTTGACCTCGTCGAGCACGTCGTCGAAGCGACGGGTCTTGTGACCGGAGGCCGCCTCGAAGGTGTTGCCGTGCATCGGGTCGGTCACCCAGGCCACGGTCGCGCCGGAGGCGGTGACCTTCTCGACCAGCTCGGGGAGCTTGTCGCGGACCTTGTCGGCGCCCATGCGGACGATGAAGGTCAGCCGGCCCGGCTCACGCTCGGGGTCCAGGCGCTCGATGTACTGCAGCGCCTCCTCGGCCGTCGTCGTCGGGCCGAGCTTGATGCCGATCGGGTTGCGGATCTTCGAGGCGAACTCGATGTGCGCGTGGTCCAGCTGCCGGGTGCGCTCGCCGATCCACACCATGTGCGCGGAGACGTCGTACAGCTTGCCGGTGCGGGAGTCGACCCTGGTCAGCGCCGACTCGTAGTCGAGCAGCAGCGCCTCGTGCGAGGAGTAGAACTCGACGGTCTTGAACTCCTCCGGGTCGGCCCCGCAGGCGTGCATGAAGTTCAGCGCGTTGTCGATCTCGCGCGCCAGCTGCTCGTAGCGCTGACCGGACGGGGACGACTTCACGAAGTCCTGGTTCCAGGCGTGCACCTGGCGCAGGTCGGCGTAACCGCCGGTGGTGAAGGCGCGCACCAGGTTGAGCGTGGAGGCGGACGCGTTGTACATCCGCTTCAGGCGCTCGGGGTCCGGGACGCGGGCGGCCTCGGTGAAGTCGAAGCCGTTGACGGAGTCGCCGCGGTAGGTCGGCAGGGTCACGCCGTCGCGGGTCTCGGTCGGCTTCGAGCGCGGCTTGGAGTACTGGCCGGCGATCCGGCCGACCTTCACGACCGGCACCGAGGCGGCGTACGTCAGCACGGCGCCCATCTGGAGCAGGGTCTTGAGCTTGTTGCGGATCTGGTCCGCGGACACCGCGTCGAAGGCCTCGGCGCAGTCGCCGCCCTGGAGGAGGAACGCCTCTCCCTTGGCGACGGCCGCCATCCGGGCGCGCAGCTGGTCGCACTCGCCCGCGAAGACGAGCGGCGGATACGACTCGAGGTCCGCAACGACTGCGCGCAGAGCCTCAAGGTCGGGGTACTCGGGCTGCTGCGCCGCGGGCAGGTCTCGCCAGGTGTTGCCAGCACTCGCGCTGGTCTTAGCGTTCACGGTCACGCACTCAACATTACGGGGTCGTGTCGGGCGTCCTGCCCCATGACCAGCAATTGAGACACGGGGTACACGACTCGGACATGGGGTAGGGTGCCTGGCATGTTCGCGCACTCGACCCAGAACTGGTGGTGGACCGCTCATCCGGCGGCCCACTGATCGCGCGTACGACAGACTTCGCGAAGGCCGCCCGAGGGGCGGCCTTCGGCGTTTCCGGGGTCCGTTCCTCTCCCACCGAAATCCCACGGAGAAGGAGCACGGACCCATGAACCTGCTCGGCTTGCTGGACGATCCCCGCCCGTTCGCCCTGCTGCGCCGCCGCACCCCGGGCCAGGACCACGAGACGGTCGAGGTCCTGATCGGCCCGGTCGCCACGTACGACCGCCTGGCCGACCTTCCCGACGAGGGCCTGGCCCTCGTCCCCTTCCGGCAGATCCGCGAGCGCGGCTTCGACGTCCGCGACGACGGCACACCGCTGACGGTGCTGACCCCCGAGGAGACCTACGGCATCCCGCTCGCCGACGCGCTGGAGCAGCTCCCGTGCCACGCCGTGCGGGTCGAGGGCGGTGGCTTCGACGTCGGCGACGAGGAGTACGGCGAGATCGTCGGGCGTGTGCTGCGCGAGGAGATCGGGCGCGGCGAGGGCGCGAACTTCGTGATCCGGCGGACGTACGAGGGACAGATCCCCGGGTTCGGACGGGCCGACGCGCTGGCGCTGTTCCGGCGGCTGCTGGAGGGCGAGCGGGGCGCGTACTGGACCTTCGTCGTGCACACCGGGGAGCGGACGCTGGTCGGGGCGAGCCCCGAGGTGCACGTGCGGATGTCCGGCGGGACCGTCGTCATGAACCCGATCAGCGGGACGTACCGCTACCCCGCCGAGGGCCCCACCCCCGAGCATCTGCTCGACTTCCTCGCCGACGGCAAGGAGATCGAGGAGCTGTCGATGGTCGTCGACGAGGAGCTCAAGATGATGTGCACGGTCGGCGACATGGGCGGGGTCGTGGTCGGCCCCCGGCTGAAGGAGATGGCGCACCTCGCGCACACCGAGTACGAGCTGCGCGGGAAGTCCTCGCTGGATGTGCGGGAGGTCCTGAAGGAGACCATGTTCGCGGCGACGGTCACCGGCTCGCCGGTGCAGAACGCCTGCCGGGTGATCGAGCGGCACGAGGTCGGAGGGCGCGGCTACTACGCCGGGGCACTGGCCCTCATCGGCCGGGACTCGGGCGGGGCCCAGACCCTGGACTCCCCCATCCTCATCCGCACCGCCGACATCGACGCGGCGGGCGGGCTGCGGGTGCCGGTCGGCGCGACGCTCGTGCGCGGCTCGGACCCGGCGAGCGAGGTCGCGGAGACCCACGCGAAGGCGGCGGGCGTCCTGGCGGCTCTCGGGGTACGGCCGTCCCGGCCTCGCGCGGAGCACGCGCGCGTGCGTCTCGCCGACGACCCGCGCGTGCGTGCCGCCCTCGACGGGCGCCGGGCCTCGCTGGCCCCGTTCTGGCTGCGGATGCAGGAGCGGTCCGAGGAGCTGAGCGGACACGCCCTGGTCGTCGACGGCGAGGACACCTTCACGGCGATGCTCGCGCATGTGCTGCGGTCGAGCGGGCTGGAGGTGACCGTGCGGCGCTACGACGAGGACGGGCTGCGGGAGGCCGTGCTCGCGCACGAGGGGCCGGTGGTGCTGGGCCCCGGCCCCGGTGATCCCTCCGACCTCACCGACCCCAAGATGCGCTTCCTGCGCGACCTCGCCGCCCAGGTCGTCCGCGGCCACCGGCACGGCGTGCTCGGTGTCTGCCTCGGGCACGAGCTGATCGCGGCCGAGCTCGGGCTGGAGATCGTACGGAAGGAAGTGCCGTACCAGGGCGCGCAGACGACGATCGACCTGTTCGGGCGGCCGGAGACGGTCGGTTTCTACAACAGCTTCGTGGCGCGCTGCGACGACGAGGTGGCCGAGGAGCTGTCCGCGCACGGAGTGGAGGTGAGCCGGGCCGACAACGGGGAGGTGCATGCCGTACGGGGGCCCGGCTTCGCCGGTGTGCAGTTCCACCCGGAGTCGATCCTGACGCTCGACGGGGCAGCTGTCGTACGGGAGTTGGTGGGGCAGCTGCGCAACACGACCGTATAGCCGTCCGGGGGCCGGCCCGCGGTCGGCCCCCGGACTTCCGTTGCCCGATCGGCCGAGGGATCAGCCGAAGAACACCCCGACCTCCTCGTACAGCTTCGGGTCCACCGTCTTCAGCTTCGCCGTCGCCTCCCCGATCGGGACCCGCACGATGTCCGTGCCGCGCAGGGCGACCATCTTGCCGAAGTCGCGGTCGCGCACGGCCTCGATGGCGTGCAGGCCGAAGCGGGTGGCGAGCCAGCGGTCGAAGGCGCTCGGGGTGCCGCCGCGCTGGATGTGGCCGAGGACCGTCGTACGGGCCTCCTTGCCGGTGCGCTTCTCGATCTCCTTGGCCAGCCATTCGCCGACGCCGGAGAGCCGGACGTGTCCGAAGGAGTCCAGCGACTCGTCCTTGAGGACCATGTCGCCGTCCTTCGGCATGGCGCCCTCGGCGACGACCACGATGGGTGCGTACGACGCCTTGAAGCGCGAGGTGATCCAGGCGCAGACCTGGTCGACGTCGAAACGCTGCTCGGGGATGAGGATGACGTTGGCGCCGCCGGCCAGCCCGGAGTGGATGGCGATCCAGCCGGCGTGACGGCCCATCACCTCGCAGACCAGGACGCGCATATGGGACTCGGCGGTGGTGTGCAGCCGGTCGATCGCCTCGGTCGCGATGCCGACGGCGGTGTCGAAGCCGAAGGTGTAGTCGGTGGCGGACAGGTCGTTGTCGATGGTCTTCGGCACGCCGACACAGGGCACGCCGTACTCGTCGGAGAGGCGGGCGGCGACGCCGAGGGTGTCCTCGCCGCCGATCGCGATGAGCGCCTCGACCTCCTGCTTGGCGAGGTTCTCCTTGATCCGGCGGATGCCGTCCTCCTGCTTCAGCGGGTTGGTGCGCGAGGAGCCGAGGATGGTGCCGCCGCGGGGCAGGATGCCGCGCACGGCGGGGATGTCGAGACGGACGGTGTCGTTCTCGAGCGGACCTCGCCAGCCGTCCCGGAAGCCGACGAAGTCATAGCCGTACTCCTGCACGCCCTTGCGGACGACGGCCCGGATGACGGCGTTGAGACCGGGGCAGTCGCCGCCTCCGGTCAGTACTCCGACCCGCATGGAAAAATCCCTTCGCCGCGGTTGCCTGGTGAGGCCACGCTAATGGTGAGCCAGGTCACAGCGGGATGGGTCGGAACGGCAATTCCGGTGAACTGCCGGGTGTTCGGTTTACGCGCCGTCAATCGGACGGCCGATGGATCACTCGTCGTCGAGGCCGCGCTCTATCGCGTACCGCACCAGCTCCACGCGGTTGTGCAGCTGGAGTTTGCCAAGGGTGTTCTGGACGTGGTTCTGCACCGTGCGGTGGGAGATGACCAGGCGTTCGGCGATCTGCTTGTAGCTCAGGCCCTTGGCGACGAGCCGCAGCACCTCGGTCTCGCGCTCGGTGAGCTGCGGGGCCCCCGGCTGGTCGGCGTCCGGGGCGGCGGGTCCCGGGTCGGAGGCCAGGCGGCGGTACTCGCCGAGGACCAGTCCGGCCAGACCCGGGGTGAACACCGGGTCGCCGACGGCCGTACGGCGCACCGCTTCGAGGAGTTCCTCCGTGGAGGCCGACTTCAGCAGATAGCCGGTGGCGCCCGACTTCACGGCCTCCAGCACGTCGGCGTGCTCGCCGCTCGCGGACAGGACCAGGACGCGGAGCGCGGGGTTGTGGGCGACCAGTTCCTTGCAGACCTGGACGCCGGGCTTGGCCGGCAGGTTGAGGTCGAGCACGAGGACGTCGGGGGCGGTGGCCTTGGCGCGGCGTACGGCCTGGTCGCCGTCGCCCGCCGTGGCGACCACGTCGAGGCCGGACTCGGCCAGGTCGCGGGCGACCGCGTCGCGCCACATGGGGTGGTCGTCGACCACCATGACCTTGATCGGGTTCTGCTGTGCGTCCTGCCCGTTCGCGGTGTCCGTCATCGGTGTCCCGCCTTCCCCCGTGAAGCGCTGTCGGCCTTCGGTACTTTCAGTTCCACTTCGGTGCCCTGGCCCGGCACCGAGATCAGCTCGGCGCTGCCGCCGAGGTCCCGCAGCCGTCCCCGGATCGACAGGGCGACACCGAGCCGCCCCTCGCCCTCGGCCTGCGCGAGCCGGCCCTCGGGGATGCCGGGGCCGTCGTCCCGCACGGTGACGATCACCTCGTCGGGCTCGTCCTCGACGAGGATCCACGCGCGCGCGTGCTCTCCCGCGTGCTTGCGGACGTTGTCCAGGGCGGCCCCCACGGCCGCGGCCAGCTCCCGCGCGGCGGCCGGGGCCAGCGTCACGGGCGCGCCCGGCTCGGCGAGGCTGACCTTCGCGCCGGCGTAGGGGGCGAGCAGCGCACGCAGATCGACGGGGCCGGTGGAGTCGTCCGGCTCCTCGACGGCCCGTACGACGGCGCCCTCGGCGCTGTCCTCCGACACGCGGGAGACGGGCACAAGACCGCCCGAGACCAGCGTGCGCAGCGCGACCTCCTGCTCACCGGCCATCCGGCCCAGCTCGGCCGCCTCACCGCCGATGACGGCGCCACGCCGCTGCACCATCGCCAGCACCTGGAGCACGCTGTCGTGGATGTCCCGCGCGAGCCGCTCCCGCTCCCGGGTCGCGGCCTCGATCTCCAGGGCGCGGGCGAGGGTGCGCTCGGAGGCGCGGGCGACCTCGACCACGTAGCCGATGGCGATGGAGGCGATCCAGACGAGCAGCACCATGTGGACGGTGTCGCGGGTCGGTACGCCGGAGCGGTGGACCAGGTTGGCGGCGGCGACCAGCGTGGAGGCGAAGGCGGCCCAGCGCCAGCCGCCCTTGATGGCGAACGCGAGCACGGCGCCCGCGGTCCATATCGACGGCAGCGTCGGGGCCCCGGCGTCGATCCGCGCGGGTGTCTCGGCGAGCCGGGTGAGCAGGATGCCGGCCAGGGCGACGGTGAGGTCGACGGCGAGGAAGCGCTTGGTGCAGCTCGCGGCGTTCGCGACCCGGGGCAGGGTGGCCAGGGTCCACACGGCCAGTACGGCGTAGTAGGCGACGGCCACCCAGGGGCGGGCGATCTCGTCGTAGGCGCTGACGAAGAGCCCGATGGCGTACACCATGGTCAGCACCCGGTAGCCGGCGAGCGCGCGCCACAGCGGCTGCTCGACCGACATCCTCATGACCCGCTCGCGCTTGGCCATTCCCCCACCCCCCGATTCCGAGTCGCCCGCCCAGACTGCCCTGTCCGGGCCCCCCGGCCGCTCCCCGTCCGCCTACTTCGGCTTCTTCGCCTGTTCCTTCTTCGACTGTTCCTTCTCGGCCTTCGCGGCATCCGCGATCTGCCGCTTGGCGGCGGTCGCGTACATGTCGACGTACTCCTGGCCGGAGAGCTTCATGATCTCGTACATGACCTCGTCGGTCAGCGCGCGGAGCACGAAGCGGTCGTGCTCCATGCCCTGGTACCGGCTGAAGTCCAGGGGCTCGCCGATCCGGATGCCGGGCCGCATGAGCTTGGGCATGACCTGGCCCGGCGGCTGGATCTTCTCGGTGTCGATCATGGCGACCGGGATGACCGGCGCTCCGGTGGCGAGCGCCACGCGCGCGAGGCCGCCGGGCTTGCCCCGGTAGAGCCGCCCGTCGGGCGAGCGCGTGCCCTCCGGGTAGATGCCGAACAGCTCACCGCGCTCCAGCACCTCTATGCCGCTCTTGATGGCCGCCTCGCCCGCCCCGCGCGCCCCGGAGCGGTCCACGGGCAGCTGGCCGACGCCCTTGAAGAACGCGGCCGTCATCCGGCCTTTGACGCCGGGTGTCGTGAAGTACTCGGCCTTCGCGATGAAGGTCACCTTGCGGTCGAGGACCGCGGGCAGGAAGAACGAGTCGGAAAACGACAGGTGGTTGCTCGCGAGGATCGCGGCGCCCTCGGCCGGAATGTTCTCCAGGCCCTCCACCCAGGGCCTGAAGGCGACCTTCAACGGTCCCCCGATGGCCACCTTCATCGCGCCGTACAACAACCGAGTGCCTCCTGTGTCTGTCGATCAGACCTTAACCCGGAGCACTGTCAATGCGGCCGACGGCCCTGGTCGGTGTCAGTGCGGTCGCGTACGGTGAACCACACCTGGCCCTTCTCACGAACAGGAGACCGCAAGGTGCCGGTCCTTCCCGGAGCCGAGCCGTACCGCCGCGAGGGCGGGGAGACCGGAGTTCTCCTCTGTCACGGCTTCACCGGTTCCCCTCAGTCGCTGCGCCCCTGGGCGGCGTATCTCGCCGAGCGGGGGCACACCGTCTCGCTGCCGCTGCTGCCGGGCCACGGCACACGCTGGGAGGACATGCGGCTCACCGGCTGGCAGGACTGGTACGCCGAGGTGGACCGCGAGCTGCGCAATCTGCGCGACCGCTGCACCCGGGTCTTCGTGGGCGGCCTCTCCATGGGCGCCACCCTGGCCCTGCGGCTCGCCGCCAAGCACGGGGAGGGCGTGGCCGGCGTGCTGGTCGTCAACCCGGCGAACAAGGTGCACGGCCTGTCCGCGTACACCCTGCCGGTGTCCCGCCACCTCGTCCGCACGGCACCGGGGATCGTGGGCGACATCGCCAAGGAGGGCGCCGTCGAGATCGGCTACGACCGGGTGCCGCTGCACGCGGCCCACTCGCTGCGCAACTTCTTCCGGCTGGCCGACGGCGAGTTGCCGCAGGTCACCCAGCCCCTGCTGCTTCTGCGCAGCGCCCAGGACCACACGGTGCCGGCGGCGGACTCGGCCCGGATCCTGAGTCGGGTGTCGTCCACGGACGTAACGGAGATCGTGCTGGAACAGAGCTATCACGTGGCGACGTTGGACCATGACGCGGACCGGATCTTCGAGCAGAGCATCGGCTTCATCGACCGGCTCGCTACCGGCGTCGGCAGAGAAGGGACGACTGCACGTGGCTGAGCACGATTCCGACCGCGAGAGGCGTGAGGACCGCGACGATCGCGAGCCGGAAGAGCAGCACGTCCCGTTCGACGAGGACGCTGCCTGGGCCGCGATCGTCGCCGGGTACGGCGAGGAGCCGCCGGACCCGCCGGGCTCGAAGCCGTTCAAGTCGGTGGAGGACCTGGCGCTGCTGGAGTCCGACACGAACGACGGGACGAACGGCGGCACGAGCGACGGGACGGACGCGGACCGCAAGCCCGAGAAGCCCGAGAAAGGGGAGAAGGGGGAGAAGGGGGAGAACGGCGCGAAGGCCAGGCAGGCCGACGAGCCCACGGGCGACCGGGAGGACAAGCCGGTCAAGCCGCTGGGCAGCTCCGTCTCCTTCGCCCCCGGCGTCGGCCCGCGCGACTACAGCGTGCCCGAGCCGTCCGAGGACGACTTCGACGCGGACGACGAGGGTCACTTCGTCCCGCCGGAGCCGCCGCCGCTGCCCGCCGCCGACGCGACCGCGAAGTTCGCCTGGCTCGGCGTGATCGGCGGGCCGGTCCTGCTGCTGCTCGCCGTCCTGCTCGGCTGGGAGATGACGTGGTGGCTGGCGACGCTGGGCATCGGCGGGTTCCTGGGCGGGTTCGCCACGCTGGTGATGCGGATGAAGACGGACGACGAGGACGACGACGATCCCGGGCGGGGCGCGGTCGTCTAGGAGCCGTCCAGGAAGGTCCGGGACGCTCTAGGACGCCGGTACTTTGAGGGCGGCCAGGACCGGAAGGTGGTCCGTGGCCGCCCTCAGGTCCGCCTCCGTCACACCGGGGTGTCCCACGGGCACACCGCAGCCGAGCACCTCGATGCCCTTGGTGGCGAAGATCGCGTCGATGCGCTGGTGGGGGTCGGCCGGGGTCGAGGTGTACTCGACGCCCCAGGGCGCGGTGGCCCAGCAGTCCTGGAGGGCGTCGGCCATACGGCGGAAGGTGGGGCCGGCGGGGCGTTCGTTCAGATCGCCGCCCGCGACGGCGTGCTCCACGCCCATCCCGGCGAGCCGGTCGAGCAGCATGCCGCCCTGCTCGTGGCGCTCGTCCTTCTGCAGCGAGAGATGGCAGCTGAGGACGCCGAGGCGGGCGGCGCCGAAACGGACCACTGCGGTGGCGAAGCCGCGTCGGTGGAGGCCGGGGGTGAGGGGGAGGAGTACGTCCTCCGTGCGTTCGACCGTGGCCCGCAGGTTGCACAGGACGGCGGGTCCTGCCGCCGTGGCGCCGCCGGTGAGGATGACGAGGTTCGCTGCGCGGGCCAGGCGGGAGAGTTTCTTGCGCCAGCGGAAGAAGCGGGGGGCTTCCTGGATGAGGACCAGGTCGGGGTCGCAGGCGGTGATGACGCGGGCGAGGGCGTCGGTGTCGTCGCGCATGGAGCGGATGTTGTAGCTCAGTACGCGGATGAGGGCTGAACCGTCGGGGTCTGTGCGGGACTCTGGGAGCAGCGCCATGTGGATCAATGTACGCCCAATGGCTCGGGGCGCGAGGATCGTTGGCGACTGCCGGTGCGTTGTGGCTGGTCGCGCAGTTCCCCGCGCCCCTGAGGGCGTGGCAGCCGCCGTAAGTCGAAAGGCGAGGGACTTACATGATCGGGTCCGGCTCGCGGGCCAGGTCTGCCGCGCCCACCAGGCCCGCCTTGTTGCCCAGCTGGGCGGCGATGACGTCGGCGACCGGGCGCCAGTTGCCGCCTACGAGCCAGCGCTTGTAGGACTTGCGGATGGGGTCGAGGACCAGTTCGCCCTCGTCGGAGAGGCCGCCGCCGACGATGAAGGCGGACGGGTCGAAGAGGGAGGCCAGGTCGGCGAGGCCGGCGCCGGCCCAGCGGGCGAGCTCGCGGTAGGAGTCGACGGCGACCGGGTCGCCCTGGCGGGCGGCCATGGAGATGTGCTTGCCCTCGATGCCCTCGGGGCTGCCGTCGCCGAGGCCGAGCAGGATCTCGGCGTTCTCCGGGGTGGCGTTGGCGCGCTGCTTGGCGTATCTGACCAGGGCGCGGCCGGAGGCGTACTGCTCCCAGCAGCCCTGCGAGCCGCAGCCGCACAGCAGGCCGTCCGGGACCATGCGGATGTGCCCGAACTCGGCGGCCACGCCGTAGTGCCCGCGGCGCAGCTTGTTGCCGATGATGATGCCGCCGCCGAGACCGGTGCCCAGGGTGATGCAGATGACGTTGCGGTGGCCCTTGCCGGCACCGAACTTGTACTCGCCCCACGCGGCCGCGTTGGCGTCGTTCTCCACGACGACCGGGAGGCCGACGCGGGCCTCGACCTTCTCCTTCAACGGCTCGTTGCGCCAGTCGATGTTCGGGGCGAAGTACACCTCCGAGCGCTGGCGGTTGACGTAACCGGCCGCACCGATACCCACGCCGACGATCTCGTGCCCGGCGCGCGCGCCCTCCACCGCGGAGGCGATGGCGTCCACGATCCCCTCGGGCGTGCCCGGGGTCGGCACCTTGTGGGTCGAGAGGATGTTGCCTTCCTCGTCGACCACGCCGGCCGCGATCTTCGTGCCGCCGATGTCGACGCCGATGGTGAGTCCCATGAATCCCTCAGTTTCGGTCGAGCCCCGCTACGGCCAACCGTACCCGAGGCCCTGCCGTCGGGGCCCCGTCGTCCGCCCGGCGGACAGGCTCGGCCGACGGCTCCGGATCCGGGGGAATCAGTCCAGGTCGATGCGTTCTCCGGGGCCGGTGTCGTCGCCCCGGTCGGGGCGGTCCGGGCGCTCGTCCAGGTCGTGCCCGCCGGTCTCCCGGGTGGTCCAGCGTCGTTCCTGGGACTGGACGGCGGAGCGGTAGGCGGCGAGGAGTTCGCCGCCGGCCGCCGCGAGGTGGTCGAAGACGTCCGGGTTGCGCTCTATGACGGGCTCGACGGCCGCCTTGGCCTGCTCCACGACCTGCTTGACGACCTGCTGGGCGGCGGGTCCGGCGACCGCGCCGAGCAGCGGGGACTGGAGGGTGGACAGCTTGTCCGCGACGGCGTCGACGAGCTTGCGCAGTTCCTCTGCGGCGGCGCCCGGCTGCGGACCGTACTCGGCGCGGCGGCGCGCCTTCTCCTGTGCGAGGTCCTCGGCGCACGCCGTCGCCCAGGCGTCGGCGTCGGTCGCCCGTGCCTCGTCGATCGCCTCGTGCTCGGCGGCGTCGGACGGGGGGAGCTCTTCGCTCATGACGGACTCCTGACTACGGTTCGTCTCTACGACGTTACCCGAACGGGCGTACCTGCTTCACCGTGCGCCCGGCCAGAGACCGGGATCCGGCACGAACCGGATCCGCAGCTCGCCCTCACGCAGTCCGGCCCCGTCCACCCGGCACCGGCGCAGCGCGGACGGCAGCGGCACGATACGCCGGAACTGCCCGGCGGTGACGACGAGTTCGTCGCCGCGCCGGATGAGGTCGAGTTCGTCGCGTACGGCGCCGGGCAGCGGGATGTGCCAGACGAGGACGCCGTCCTCGGCGAGGCGGTCGGTGACGGGCCACTCGACCGTGGACGACGTGTCGTTGACGGCGGGCACGGCGAGATCGTCGAGGTCGTGGGCGCCGCGCGGGTCCCGGCCGAGGTGGGCGACGCCGTGGACGTGGTGGCCGTCCTCCCGCCACTCCTCCAGGGTCTTGCGCTGCTGGGCGATGGGCGCGGCGAGCCAGCTGCCGGGCACCGCCTCCGCCTCCGGCAGGACGCGGTTGGCGACCAGCAGGTCGGGGCGCAGACCGCGCAGGGCGAGGGCGAGGCGGGTGGCCCGTACGGCGTCGGCGCCGCCCGGTCCGGGCTCGGCGACCAGCCGTACGACGGTGTTCCGGTCGGCGACGACGGCCTCGACGGCGGCGAGGTCGAGGTCCCAGCGGGCCCCGGTCTCGTACAGCCACTCCGCGGGCATCGGGACTCCGGCCAGCCGCCCCAGCACGGGTCGCAGCGCGCGGGCCGCCTGCCGTTCGGGCGGGAGCAGTCGGCGCAGGTAGCGGCGCAGTTCCTCGGGGAGGGAGAGCAGGGCGAGGGCGTGCGGGGTGGCCGGCAGGTCGACGACGAGGAGGTCGTGTGCCTCGGCCAGCGCGGCGTCCCGCAGGGCCCGCAGCAGCGCGAGTTCCTCGGCGCCGGGCAGCGGGGTGACCTCTTCCGGGTCGAGCCGGGAGGCGCCGAGCAGGTCGAGGGCGGAGGCCGCGCGCTCCTGGAAGGCGGCGAGGTCGTCCCGGAAGCCGGTGGCGGCGTCGGGGCGCCAGGCGGTGAGGTGCGCCGCGACCTCGGTCGGGGCCGGTCCCGTGCTCGTGCCGAGTGCCGCGCCCAGGGTGTCGGTGCGGTCGGCGCTGAGGACGAGGGTGCGGGTGCCCTCGCGGGCGGCGGCGAGCGCGGTGGCGGCCGCGACGGTGGTACGGCCGCTGCCGCCGGGGCCGGTGATCAGGATGGTGCGCATGGGGGTGAACCGTAACGGACGCTGCGGTTCAGGCCGGTTGGGAGGTGCGCGGCGTGGGGGCTGGGG
>NZ_JAKEIP010000102.1 GCF_021474425.1 Streptomyces muensis | reverse complement strand
CCGAGATCTCCACGTCTAGCTGTTCGTCGGCAGCGTCAGCAGTGAATACGCGACAGGAACGCCGTTGCCGCCGGAGGGGGACGTGACATGCGGGACAGCCATCGGGCCGATGCCGAGCGGCTGTTGGCCCGGGCCGTGGAGGAGGAAGTGCGGCGCTCGGGCGGGCGGGTCGACGGGCAGGTGCTGCTGTCGCGGGCGCGTGGCGCGCTGGACGCCATGGCGCGGACGGCGTCCGAGGAGTACGAGGCGTACACGCGGGCGCTGGACGAGGCGCAGGCCGGCCGGCTGACGTTCGGGCAGCGGTTCGCGCGGGAGGGCGGGGCCACGCCGCTGATGGTGGCGGGCGTCGCGGCGCTCGCGGCCGTGGTGTCCGACCTGGCGCTCGGCACCGGCACGGGCACCGCCGTGGGCGCGGGCGTCACCGTCGGTGTCGTGGGCGCGGCGGCGACGGTCGTGAAGGTGGCCGGCACGCATCTGCCCGCCGCGCACCACCGGGCGGGCGCCGTCGGCCAGCCCGGCGGCCCGGAGCAGCTGCGGCTGCAGTGGCTGACGGCGCTGGAGGTACGGGGCATCCGTCCGTTCCTCGACCAGCAGCGGGTGCTGAGCGCGTCCACCGGCCCGAAGCAGACCGGGCCGCGGCTGCGGGGCGCGGACAAGAGCGCGGCGGCCCGCGGCCGGAGCGTGCTGGAACAGTCGTTCGGTCAGCTGCCGGAGCCGATGGACCCGTTCGCGGGCCGCAGACAGGAGTTGGCCCGGATCCGGCAGTGGGTGCAGGCGGCGCGGGCGAGCACGGAGACCAAGCCGACGGTCGTCGTCCTGCACGGGGCGCCCGGCGGCGGCCGTACGGCACTGGCGATCCGTGCCGCCCATGATCTGAAGGACCAGTTCCGCGGGGCGTGCGTGGTGGATCTGCGCGGCGACACCACGGAGGAGGCGCCGCTGTCGACGAGGGACGCGCTGCTGCATCTGCTGAACCGGCTGGGCGCCCCGCGCGAGCAGCTCCTCTTCCGTGAGCGTTCCTCGGCGGACCAGCAGGTCAAGCGGCTGAGCGAGCTCTACCACCAGCACCTGACGGGCCTGCCGGTCACCGTCGTACTGGACGACGCCTCCGACCCGGCGCAGGTCCGCACCCTCGTCCCCGAGCGCTCCGACAGCCTGGTCCTGGTCACCGCCCGCGAGCCCCTCGACCTGCCCGCCGACCTCGCCGCCTGGGTGCACCAGCTGCCGGTCGAGCCGCTGGACGCGGCGGGCGCCGAGGAGTTGCTGAGCGCGGCGGCGGCGGACTCCTCGGCGCCCTACGACGCCGAATCCGCCGACCGGATCCGGCAGTTGTGCGGCGGGCTGCCGCTGGCGCTGCGCATCGCGGGCTCGTCGCTGGGCCCGCGGTCGCCGCGCACCCTGGCGACGGACCTCGGCGCGTACGGCCCGGTGGAACCGGTCGAGCGGGTGCTGTGGCTGCGCTACACCGACCAGTCGGAGGCGGCCCGGCGGCTGCTGCGCAGACTGGCCCTGGCGGGCCGCGCCTCGCTGGGCGCGGCAGCGGCGGCGGCGCTCCTGGCCACGGACGAGGCCGAGGCGACCCGTCATCTGGAGGCCCTGTCCCGGTCCGGCCTGATCGACCACGTCCGCGGCGACCGCTACCGCCTGCACGACCTGGTCCGTGCCTTCGCCCACGCCCGTCTCCTCGACGAGGAGGAGGCGGTGGAGCGTACGGCGGCGCAGGAGCGGCTGATCGTGAACTACGCCGACCTCGCCGAGTCCGTGCTGCGCCTGGTCGACGGCAACATGTCGACCCGCTCGGACCGTTTCAGCCCGCACGGCTTCACCTCGCTGGACGACGCGCTGCGCTGGCTCGACGACGAGTCCAGCTTCATCACGGCGGCGCTGCGGCACACGGAGGACGTCAACCAGGCGGCCGTGCTGAACCTGCTGGGCGCCCTGTGCGACTACTGCCTGCTGCGCGGCGACCTCTACCGCCTCGGCGAGATCAGCGAGCTGGCCCAGGCCGTGGACCAGGGGCTGCTGGTGCGCTCGGTGCAGTGGCGTACGGGCATCGCGGCCCGCCAGCTCGGCGAGCTGGACAAGGCCCGTACGACCCTGACCTCGGTGGTCGACCTCTACATGGAGGCCCACCACGACGCGGGCGCGGCCCGCGCGCTGTGCTCCCTCGGCATCACCCTGCACCACCAGGGCAATCTCACCGAGGCGGTCGCCAAGCTCCGTGAGGCGCTGGACCTGCAGTCGCCGCCCCAGCTGGCGACGGACCGCGCCTGGACGATGCACGCGCTGGCCGCGGTGGAACGGGACCGCGGCCGAGTGTCGGAGGCGATGGACCTGCTGACCGAGTCCCTGGCCCTGCACCGCGCCTGCGAGTCCGTGCACGGCGAGGCGTGGGCCCACTTCCAGCTCGGCCAGCTGAGCCTGCGCATGGGCGACGTGCCGCGCGCCGAGTCGGACCTCCGCGAGGCGCTCGACCTGTACGGCCGCACCCGCGACGTCCGCGGCGAGGCCTGGGCGATGACCCAGCTGGCCCGCGCCCGCCTGGTCGCCGGCGACCCGTCCGCCGCGGTGGACGCACTGCGGCAGGCCGCCGCCCGGCACCGCGACAACGAGGACGCGCGCGGCGAGGCCTGGTCCGTCTACTACCTGGGCCAGGCCCTGGAGGAGACCGGCAACCTGGACGTGGCGGTGCGCGAACTGGAACGCTCCCGCACGATGTTCTCCCGTATGCAGGACGTGTACGGCCTCGCCTGCGCCCGGCACCACTCGGCCCGCGTGACCCGGGACCAGCGGGCCGCCCAGACCGGCTCCCTGAAGAACTCCGGCTTCGCCCGCCAGCTCCTGGTGGACGCCCGCGCCAACTTCCAGCGCATCGGGGTCGCCCACGGTGAGGCGTGGACATGCCTGGAGCTCGCGGTGGTGGACGCGGGCAACGCCCGCACCCAGCAGGCGCTGGCGCTGTGCGACGACGCGGTGGCGCTGTTCGCCTCGTACGGCGACCGCAGAGGCGAGGACTGGGCGCGCTTCCTGCGCTGCACCCTGCTGCCGTACGCGGCACCGGGCGGCGTCGAGGTCGGGACGGCTGTGGCGCAGGAGGAACTGGCGCAGCTGGGCCGGGGAGGGCACGCGCTGCGGGACGGCAAGCTGGGCGACTACGTGGAGGCGTACCAGCTGCTGCTCGAACGCGGCGTGGACCTGGAGGCCGGCTGGCAGGCCTGGCGGCTGGGCATGGTGCCGAACCGCCACGCGCGGGAGGTCATGGGGGTGCCGGTGGCGGCCTCACCGAGGTGAGATCGGTCGATCCGGTGGCCGGACGAGCGGGTTCCTGGCAGCTTGGACATGGGTAACCGCGGTCGACGGTCGACGAGTTGGGGGCTTCGGTGATCGATGCGCTGCGCGGTCCCACACCGCCGCCGGAGGTTCCGGTGCCGTTCGTGGGGCGGGACCAGGAGGTCGAGGAGCTCGCCGCGGTCCTGGCCGAACGGTCGCCGCGTGTCCTGGTCCTGCACGGTCCCGTCGGCGTGGGGAAGTCGGCGCTGGCCGCGGCGCTGGTGGAGCGCGTCGGGTTCGGTCGGGGGCCGGTGCACTGGTTGTCCCTCGACGGGAACGCGACCGAGGAGACGATCCTGCTGCGGCTCCTGGCGGAGCACGGGGCGCCGCGCCGGCCGATCCTCACCGCGGCGGTGCGCGCCGAGAACGCGGGCGAGGATCTGCTGTTCGCCAGTCTGCTGTCCGAACAGGCCCGGAAGTACGTCAGGGACTCCGTCATCGTCCTAGACGGTGCGCACCCCTCGCTGCGCCGCCTTCTGCACGGACTGCTGCCGCAGCGGGGCGACGGTCCTCGCCTGGTGATCGTCACCTCGCGGTCGGACATGTGGCGTGGGCCGCGGATGCACGTCCACGAGGTGCGGCCACTGGACACGCCGGACGCCGTCCGGCTGATCGAGGACATGTCACGCCTCGTCGAGCCGGCCCAGGACCCCGATCCGGCCCGACTGGCCCGCGCCGCACGGGGGCTGCCGGCCTGGCTGAGGGTGGCGGGCGCTCTGCCGCCCGGACCGCACGACACGCCGCACGACCTCATCGCCTCACCCGACGCCCTCCTTGAGCTCGCCACCAGCCGACTGGATCCCGCCGCCGTCGTCGTTCTCCGGTGCCTGGCCCTGCGGGAGCCGAACACCGCGCCCTTCTCCGTCCGCACCGTCGAGGCCCTGCTGCCCGATTTCGGGGGGCCGTACGACGCCCCGGGCATCCTGAGCGTCCTCGGGGCGTACGAGCTGGTCGGCACGGTGCGGGAGGGTCTCTGGACTCTTCCCTCATGTGTCGCCGACGCGGTCCAGCGCGACATAGGGCCGGGAGACCACTACTCCCTGCGCGTACAGGTGGTCGAGCAGCAGCGAAAGGCGGCGCTGAACAGTGCCTGGCACGCCGTGCATCCACTGGACGGCCGGCCCAAGTGGTTCAGATCCGACCTCGCGCCGATGGATCTGCCCACGCACATCGACGAGTTCATGGCGTTGCTCGATCGGCATCGGTCCCCTGAAACGCTCCCGGAGACGCTGGCCGCTTTCTTGGCCGTACGCGGCGACGCCCACCGCCTGGTCGCCGTCCACCGGCTGTCGGGGGGCCGGGCACGCCTGGGCCTGAGCCAACTGCTCCGCGACGTGGGCGCCCTGAAGGAGGCCGAGCAAGTCCTTGCCGACGAGTCCTTTCAGCGGGGCTCCACCCCCACCATGCTGGTGCGGGGCGAAGCCCAGTACTCGGCCGGCGATCTGATCGGAGTCGGCAGCGCTCGGGTCACGGCCACGCCGCACATCGAGGCCGGATTGTCCGTGGTGCGCGGCGCGGCGCTGTGCGACCGGGGCCAACCGCTGAAGGCGGCGCACGAGCTCGACGCGGCCGCCGAGGCGCACCGGCGCAACGGCTGCGTCCGGGGGCGGGGCTGGGCCCTGCTGCACCAGGCCCGCGCCTGTCTGCTGCTCAACCGCCCGCTGCAGGCGGAGCATCGTCTGGCCCAGGCGGCCAAGGCGCTGCGCGACGTCGGCGACGTACGCGGCCTGAACTGGGTGGCCACCGAGCGGATCCGTCTCCTGCTGCTACGCGACGACGCCCATGCCGCCCTCGCCGCCGCCCAACGCGCGCTGACCGCACACGAACAGGCCGAGGACGTCCGGGGCATGGGATGGACCGGCCATCACGTGGGCCTGGTCCTCGTACGACAGGACCGCATCACCGAGGCCGGCGTGGCGCTGCGTTCGGCCGCAGACTACTTCGAGGGGTGCGGGGACCGGTTGGGAGCGGCCTGGACCCGGCACCGTCTGGCCCTCCTGGCACAGAACAACGTCGACCACCAGGTGAGGGAACTCGAAGGCAGCCTGCGGGCCTTCGCCGAGGCGGGCTGCGACACGGGGCAGGCCTGGTCCCTCCTCGAACTCGCCCTGCGAACCCGCCGATCGGCGCTCGGAAGGTCCAACGAGTTCCTGGCGGGCGCCGTGAACCTCTTCGAGAACCTGGACGACCTGGGCGGCCTCATGTGGGCCCACACCGTCGACCACCTCCCGGCCGCACGTCTCAGGTCCTCCGCCCCCTGGAGAAGCCTGGTCGCGAGAGCCAACAGCAGCGAGGCGCTCGAGGCAGACCTCTCGGCGTTCTGGCATACCGCGACCGAGGGGGGCCACCCCGTCATCCCACTGCACGCCCGCGACACCGTGGCCCTGCCCACCCGCGACGACAAGCCCGAACGCAAGCCCCTGGCGCCCTACGTCACCCCTGCTCGACGGCAGCCCACCACCCCCCGCTGCCACGTCCGCCTCACCCTCCTCGACGACTCCCCCGCCGCCCACGCCACGGCCCGCCTCCTCCTGCGCGTGGCCCCGGAGAAGGGCCACCCCTGGAGATCCGCCGACGACGAACGCCCCTGGCTCACCGCGGTCGCCGTCCCGCTCACCCCCGCCACCGTCGAACCCCCCACGGCCCTCCTGCTGCCCTCCCGGCAGCAGGCGCACGGTGCCGAGTTCGACGTCACGGCACATCGCCCGGGAGTCCACGTCATCCGTTTCACCATCGCCCTGGAACGCACCGGCACGGTCCTCCAACAGGTCGAGACCGAGCTGGAGATCCTGGACGGCACCGATGGGGCCGACCTCGCGGCACCCCACGCGGCCTTTCCGCGGGAGCGGTAGGACGAAGATGACCAAGGAACTACGGGTCCGTGTCGTCCAGGACCCCAGCAGCGGCTTCACCGCCCTGGACGAACGGGCCGAGAGCCCGGACATCACGGTCTGCCTGGACATCGTGTCCGGCGACCGCATCCGGGCACGGCTGTACGGGTCCGCCGTACCGTCCCTCTTCGGCACCGAGCACCGCGCCGACCTGAGCGTGCGCCCCGACGACGTTCGGTCGGCCGGCGCGCGGCTGTGCCGGCTGTGGAAGGAGCTCGTCGTCGACTTCCGTCCACCCGCACCGGACGGCCACCCCGACCACTCGGGAGTCGAGCAGCCCTACGCGTCCGGGGTGGACCTGAGCACACGACCGCCCGGCGAGTTGTACGAGATCCTCGACGAACTGGCCGTCGCAGGCGCCGAGTTGCTCTTCGGCACCCTGCTCGGCGGCCCGGACCGGCGGGTCCAGCACTTCGCCGCCTACCTCGCCCAGGCGCTGGCGGCCGACGACACCCTGCGCGTCCGCTTCGACTCGGAGCTGTACATCCCGTGGCCGATGGTGTGCCTGCGCCCGGAGGACGTCCCGCCACCGGACGGAGGCCAGGACCGCGACCCGGCCTCCCTCTTCCGCCGCTTCCTCGGCCACCGGCACCGGATAGAGCAGACCGGCGGCGCCTATCCCTGGCTCGGCGGCCGGCACGAGCCGCCGGTCGTCCCTTCGGTCAGCCTCAACCACGACGTCCACGTCGACCGCAGGGGCCGCACCAAGGCCGCCGACGTCGCCGTCGTACTCGCCAAGGGCACCCGTTTCGTGGAGCGCACGACCCGCTCCGAACTCGTCCGGGCGCTGTCGGACGACTCCCTGAACGAGCACCTGATGTACTTCTGGTGTCACGGCCACTTCGTCCCGAACGGCTCCCAACCCGCCTGTCTCGCCCTGAAGCTGACCGACCAGACGTCGATCGACGCCCAGACCGTGCGGGACCGTCGGCGGCGCTTCGGCGAAGGCAGCCCCTTCCAGCCGTTCGTCGTGCTCAACGCCTGCCACGCGGGAGTACCCGAGGGCGGCGGCGACCTGGCGTTCCTCGGTCGCGAGCTGATCCATGCCGGTGCCCGCGGTGTGCTCGGCCCGCAGATCGAGATTCCCCAGCTCTTCGCCGCCGAGTACGCGCTGGAGTTCGTGACCCGCTATCTGCACGGCGCGGAGACGGCCGGCGCGGCCGCTCACGCCGTCGCCCGCCGCTTCGCCGACGAGCTGCGCAACCCGCTCGGCCTCACCTACGCCCTGCACCACGGCATGGACACCCGACTGGAGCGGGCCGCGGCCGACCCCGCCGACGGCACGGGCAGCGGCCAGGAGGTCACCGTATGACGACGTACGGCACCCAGGACGTACGTACCGTCGACCTGGACACGGAGGGCCGGATCCTCGAACCCACCGCGCGCGGCCCGCGTCCCGTGCCCGCCGACCGCCTCGACGACCACTTCGCCGAGGAACTCGCCCCACCCAGCTGGGCCACCGACCTGCTGGTGTACGTCCATGGCTGGCAGACCAAGCCGGACTCCGCGCTCACCGCGGCCCGCCGTCTCCTCGCGCTCGCGGCGCAGCGATACGTCGCTCCCTCGCCCGGAACACCCCCGTACCCCCGGCTGGCCCCCTGGCTCCCCTGGCTCGTCCTGATCCGCTGGCCCTCGCGCTCCCTGCCCGCCCTTCGCGGCTACCGCCGCATCCGGGACCGGGCCCATGCGATGAGTACGCGGGGACAGGCGGCGCGCGTCATCGGCCGGCTCCTCGGCTATCTGGACGGCCACCGCGCCGATCCAGCCGCCCCGCCCGTGCTCGCCAACCAGGAGGGGCAGTATCTGCATCTGGTCGGCCATTCCTTCGGCTGCCGCTTCCTGTGCGAGGCAGTGCAGTGGGCGGCGGGAGAGGAGCCGCTCACCCTGGGCTGGAGCACACCGCGGCCGCACGGGCGGCCCTTCACCGTCGACTCGATGCTGCTGTTCCAGATGGCCGCCCCGCGGGACGCCTTCGCCGCCACCTTCACCGCGCTCGCCGAGGCGCCCCTGCGCGGGCCGGTCGTCGCGACGTACTCGCAGCGCGACCGTGCGACCGGCTTCTGGCACGTGCGGGCCGAGCGGCGGGCCGGCATCGGGCACGCGGGGATCGGCACCGCGCCCGTACCGGTCTCGTCGATCCGGATGCTCCCGGCGCACGAGCCGTATCCGCTCTCCGCCCTCGACCACCGGTTCGTGAGCGTCGACGCCAGTGAGGTCTTCGTCCGCGGGGCCGGCCCCGCCGGCGCCCACTCGGACCATCTGCGGCCGGAGTCCGCCCATCTGCTGCTGTCCCTGGCCGACCACTGCCGGTGACTCCGGGCGCGGCGGCCCTCAGTCCTCGTACGGATCCACCAGCCGGATCGGCTGCCGGACCGCCTCCAGCACGTCCGCCGGGAAGTCCGGACCCGGCACGTAGTACCGCGCCTTGGTGTTGCCCACGGCTTCCAGGAGCCCCGCCTCGGTCAGGGCACGCACGTCGCGGACCGCCTGCTGATTGCTCAGGTTCTCGGCACGCTGATAGCGGGCGCGGCGGACACGGCCGGCCAGGGCGGCGTCGTGGAGCGCGGTGACCTGGCGTTCGTCGATGCCGTGGCGCTCCGCGTACTCGGTGAGGTCGATCCAGCAGCGATTGGAACGGGTGATGCGGTGCTGGACCGACTGGGACTGCTGGTGGTAGGCGAGGAGGTTGAAGCGGATCCACGGGGCGGTGTCGCGGTCGGGGGTCCACTCCTTGCCGCCTACGCGGCTGAGGATCTTGTAGTACTCCCAGGTGTTCTTCGGTTTCCCCAGCCATGCCTCGATCGAGGAGAACTCGGGCGCGAGAGTGCCGCCACGCGCGATCAGCAGGGTCTGCAGCGAGCGCGACATACGGCCGTTGCCGTCGGCCCACGGGTGGATGTTGACCAGGTTGAGGTGCGCCATCGCGGCGCGTACCAGGACGTGGGCGTCCGGATCGCCCTGGTTGAGCCACTCGACCAGCTCGTCCATGAGAGCGGGCACCTGCTCGGCGTCCGGGGCGATGTACGCGACCTCCTGCGGATCGCCCGGCTCATTGATCCACACGCCTCGCCTGCGGAACTGGCCCGCGAGCTTCCTGGGATGGTGATGCCCCTGCAGCATCCAGTGCAGGGCGTTGAGCAGCCACACCGAGTAGGCGAACCCGGGCGCGTCGTGGAGCGACTGCACGTACGTCATGGCGTGCTGGTACGCCAGCGTCTCCGCCTTGTTCGCCTCCGACGTGGCGACTTCCTGCTCACCGTCGATCAGGTCCTCGACATCGACGGAGTCGACCTTGTAGCCCTCGATGGTGTTGGAGCCGGCGATGGCGTTGGCGGTCAGCGTCTTACGCAGCCCCGCCGTCCACTTCGTCGGCGTCTGCAGGACCTGGTGCCGCAGCTCGTGGCGCATCTTGTCGATGCCCTCCAGCACCTCGCGGTCCTTCGAGGTGAGGGCAGGCGTGCGATACAGCATGACCCTATGATACCCACAGAGCATCACGGAATCACGCCGTCAACGCATCACCTCGCCGTCAGCCCTTCGCGGCCGCGTCCCCGGACTCCGCCTTCGAGTCCGGAGCCTCCTTGAAGTCCACCTTGCTCATGTGGCGGTTCATCGACTTCATCAGACCCCAGACCGCCAGGGCCATCACCGCGAAGACGATGAAACCGAGGACGCCGGGGGTGACCTTGTCCTCGTCCACCTCCTTGGCGAGGGTGGCGAGCTGTGTCATTGCCAGGCTTGCGCTTGCGCTCATGTCAGGCATTGTCGCGGATGCCCGCAAAGAGGTCGTCCTCGGGGAGGGAGGTATCGACGAGGGACTTCGCCAGCTCGTACTCCTCCGTCGGCCAGACCTCCTTCTGGAGCTCCAGCGGCACCCGGAACCAGCCGCCGTCGGGGTCGATCTGCGTGGCGTGCGCGATGAGCGCCTTGTCGCGGATCTCGTAGAAGTCACCGCACGGAACATGCGTGGTCAGCGTGCGCTGCTTCATCCCGAACTCGTCCCAGCGCTTGAGCCAGTCCCCGTACGGGGACTCCAGGCCGCGGTCGAGCATGGCCTGGTGCAGCGCCTCGGTGCGGGGGCGGTTGAAGCCCTGGTTGTAGTAGAGCTTCCGCGGCTGGTACGCCGGGCCGTACTCCGCCTCCGGGTACTTCTCGGTGTCCGCCGCACCCTCGAACGCCACCATCGAGATCTTGTGGGTCATGATGTGGTCGGGGTGCGGGTAGCCGCCGTTCTCGTCATAGGTGGTGATCACCTGGGGACGGAAGGAGCGGATCTGCTTCACCAGCTCACCGGCCGCCTTGTCGACGTCCTCCAGGGCGAAGCAGCCCTCGGGGAGCGGGGGCAGCGGGTCGCCCTCGGGCAGGCCGGAGTCGACGAAGCCGAGCCACTCCTGCTTGACCCCGAGGATCTCGCGGGCCTCGTCCATCTCCTTCTTGCGTACCTCGTGGATGTGCTCCTCGATGTACTTGTCCCCCTGCAGCTTCGGATTGAGGATGGAGCCGCGCTCCCCGCCCGTGCAGGTCACGACCAGCACGTCCACCCCCTCGGACACGTACTTCGCCATGGTCGCCGCGCCCTTGCTCGACTCGTCGTCGGGGTGGGCGTGCACGGCCATCAGTCGCAGCTGGTCAGTCAAGACTCAATCCTCGTAGTCGGCGCCCCGGTGTCTTCGCGGGCGAACGGCGGCTTCTATAGTGACCGAATCGGGGGGCGGATAATTCCGGGGTACGGCCCGGGGGCCCCGTTTCGGGACATCCGTCCCGCCCCGGCCGAGAGGACGATCATGAGTACGGCGAGCACGCGGCCGCCCGAGAGCCGCTACGGCCGCTCCTCGGACGAGCGCGCCGACCGCACGCTCAAGGTCGTCGGCGCCGTCCTCGGAGCGGTGCTGCTGGCGGTGATCGGCTACTTCGGCTATCACTACGTCGCCCAGAACAAGATCAGCGCCGAGGTGATCGAGTTCGACGCCGGCAAGGACGCGGTGAAGGTGCATCTGGAGGTCCGCAAGGACTCCGGCGCCTCCGGCTACTGCACGGTGCGCTCCCAGGCGGAGAACGGCGCCGAGGTGGGCCGGGCCGACTTCCGCTTCGACGGCGACGCCACCCGCATCGACAAGGTCGTCACACTGCGTACGACGTCCCAGGGAACGACGGCCGAACTGCTCGGCTGCCACGCCGACTGACGTGCCGCCGGGCAAGCCACCGGTGCTGCCGACCGAAACCGACAGGACCTGATCGACACCGACCGGCCGTGTCCGGATTGCAGAGGCGCTGACCTGCGTTGACGTGATTCTGATGGCTTATGTCCTCCCCCTTCGGCCATTGAATTGTTAGGCTCGTGGTTTCGCCCATCCGTGAAGGAACATCCTTCTGGGTAGGGCGATGCTTTGTATTCCCAGTACCTACGAGGAGCACCTGTGACCCAGACCAGCGAGAACGTCACCTGGCTGACCCAGGAGGCGTACAACCAGCTCAAGGCCGAGCTGGAGTACCTGTCTGGTCCTGCGCGCACGGAGATCGCCGCCAAGATCGCGGCCGCGCGCGAGGAGGGCGACCTGCGCGAGAACGGCGGGTACCACGCGGCCAAGGAGGAGCAGGGCAAGCAGGAGCTCCGAGTGCGCCAGCTGACCCAGCTCCTGGAGAACGCCAAGGTCGGCGAGGCGCCGGCGTCGGCGGACGGTGCGGTGGCGCCCGGCATGGTCGTGACGATCGCCTTCGACGGCGACGAGGACGACACCCTGACCTTCCTGCTCGCCTCGCGCGAGTACGCGAGCTCCGACATCGAGACGTACTCCCCCCAGTCCCCGCTGGGCTCCGGCGTGATCGGCCACAAGGTCGGCGAGGACGCCGAGTACGAGCTGCCGAACGGCAAGACGGCCTCGGTGAAGATCCTCAAGGCCGAGCCCTACAACGGCTGACCCACCCGCAGGACCTTCACCACCGGTCCTTCCACGAGCCCCCGGCCGCCACCAGGCGCCGGGGGCCTCGTCATGCGGTCGCCGAGCGGTACTTCCGTACCGCGAGGGTGCGGAACACGATGATGATCAGGACCGAGTAGATCAGCGAGGCCCAGACCGGATGCTGCATGGGCCAGGCGTCCGACGGTGACTGTCCCGGATTGGCGAACAGCACACGACACGCCTGCACGGTCGCACTGAACGGGTTCCACTCGGCGATGTGCCGCAGCCACGGGGTCATATGGCTGGTGTCCACGAACGCATTCGAGATGAAGGTGACCGGGAAGAGCCAGATCAGCCCACTGGAGGTGGCCGCCTCGGGCGTCCGCACGGACATTCCGATCAGGGCGCCGATCCAGGTGAACGCGTAACCGAGCAGGAGCAGCAGCCCGAAGGCGCCCAGGACCCGGCCCGCGTTCGTGTCACCGTCCGAGCCCACCCGCCAGCCGACCAGCAGGGCGACCACCGCCAGCACGACGAGCGTCAGCGCCGTCTGCACGGAGTCGGCGAAGGTACGCCCGGTCAGCACCGCGCCGCGCGCCATGGGCAGCGAGCGGAAACGGTCGATGAGCCCCTTGTGCATGTCGTCGGCGATGCCCGCGCCGGAACTGGCGGTGGCGAAGGTGACGGTCTGCGCGAAGATGCCCGCCATCAGGAAGTTCTTGTAGTCGGCGGCGCTGGTGCTGTTGCCGATCTGCATCGACCCGCCGAAGACATAGGTGAACAGCACCACGAACATGATGGGCTGGATGAGCCCATAGATGATCATCTCCGGGATCCGGGACATCCGGATCAGATTGCGCTTCGCGACGACCATCGAGTCCCGGACGGACTGGCTGAACGGGTTCGTGGCCGGTGCGACCCGCACGGCGTCGGTGACGGCGCTCACTTCGCGGCCTCCTTCTTGTCCTTGTCGTTCTCCTCGTTCCCGACCTCCGCGAGGTGGCCCGTCAGGGACAGGAACACGTCGTCGAGGGTCGGGCGGCGCAGGCCGATGTCGTCGATCTCGATGCCGCGGGTGTCGAGCTCGCGGATGACCTCGGCGAGGAGCTTGGCGCCTCCGGTGACGGGCACGGTGAGCTTGCGCATGTGGTCCTCGACCGTGGTGTCGCCCTTGCCGAAGCCGCGAAGCACCTCGGAGGCGGGCTGGATGTCGTCGCGCTCGTGCACCACGACCTCGACGCGCTCGCCGCCGGTGCGGGCCTTGAGCTGGTCGGAGGTGCCCTTGGCGATGACATGGCCGTGGTCGACGACCGCGATGTCGTGCGCGAGGTGGTCGGCCTCTTCGAGGTACTGGGTGGTCAGGAGGAGGGTCGTACCGCCGGAGACCAGGCGCTTGATGACCTCCCAGAGGAGCTGGCGGTTGCGGGGGTCGAGGCCGGTCGTCGGTTCGTCCATGAACATCACGGGCGGGGAGACGACCAGGGCGGCGGCCAGGTCGAGACGGCGGCGCATGCCGCCGGAGTAGGTCTTCGTGGGGCGGTCGGCGGCGTCGGCGAGGTCGAACTGGGCCAGCAGTTCGTCCGCGCGGGCCTTCGCCGCCTTCGCCTTCATCTGGTAGAGCTGGCCGACCATCTGAAGGTTCTCGCGGCCGGTGAGGTACTCGTCGACCGCCGCGAACTGGCCGGACAGGCCGATGGAGCGGCGGACCGCGTCGGGATGCTTGAGGACGTCGATACCCGCGACGACCGCCGAGCCGCTGTCGGGGCGCAGCAGGGTCGTGAGGCAGCGGACGGCCGTCGTCTTGCCCGCGCCGTTCGGCCCGAGCAGGCCGAGGACCGTGCCCTCGGGGACATCGAGGTCGACGCCGTCCAGAGCCCTTACGTCACCGAAGGTCTTCACCAGGCCTTCGGCATAGATGGCGCCTGGCATATGAATCTCCACGTCGTCGGGGAAACTTCGGAAAGCCTAGGTTTGCACTTTTCGTTCCGCCGGGTGGCGGAATAACGAGACACACCATAACGCGATGTATCGCGTCTCACACGCGCTTACCCGAATGAGTGACAAGGGGGCCCCGACCTGCGCTTTCGCGCGCTGACACCTCAGCCGATGACGGTGTACCCCGCCTCGCGCAGGGCCTGGCCGACCTCGGCGCAGTGCGTACGCCCCTTCGTCTCCAGGTGCAGTTCGACCTCCGCCTCCGTGAGCCCGAGCCGTGGGTCGGTCCGTACGTGGCTCACGTCGAGGACGTTAGCGTCCACCACTGACAACACCCCGAGAAGTGTGGCGAGGGCGCCCGGCCGGTCCGTCAGCCGCAGCCGTACGGCCAGGTAGCGGCCCTGCGCGGCCATGCCGTGCCGCAGGACGCGCTGGAGCAGCACCGGGTCGACGTTGCCGCCGGAGAGCAGCGCGACGACCGGGCCCTCGAAGGCCCCGGGGTCGCTGAGCAGCGCGGCGACGGGGCTGGCCCCTGCCGGTTCGACGACCAGCTTGGCGCGCTCCAGACACAGCAGCAGGGCGGTGGCGATCTCGTCCTCGGTGACGGTCCGGACCTCGTCGACCAGGTCGCGGACGAGTTGGAACGGCACGTCACCGGGCCGGCCGACCTTGATGCCGTCGGCCATCGTCACCGGGTTGTCGACGGCGACCGGGTGTCCGGCCGCCAGCGAGGGCGGGTACGCCGCCGCGCCCGCCGCCTGCACGCCGACGATCCGCACGTCGGGCCGCAGCGTCTTCACCGCCATCGCGACACCCGCGGCGAGCCCGCCGCCGCCCACACCGACGACGATCGTGCGCACCTCGGGGCACTGTTCGAGGATCTCCAGGCCGACCGTGCCCTGGCCCGCGATGATGTCGGGGTGGTCGAAGGGGTGGATGAAGACCGCGCCGGTCTCGGCGGCGTACTCCTGCGCCGCGGCGAGCGTCTCGTCGACCACCTGACCGTGCAGGCGCACCTCGGCGCCGTAGTCCCGGGTGGCGCTGATCTTCGGCAGTGGGGCGCCCTTCGGCATGAACACGGTCGAGCCCACGCCGAGCAGCGACGACGCGAGCGCGACGCCCTGCGCGTGATTGCCGGCGCTGGCGGCCACGACCCCGGCGGCCCGCTCCTCCGGCAGCAGCCCGGCGATCCGCACATAGGCGCCGCGCAGCTTGAACGATCCCGTTCGCTGGAGGTTCTCGCACTTGAAGTGCACCGGTGCGCCCACCAGCTGGGACAGGTGCCTGCTGCCCTCCATCGCCGTCACCCGCGCCACGCCCGTCAGCATCTTCTGGGCGCCCCGTACGTCGTCGAGCGTGACGGGAGGCAAGGAGTCAGCCGTGCTGTAGCTCATGACACAAGTCTCGCAGTTCACAGGCGCGAGGCCCTGTTGTGACCAAGCACCGAGATGGGTTTGCGCAGCGCCGGTACACCCCGCGTCCGGGCCGCGTACCCTGTCCCCCAACCCAGCACCCCCTTCATGAAGTGAGCCCCCGGCCATGCCCACAACACCGGAAATGTCGATGGACATGACGACCGTCGCCGACAGCGGTCTCCTCGACACTCTGCAACACGAGGTGGCGGTCTTCGCACGCCGTGCCGAACAGACCCGGCTCGGTGGCGTGGGTCAGGTGCGCAACTCCATGGACCGCGCCGCGTACCTGCTGCTCAACCGCCTGGACAAGGAAGGCCCCATGGGCGTCAAGGCGCTGGCCGCGAGCATGGGGATCGACTCCTCGACGGTCACCCGGCAGGTGGCGCCGCTCGTCGACACGGGGCTGGTCAAGCGGACCTCGCACCCCGAGGACGGGCGTGCGGTGGTGCTTCAGCTGTCCCCGCGCGGGCAGTCGCGGCTGGAGGAAGTGCGCTCCTCGCGGCGTCAGTTGATGGCCGAGCTGACGCAGGACTGGGCCCCGGAGGAGCGCGAGGCGTTCTGCTCGCTGCTCACCCGCTTCAACACGGCGCTCTCCTCGCGGATGGCGGCGCAGGGAATCTCCGGCGCGGAGACGCCCACGGCGTCCTGAGGGTGATCCGGTCCCGGCTCTTGACCCGGGCCCATGGCTGGCCTCAACTGAAACCGGGTCCTCCTTGGTGGGGGCCCGGTTCCTCAGGGTCGGTCAGTCAGGAGGGGCGGTGGGACGACGACGTGTGGTCCAGGACGCCCGCCGCGACCGCGAGTTCGAGGCGTTCGTCGCGGGCGCGGCCGTACGGCTGCTGCATGCCGCCACGCTGCTCACCGCGGAGCCGCCCGATCGCAACCCACGCGCGCGGCGTCTGCTGACGCTGTCCCTGGCGCACACGTACGCGTGCTGGGACGGACTGCGCGGCGAGGACCCGTACGACCGCACCCGCGGCCACCTGGCCGCCCGCTTCGCCCGTTCCACCTGGCGCCGCCCCCACCCGCACCCCGACAGCCCGCTGGCCCGGCTCTCCCCGCAGGAACGCCTGATCCTGGTGCTACGGCTGTACGAGGGGGTCGCCGAGGAGCAGGCGGGGGCCCTGCTCGGCCTGCCCGCGGAACGCGTCCGGACGATCTGCGACCGGGCGACGGCGCACCTGCTGCAGCCGCGCGGCACCCCGTCGGCCGTGCCGGTGGCGAAGGCGGTGTCGCCGTGAACCGCGCCCAACGCGAAGCGGCCGCGCGCCAGATCATGGAGCGCACGCCGACCCCGGTCCCGCCGGACCTGTACCCGGAGGTGCTGCGACGCGGCGGCCGCATGCTGCGCCGCAGGAAGGCCGCCGCACGGCTGATGTGGCTGCTGCTGTTCGCGGCCACGGCGGCGTTCGTCGTCTGGGCGCTCATGGCCCGCCCCTGGGTGGAGCCGCCGTCGGAGACGACCCCACCGCTGACGGGCTGGTGAGGGCTAGCCCAGCGCTTGCTGGAGGTCCTCGATGAGGTCCTCGACGTTCTCGATGCCCACGGAGAGCCGCACCAGGTCGGCGGGAACCTCCAGGGCGGAGCCGGCCACGGAGGCGTGGGTCATCCGCCCGGGGTGCTCGATCAGCGACTCGACACCGCCCAGGGACTCGCCGAGCGTGAACACCTTGGCGCGGTTGCAGACCTCGACGGCCGCCTCCTCGCCGCCCTCGACCCGGAAGGAGACCATGCCGCCGAAGGCCTTCATCTGCTTGGCGGCGACCTCGTGACCGGGGTGGTCGGGCAGGCCCGGGTACAGCACACGCGTCACGCGCGCGTGCCGGGTGAGCATGTCGGCGATCCTGGTGGCGTTCTCGCTGTGCCGGTCCATGCGCACCGACAGGGTCTTGGTGCCGCGCAGCACCAGCCAGGAGTCGAACGGCCCGGCCACGGCGCCCATGGCGTTCTGGTGGAAGGCCAGCTCGTCACCCAGGTCCGGGTCGCCGACGATCAGCGCGCCGCCCACGACGTCCGAGTGGCCGCCCATGTACTTGGTGAGCGAGTGCACGACGACGTCCGCGCCCAACGACAGGGGCTGCTGCAGATACGGCGTGGCGAAGGTGTTGTCGACGACGAGCTTCGCACCGGCGTCCCGGGCGACCTGCGCGACGGCGGCGATGTCGGTGATCCCCAGCAGCGGGTTGGAGGGCGTCTCCACCCACACCACCTTGGTCTTCGGGGTGATGGCGGCCCGTACGGCGGAGGGATCGCTGGTGTCGGCGACCGACCACTCCACCCCCCACCGCGCGACGACCTTCGCGAACAGCCGGAACGTGCCGCCGTAGGCGTCATTGGGGATGACCACGTGGTCGCCGGGGCTGAGCAGCGTACGCAACAGGCAGTCCTCGGCCGCCAGTCCGGACGCGAACGCGAGCCCGCGGCGACCGCCCTCCAGGGCGGCGAGGTTCTCTTCCAGGGCGGTCCTGGTCGGGTTGGCGCTACGGCTGTACTCGTAACCGCCGCGCAGCCCGCCGACGCCGTCCTGCTTGTAGGTCGAGACCTGGTAGATCGGCGGGACGACCGCACCGGTGAGGGGATCGGCGGTGTTGCCCGCGTGGATCGCCAGGGTCTCGAAGTGCTGACTGATGTGCCTGTCACTCATGGGCACCGAGCGTAGTCCGCGAACGACACGGATGCGCCCGCGGCAAGGCGAGGACGCCGCACACACCCGCACCGGGCATCTCCACGCCTGACGTCGGCGACACCCGTTGGCCAATTGTCAGCGCCGTCTGGAACGCTGGAGGCATGGAGATTCTCTGGGTCCTGATAGCGCTGGTCATGCTCGGCTTCGTGGTGCTGCCGTTCATGCGGCGCAGGCGGGGCATGATCGAGCAGGTCCCGCCGGGCCACCCCGACGCCGCGGACCCGGCGAACTACGGCTTCGTACGCCAGGAGGAGCTGGACGTCCGGATGCCCGGCCCCGACCAGGATCTGCTGGACGTCCTGGACCTGGTGCAGCGCACACAGGACTACAAGGCGGCGTCCCAGCTGCTCGCCGGCACCGAGTCGGAGGGCGAGCTGCGCTGGCAGCGGGTGCAGGCCTTCGCCGGAGCCGCGTCGCTGGAGCTGCAGCAGCGCCCCAGCGGGGTCAGCGAGTCGCCGGGCGGCCAGTGGCTGCGAGTGTGGCGCACCGAGCAGCCCAAGGACGCGGGTGGCGCGGCCGTGCACGCGGAGTTCCTGGTGCAGCAGGCCTGGCGGACGGCGACGCCGGGCACGGACGAGTTCCGGATCATCATGGAGGAGGCGAAGTCGGCGTGCGGTGACGCGGCGCTGCTGGCCCCGGGTGATCCGATCCCGTACATCATCGAGCTGTCGGTGGCCCGCGGGCTTGCCTACCCCCGCGCGGAGTTCGAGCAGCTCTGGCTGAAGATCCTGGACCGGGCCCCGGCCCACATGGGCGCGCACCTGGCGGCGCTGCACTACTGGTGCGAGAAGTGGCACGGCTCGCGCCAGTTGGCGTACGACTTCGCGGAAGCGGCGGCGGCCCGCGCGCCCCAGGGCTCCCTGCTCGCCGCGATGCCGCTGTTCGCGGTGTTCGAGCACCTGCCCGAGGTGAACCTGGTCAGCGGCTTCTACCAGAGCGAGGTCGTGACGAAGGCGATGCACGGCGCGCTGTTCGCGGTGCACGCGGCCCGCCACGACGACCCGATGCTGGCGCACGTACGGCATCTGCTGCTCTTCTTCCTGGTCCGCGGCGAGCGCTGGGCGGAGGCCATGGACCAGCTGGTGCACGTCGACGGCCATGTCGGCGCGCTGCCCTGGACGCTCTCCCCGGACCCGGCGGCGGAGTTCGCGGTCTACCGCGCGCTGGCGGTGGCGGGCTACGAGGCCAACGGCGGCAGCCCGGCGACGCTTCCGCACTGAGCCGCACGCCGGGGGCGGAATCTGCGGACCCGGCCATACGTTGAAGGGGGTACCGCCCGGTTGGGAGGTGTCCCACGAGGAAGGAACCCTCATGCTCTTCGGCCGTACGCCCGTCCTGCCCACCCCCGAGCAGGCACTGCGGGGCCGTCCGGAACCGACTTTCACGGTCCCCGACCGTCACACGGTCCTCGGCAACCCGCTCCTCGGCCCCTACCCCGAGGGTCTGGAGACCGCCGACTTCGCACTGGGCTGCTTCTGGGGTGCCGAGCGCAAGTTCTGGCAGCTCCCGGAGGGCGTGTGGACGACCCTGGTCGGCTACCAGGGCGGCTACACCGAGTATCCCACCTACGAGGAGGTGTGCTCGGGCCTGACCGGTCACACGGAGGTCGTCCGCGTGGTGTACGACCCCTCCGTGATCTCCTACGACAGCCTCCTGAAGACCTTCTGGGAGGCCCACGACCCCACCCAGGGCTTCCGCCAGGGCAACGACGTGGGCACGCAGTACCGCTCGGCGATCTACACGCACACCCCCGAACAGGCGAAGACGGCCGAGGCCTCCCGAGAGGCGTACCAGAAGGTCCTCACGGACTCCGGCTACGGCACGATCAGCACGGAGATCCTCCCGGCGGAGGGCCGGACCTTCTACCCGGCCGAGGGATACCACCAGCAGTACCTCGACAAGAACCCGGCGGGTTACTGCGGGATCGGTGGCACGGGCGTCTCGTGCCCGATAGGGGTCGCCAGGGCCGACGGGTGAGCGAAGGCGCCCGGTCATCGGGCGCCGGTCGGCCGCTGCTGCTTTCATGGAGGGCATGACCAGCAGAAGCGTCGTCGTGGAGCGGCGCATCGCCGCAGGCCAGGGGCCCGTGTGGGAGTCCCTGACGGATCTGCGGGGCATGGTGCAGGTGCTCAGCTCGGTCACCCATGTCGAGGTGCTCACGGCCGGGGTGTTCGGCGTCGGCACGCGGTGGCGGGAGACGCGGCGCATGTTGGGCAAGGAGGCCACCGAGGAGATGTGGGTGACGGCCTGCGAACCGCCCGAGCGCTATGTGGTGGAGGCCGAGTCGCACGGCACGCACTACATCTCGGAATGGCGGCTGCTGGCGGACGGTCCGACGACGACGGTCCGTATGACGTTCACTGGCGTGGCCTCCGGCGGAGTCACGGGCCTGCTCGCCAAGGTGCTGGGCGGTGTGGGCGCCCGGGCGGTGGGCAAGGCCGTCGCGAAGGACCTGGAGGAAGTCGCCGTGGCGGTCGAGGGCCGCGGACGCTGAGCACCCGGCCCGGCACCCGCGCGCACCCGGCTCCCGCGCGCCGCACCCTCACCTCACACCTACGCACCCGGCTCCCGCGCGCCCTCACTCACACCTACGCTCCCGAAGTCCCGGCCCCCGACCCCGAGCCCGCCTTCGTCGCGTCCGCTCCCCAGCTGGCCAGCAGCCGCAAGGCTTCCGCCGACGGCGATCCCGGCTCCGCGTGGTAGGTGATCAGGGCCTGTTCCGTGCCGTCGCCGACGCGGAACGACTCGAAGTTCAAGGTCAGCTCGCCCACCAGCGGATGCCGCAGGCGCTTGACGCCGTACGTCTTCTCCTTGACGTCGTGCGTGGCCCACAACCGGCGGAACTCCTCGCTCTTGAGGGAGAGTTCACCGACCAGAGCGGACAGGCGCGGGTCGTCGGAGTGGCAGCCCGCGTCCATGCGCAGATAGCTGACCATGTCGTACGCCTTCTGGTCCCACTCCACGAACAGCTCGCGGTACTCGGGCCGCAGGAACACCAGCCGCGCCCAGTTCCGCTCCTGCACCGGCAGCTCCGACCAGTCGCCGAAGAGCGCCGCGGCCATCCGGTTCCAGGCGAGGATGTCCGAGCGCCGACCCGAGATGTACGCGGGCACGCCGTCGATCGAGTCCAGCAGCTGCCGCAGCGCCGGCCGTACCTGCTCGGACCGCGCGATCTGCTTCTTCTTGTGCTGCTTCGGCTTGGCGAGGTGCGTGAGGTGCGCGTGCTCGGCATCGCTCAGCCGCAGCGCCCGGGCGATGGCGTCGAGGACCTCCGCCGAAACGTTCCGCCCGTTGCCCTGCTCCAGCCGTGTGTAGTACGCCACGGACACACCGGCCAGCTGCGCCAGCTCCTCCCGGCGCAGCCCCGGCACCCTGCGGTGCCGCCCGAAGTCCGGCATCCCGACGTCCTCCGGCTTCAGCCGGGCCCGCCGGGTACGCAGAAACTCGCTGAGCTCGGCACGCCGGTCGAGGCCCGAGCCGGTGTCGGCGGCGGCGCCGGATACGGATTCGGGGTTCTCGTCCATGCCTCAAGTATTCCCGGTCGTACGCCCACGATCCTGTCCCCGCCAGTGGTAGGACCGGCGAACGTACGCAGAACCGTGGCCTGGGTAGCCTCCGAAGCCTCCGGCAGGCTGGACACCGCGCCCAGGTCAGAAGGCAGCCGGGCGCGAAACCCCCTGCTAGGAGAACCCCGGCATGACCACTGTCGCTGCGTACGCCGCACCCGCCGCCAAGGCTCCGCTGGAGCGCACCACCATCGAGCGCCGTGCCGTCCGCGAGCACGACGTGCTGATCGACATCAAGTTCGCGGGCATCTGCCACTCCGACATCCACCAGGCCCGGGAGGGCTGGGGCGAGGCGATCTTCCCGATGGTCCCCGGCCACGAGATCGCGGGCATCGTCTCCGAGGTCGGTCCGGGCGTCACGAAGTACCAGGTCGGCGACCGTGTCGGCGTCGGCTGCCTGGTCGACTCCTGCCGTGAGTGCGACAACTGCAAGGCCGGCGCGGAGCAGCACTGCACCGGTGGCTCGGTCGGCACGTACAACGCCGTCGGCAAGGACGGCGAGCCCACCTACGGCGGCTACTCGGAGAAGGTCGTCGTCGACGAGAACTTCGTCGTCCGTATCCCCGACGGCCTGTCCCTGGACGTCGCCGCGCCGCTGCTGTGCGCGGGCATCACCACGTACTCGCCGCTCAAGCACTGGGGCGCGGGCCCCGGCAAGAAGGTCGCCGTGATCGGCCTGGGCGGTCTCGGGCACATGGGCGTCAAGATCGCGCACGCGCTCGGCGCCGAGGTCACCGTCCTGTCCCAGTCGCTGCGCAAGAAGGACGACGGCCTGAAGCTGGGCGCCGACCACTACTACGCGACCAGCGACCCGAAGACGTTCGAGGAGCTCGCCGGCTCCTTCGACCTGATCCTCTCCACGGTGTCCGCGCCGCTGGACTTCGGCGCCTACCTCGGCCTGCTCAGGACGGGCGGCGCCCTGGTGAACGTGGGCGCCCCGGAGGAGCCCGTCGCCCTGAACCTGTTCTCCCTCATCGGCGGCAACAAGACCCTCGCCGGCTCGGCGATCGGCGGCATCGCCGAGACCCAGGAGATGCTGGACTTCTGCGCGGAGCACGGCTTCGGCGCCGAGATCGAGCTGATCGACGCCGACCAGATCAACGAGGCGTACGAGCGGGTCCTGAACAGCGACGTGCGCTACCGGTTCGTGATCGACACGGCGACGATCTGACGGACCACCGCAGACCGAGGGCCCCGGAGCCGCACTGCTCCGGGGCCCTCAGCGTGTCGCCGACCGGGATCTCCAGCGGGGGCGGGCGGAGGGCCGCAGAAGTAGAGCCACTCCCTCCCCAGGACCGATGCGCCGCACCACGGCCCTTGCCTAGCCTGGGACGAGGAGCCCGTCCGAACCGTGCACACGAGGAGGCAGCCCCGATGACCGTCCAGCTCAACCACACCATCGTCGCCGCGCACGACAAGCAGGCCTCGGCCCGGTTTCTCGCCGACATCCTGGGCCTGGAGGTGAGCCCGCAGTACGGCCCCTTCATCCCGGTCCAGATCCCGGGCGGTGTGACCCTGGACTACGCGGACTCGCCCGACGCCATCACACCGCAGCACTACGCGTTCCTGGTGTCGGAGGACGACTTCGACACGATCTTCGCCCGGATCAGGGAGGCCGGTCTGACGTACTGGGCCGACCCGTACCACCGCCGCGCCGGCGAGATCAACCACAACGACGGCGGCCGCGGCACCTACTTCGACGATCCGAACGGCCACAACCTGGAGATCCTGACCAGGCCGTACGGCAGCGGCGGCTGACGGCCTGGTCCGCGCCGTACGACTACTTGCCGTAGTAGGCGTTGTAGATCGAGATCGTCGACTTGTTTCCCTTCTTGTCGGCGATCTTGGCGTGGAAGGAGACGGCCTTGCCCTTCGCCGGGTTCGTCACGGTGATCTTGCCGTTCCGGACGTCGAGCTTCTTCCAGGTCCGGCCGTGGTCGTACGACACGTACACGTGCAGCGACTTCAGGTTGCTGCCCGCGGCCGCGCCCACGACGGTGACCGGGAACGTCATCTTCCGGTCCGCCTCGACCCGGCTGTCCAGGCCCGTCCTGGCGTTGAAGCGGACCGTGGAGGCCGGGAGCCTGACCCGGTCATCGGACGACCTCTTGGAGCGGAAGGTCCAGCTCGCGTCGATCCGTGTGGAGGCCGCCGCGACCTTGGCGCTGCGCTGCGCCGAGGTCGTCAGCTTGTACTCGGCGTCCCCGGCCGGGACGTCGAACGTGCCGCCGCCGAACACCGTGTCGTCGTAGGAGCCGATCTTGGTGCCGTTGCGGTACAGGCTCGTGTTCGCCGAGGTGAAGGGCGACCAGCCGGCGTGCTTGCCGCCGTCGGCGAACACCGGCAGCTCGCCGTAGATCTGGTTGCCCTCACGGAACAGGCCGTAGTACTTGTCGAGATGCGGGCCGATGACCGCTGTGTTGAAGGTGTTCGAGTAGCTCTGACCCGCCTTGTAGGCCTGCTCGTCGCCCAGGGAGTAGGTCAGGTCGATCACCGGGCGGCCCTGGGCGTCCCGGCCGGCGAACTGCTCGAATTCCAACGACCACTTGATCTTGTCGGACGTGGACAGGTACAGCGTCCGCGAGCCCGGCAGCTTCTGCTCGATCGGCTCGCTCATCACGCCGGTCTCGGGGAAGTTGCCGATGGCCAGCAGAGCGCCGGTCCTGCCGGATGCCGAGGCACCGAGGCCGTTCTTCACCTTGGCGAGTTCACTGGCCTTGAAGTGGCGGACCTTGCCACCCTGGATCTTCTTGACCTCGGCCAGGGTCGCCACGTTGTACTCGGTGCCGGCGCCCTTGGTCCACTGGCCGTTCCAGACCTGGCTCAGGCCGCTCGCGACCTGCGGGCCGAGGTGCGCCATGCGCAGGTTGGCGAAGGTGTCGACACTCGTGGAGAAGCTGACGCCCGCCGTGTCGTAGGAGTAGTCGATCGTCGCGGCCACCTGCTTGGCCCGCGCGTCCGGCACGGTGATGTCCGCCGCTTTGGTGGTGCGGGCGTCGATCGTCACGGAGGTGTTCTTCGTGAGGTCCAGCTTCGGCTGCACCAGCCAGTCGAGCCCGCCCGCCGGGGACTCCGGGTCCTTGTCGATCACGGCGTTCAGCACATACGAGCCCTTGGGCAGCCGCATCTTGGTGACGCCGGACCCGGTGACCGGCACGCGGTGTTCCATGTTCGTCGACAGGCCCGTGTACCCGAACAGGCGGGTGTCGTACTCGGATGCCGGCCTGCCGTCCCGGCCGATGTGCTTGACGGTGAGGTCGTACGACTCCACCTCGCGCTGCACCCCGGCGGCCATACGGACGCTCTGCCCGCCGCCCGTCGCCGTGACGTACGCGGAGTAGGCGCCGTCGACCGTGCCGCCCAGCTTGGTGTCGACGGTGAGGGCGACGGAGGCCTTCCCGCCCGCCGGGACCTTCACGTTCGTCGCGCCCAGCTTGAAGAAGCCCGCGGGGGCCGGCCGGCCCTTGGGGTCATAGCCTGTGGCGGCGAGGCTGAGCGTGACGTCTTCGGTGCCGAGGTTGCGGTAGGTCAGCTGCTTGGGGACCGGCTTGTCGTCGGTGTGCGGCCACTGCTGCACACCGAAGTTCACCGGCGCCGGGTCGGCGATCACGGTCTGCTTGATGGCCTTGTCGACCTGGACACGGCCCGTGCCCTGCTGGAACGGCGTGTACTTGCCGGCCTTGGCGGAACCGGTCAGCGCGCCCTTGAGCTCGGCGTACGTCCAGTCCGGGTGCTGCTGCTTGAGGATGGCCGCCGCGCCCGCGACATGCGGGGTCGCCATGGACGTGCCCTCGATGGTCAGGTAGCCGGGCGGGTTCTCGCCTTCCTCCTGCTCGATGACGCTGCCCTTGGCGGACGCGGCCGTGATGGCCACGCCGGGCGCGGTCACGTCGGGCTTGAGGCCGCCGTCGCCGATCCGCGGTCCGGTGCTGGAGAAGGGCGCGAGGACGTCCCTGTCGTCGACGGCGCCGACGGTGAGGGCGGCCTCGGCGCTGCCGGGCGAACCGACCGACTCCGGACCGGAGTTGCCGGCCGCGATGGCGAAGAGCACGCCCTTTTCGGCGGACAGCTTGTTGACCGCCGCCTCCATCGGGTCGATCTCGGGTGTGTCCCGTCCGCCGAGGCTGAGGTTGACGATGTCGGCGCCCTGCTGGACCGCCCACTCCATGCCCGCCACGATGCCGGAGTCGTCACCTTCGCCGTAGTCGTTGAGGACCTTGCCGTTGAGGAGGTCGGCGCCGGGCGCCACGCCCTTGTACTTGCCGGCGGACCTGGCGCCGGTGCCCGCCGCGATGGACGCGACGTGCGTGCCGTGACCGAACTTGTCGGTGGCGTCGGCGGCCGGGGTGAAGTTCTTCGACGCGATCACCTGGTCCTTGAGGTCCGGGTGGGTGGCGTCGACGCCGGTGTCCAGGACGGCGATCTTGACACCCTTGCCGTCGTAGCCGGCCGACCACGCCTTGGGGGTGCCGATCTGGGCCACGGACTTGTCGAGGCTGGCCTTGCGGACGCCGTCGAGCCAGACGTGCGCGATGCCGGAGGCGGTGCGGTCGCCGTTGGTGAGCGCGTTCCACAGATCGGGCGTGTCCTGGTGCGAGGTCTGCACCGCGTCCGCGTTCAGGGACGTCAGGGTCCGGCGCAGCTTGCCCGTGTCGCGGACGTCCGCCTTGGCGCCGGTGGCGGCGCCCTTGTAGCCGACGATGACCTTCAGGCCCTTGGCCTGGGAGGTACGGGTCGCGGGCCTGGTCAGCTCGGTGACGTCGAACAGCCGCTGGTCGAGCTTGCCCGCCGCGACCAGCCGAGCCGCGTCGGCCGGGATCACGAGGGTGTGCCCGCGGATCTCACGGACCTGGACGGGTATGTGCTCTCGCCCCTTCGCCCGCTCCAGGCCGACCACCCGGCCCCTGGAGTCGACGGCGACCCGGTCACCCGTGATCAGGGTGACGCGGTGCGGGGAGGTGAGTGGATCGGCGGCCCTGGACGGGCTCCGCTCCGGTTCGGCCGACGCCGGGCTGGTCATTCCCGAGGCGAGGGCCACGGCGGTCGCGGTGGCGACTGAGGCCGCGCATACGCTTTTGAATTGTCTGCGCAAGATTCCCCCTTGCAGATGGTCCGGGTGAATTCCCCTTCACCCGGCCGGGGGAGGTCATGTACGCGTACCTGTCACCCCCCGGAATACGCAGTATGCCGAGGGGTGATCAGGCGCCTCAATAGAGGAGAAGAAGGTGAGAAGCCCGCCGGTCAACTGTTACGTGGCGGCGAGAACTCCGTTACGGAGTGCTCAAGTTACGCTCCCGCGTTTTCCTTGACACTGATGCGTCCCTTGCGGATGGTGGCCACGCGTGGGGCCTTTTTCGCTATCGCGGAGTCGTGGGTGACCATGATGAAGGTCAACCCGAGTTCCTTCCACATGCGTTCGAGTACGTCCATGATCTCGTCGCGCATCGACTCGTCTAGGTTTCCGGTGGGTTCGTCGGCGAGCAGTACTTTCGGTTCCTTGACGAGTGCGCGGGCGATGGCGACGCGTTGCTGCTGGCCGCCGGACATCTCGGAGGGCAGGTGTCCGAGGCGCTCTCCGAGGCCGACGGAGGTCAGTGCCTCGGCGGCTCGTTCGCGTCGTTCCTTCGCCTTGATGCCGAGGGGGACGAGGGCGGTCTCGACGTTCTCCTGTGCGGTGAGGGTGGGGATGAGGTTGAAGGACTGGAAGACGAAGCCGATGTTCTCACTGCGGACCCTTGTCAGGCGGGCCTCGGGGAGTTTGGCGAGGTCGGTGCCGTCCAGCACGACTTCACCTGCGGTGGGCCTGTCGAGTCCGCCGAGCATCTGGAGGAGGGTGGACTTGCCGCCGCCGGTGGGGCCCTGGATGACGAGGCGGTCTCCGTCGGCGATCGTGAGATCGACTCCGTCGAGGGCGTGGACGGTGTCCTTGCCCCGGGTGTAGCGCTTGGTGACGTTCCTGAGCTCGTACATGGTGGTGCCTCCTGGGAGTTGGGTTCGGGGGTGGTGTGCGTGGTTTTCGGGCTGCGGGTGGTGGGGGCTGGTCGCGCAGTTCCCCGCGCCCCTGGGGGGTTGCGGATCGGTTGGCCATAGCTGCGAGGGCATGAGGGCTGCGCCCCTGGGGAGTGCGGGCCCAGTTGGCATAACTGCGAGGGCGGTTCCCCGCGCCCCTGGGTGGGCGGGACTGCACCCACCTAGGGGCGCGGGGAACTGCGCGACCAGCCCCCACCGACCCGCAGCCAAGACCCCCAAGGCATCGCGCACCGACCGCCGGGACCGCAACCCCCCAGGGGCGCGGGGAACTGCGCGAC
>NZ_JAKEIP010000101.1 GCF_021474425.1 Streptomyces muensis | reverse complement strand
GGTTGGGTTCGCGGCTTGAGTGTGAGCGGGTCGGGCTTGTCCTTGAGTCCGTTCCAGAACGCCTCGACCCAGGCGCCGGGGACCGACTCGTCCTGCGCCGGCTCGGGCTCGGGTTCCGATTTGGGCGTGGACCAGATGGTGGGCCTGCCCTCCCGCTCGGCCTGCTCGATGGCCGCCTGCTCGGCGATGCGCTTGCTGAGCGGGGTCTTGACCCGGCTGCGGCGCTGGGGCAGCCCGCCCGCGGTCCATTCGGTGACGACGGGGACGTCGTCCTCCATCGAGGCCATGGCGGCGGTGATCTTCGGGCTGGTGGGGCGGCGCTTCTTGGGCGCGCGCTTGGGACCCTCGAGCGCGTCGGGGTCGGCCTTGGGCGCGGCCCCGGCGCCGATGCCGTGGGCGAGTCCGGGCGCGGGGTCGTTGGTCATCATCTCGCGCGGCACCACGAGGATGGCGCGCACACCGCCGTAGGCGGAGGAGCGCAGCGAGACCTGCATGTTGAAGGCCGTGCACAGGCGGCCGACGACGGCGAGGCCGAGGCGCGGGGACTCGCCGATGTCCTGGAGGTCGGTGCCCTGCTTGGCACGCTCCAGCATGCCCTCGACCCTGGCGCGGGCCTCCTCGCTGAGGCTGACGCCGGAGTCCTCGATCTCGATCGCGACTCCGGTCTGCACCTCGGTGGCGGTGACGTGGACCTTGGTCTGCGGCGGCGAGTAGCGGGTGGCGTTGTCCAGGAGTTCGGCCGCGGCGTGGATGATCGGCTCGACGGAGATGCCGGCGATGTTGACCTGGGCGATGGAGTCCAGGCTGATGCGGCGGTACTCCAGGATCCTGGACATGGCGCCGCGCAGCACGCTGTACAGCGGGACGGGTTCGGGCCACTGGCGGCCGGGTCGGCCGCCGCCGAGCACGGAGATGGAGTCGGCGAGACGGCCGATCAGCATGGTGCCGTGGTCGATGCGCAGCAGGTCGTCGAAGACCTCGGGGTTACGTCCGTGGTCCTCTTCCATCTCCCGGAGTTCCACGGCCTGTTGGTGGACGATCGACTGAACGCGGCGCGCGATGTTGACGAACGAGCGCTGGGCGGAGTCGCGGAGCGCTTCCTGGTGGTCGACGATGTCGAGCATCGACCGCACCAACGACAGTTCCGCCCGGGAGAGATGGGCGTAGGACGGGTCGAGCTTGGCGAGGTCGCGCATCACCTCATAGGTGGAAGCGCCGCGCTGCAGCCGGCTGATCGCGGCGGGCGTGATCTCCGTGGCGAGGCGGTTCATCGCCTCGTCGTGGGCGGCGACGCGCCCTTCCAGATACGCGGTGTGACGGGCGTGCTCGGCCCGCAGATCCCGCAGGGCGCGGCCGCGGCGCACGACTTCGGCCGCGGACACCAGCACCAGCAGCATGGCCACGGCACCGCACACGCCGACGGCCGTCCGGGCCGGCTCCGTCACCACGGCGACGGCGGCTCCGGTCGCCGCGGCCATCGCTATGGCAGGCAGCAACAGCACGCGCGCGTACGGGAGTTCACGGCGACTGGGCGGGGATTGAACGCTCACCATGTGGGCCCTCTGAAACGAATCGGGTGGGTGTAGGGGGAGCTTGCAGGGGGGAATGTCATGGGTATGTCGGAATCTTCTGCATGATTGGGGAACAAGCGCACGATTACACCTCAACTCGGTGCGCTGCGGGCGAGCTTAGTCCGACCGGATCATCGCTGTGTCATATTCAGCAAGCACCTGAAATGGGGTGCGCGGCGGTAGTACGCTCGGCCCCATTTATACGCTCGGATTACATTCGTACACGATGCGTTACGGCGCACGGGCGTGCGAAGACCACTCACCGTGACGGGTGAAGATCGGATTCCGGGGGCGTCCGGCCTGCCGCGGACGACGAGAAGAGCGGCAAAAAAGAAAGGCAAGGAGGTCTCCGACTCCTTGCCACTCTCAACTTATAGCGCACCGGGGGGCTTGCGGCAAGGCCCCCGTCGTACCGCAGAATCTCCGGCCTGGGCCAAAGACCTGCGGAAACGGGGAGTCGCGAAGTGCGTGTGCTGTTGTCGACCTATGGGTCGCGGGGGGATGTCGAGCCGATGGTCGGGCTCGCAGTGCGGTTGCGGGAGCTCGGCGCCCAGGTGCGGGTGTGCGCTCCGCCGGACGAGGACTTCGCGCGGCGGCTGGCCGGTGTCGACGTGCCGCTGGTGCCCGTCGGCCCGTCGGCGCGTGCGCTGACCAAGGCGGTGGCGCCGCCGTCGTCGATGCCCCGGCGTGCGGCCGAGGTGATCGCCGGACAGTTCGAGGTGATGCCCGTGGCGGCCGAGGGCTGTGACCTGCTGGTGGCGACCGGCATGATGCCGGCCGCGGCCGGCGCCCGGTCGGTCGCCGAGAAGCTGGGCATCCCCTCCGTGTCCGTGACCTTCCAGCAGCTCACGCTGCCGTCGCCGCACCGCCCGCCGCTCGCCTACGCGGGCCGCCCGTTTCCCCCGGAGGTGACCGACAACCGGGCGCTGTGGGAGCTGGACGCCCAGAGCATCGACGCGCTGTTCGGTGAGGCCCTCAACACCAACCGGGCGTCGATCGGCCTGCCCCCGGTGGCCCACGTCCGCGACCACGTCATCGGCGACCGGCCATGGCTGGCGACGGACCCGGTCCTGGACCCGCCGCACGAGATGCCGGGCCTCGACGTCGTCCAGACCGGCGCCTGGATCGCACCCGACGTCCGTCCGCTGCCGGCCGGCCTCACAGCCTTCCTGGACGCCGGCACGCCGCCGGTGTACGTCGGCTTCGGCAGCATGCCCCTGCACGCCTCGACGGACGCCGCCCAGGTGGCCATCGACGCGGTACGCGCCCAGGGCCGCCGCGTGCTGGTCTCCCGGGGCTGGGCCGACCTCGCCCTGATCGACGACCAGGACGACTGCTTCGCCGTGGGCGAGGCCAACCACCAGGCCCTGTTCACCCGGGTGGCCGCCGTCCTGCACCACGGCGGCGCGGGGACGACGACCACGGCCGCGCGGGCCGGCGCACCCCAGGTCGTCGTGCCCCAGCTGGCGGACCAGCCGTACTGGGCCGGCCGGGTCGCCGACCTCGGCATCGGCGCGGCGCACGACGGTCCGACGCCCACCCTGGAGTCCCTGTCCACCGCACTCGAAACGGCCCTCACACCCGAGACCCGCGCGCGAGCGAGCGCGGTGGCGGCGACGATCCGCACCGACGGCACGGACATGGCAGCGAGGCTGCTGCTGGACGGGACCGTCTGAGGACGGCTCGCCAGGCCGCCAGGCCGCAACGTCCCAACAACACAAAGCCGCAATGACGCATGGCCGCATGGCCACATGGCCGCAATGACGGGACGCCCCCAACCGACCAACCGACCACCCCACTTTCGGAGCTGATGCCTTGAACCCCCTCACGACCAGCGCGTTCAACCTCCCCGACCGCCTCTCCCCCAAGGCCGACCCGACCCTGATCTCCGCCGACGAACAGCACTTCGCGGCCATCGCGGAGTGCCTCGAACAGTCGATCGCCGAGCTCACCGACCGTCTCGACGCCGTCCGCAGGGCGCCCGGCGGCAAGGGACAGCAGGCGATGGACCGGGACATCGAGGTCCACCGGCTGACCGCGCGCCTGCGCACCCTGCGCCGCTTCGGCCTGGACCTGTGCCTGGGGCACATGGTCGGCGCGGACGACGCCGAGCCCGTGTACATCGGACGCCTCGGCCTGACGGACAGCACCGGCCGGCGCCTGCTGCTCGACTGGCGCTCCCCGGCCGCCGAGCCGTTCTTCGGCGCCACCCACGCCAACCCGATGGGGCTGGCCAGCCGCCGCCGCTACCGCTGGAGCGACGGCCGGATCAACGACTACTGGGACGAGGTGTTCACCTCGGACGGACTCGGCGGGCACCACGCCGCCCTCGACGACCAGTCCGCCTTCATCGCCAGCCTGGGCAGCGACCGCTCACCGCGGATGCGGGACGTGCTCGGCACGATCCAGGCCGACCAGGACGCCATCATCCGCGCGGGATCCCGGGGCGCCCTCGTCGTCGACGGCGGCCCGGGCACCGGCAAGACCGTCGTCGCCCTGCACCGCTCCGCCTACCTCCTCCACTCCGACCCGCGCCTCGGTCACCGGCGCGGCGGCGTCCTCTTCGTCGGTCCGCACCGCCCGTACCTGGCCTACGTCTCCGATGTCCTGCCCAGTCTCGGCGAGGAGGGCGTGCAGACCTGCCTCCTGCGCGACCTCGTCACCGAGGGCGCCACGGCGACCGTGGAGGCCGACCCGGAGGTGGCCCGGCTGAAGTCGTCCGCGGAGCTGGTGAGGGCGATCGAGAAGGCCGTCCGGTTCTACGAGGAGCCGCCCGCCAAGGGCATGACGGTCACGACCCACTGGTCGGATGTCTGGCTGAGCGCCGACGACTGGACGGTGGCGTTCGAAGCGGCGGAACCCGGCACTCCGCACAACGAGGCGCGCGAGCAGGTCTGGGAGGAACTGCTCACGATCCTGACGGACAAGCACGAGGCCGACGCCTCGACGCAGGACGGCGACGTCTCGCCCGAACTGCTGCGCCGGTCGCTGACGCAGAACAGGGAGCTGCTGACGGCCTTCAACCGCGCTTGGCCGCTGCTCGAAGCGGCGGACCTGGTCGGCGACCTGTGGTCGGTACCCGCCTATCTGCGGATGTGCGCCCCCTGGCTCAGCCGCGAGGAGGTCCAGCGCCTCCAGCGGGCGGACGCCCAGGCCTGGACGGTGTCCGACCTGCCCCTGCTGGACGCGGCGCGCCAGCGGCTCGGCGACCCGGAGGCGTCACGGCGCAAACGCCGCCACGAGGCCACTGTGGCCGTCGAACGCGAGCGCATGGGCAGGGTCGTCGACGACCTCCTCGAAGCCCACACCTACGACGACGGCGAAGGCGTCCTGATCATGCTGCACGGGCAGGACATGCGGAACTCCCTGGTCGACGACTCCGCCCTGCCCACCGCCGACCCGGACCTGCTCGCCGGCCCGTTCGCGCACATCGTCGTCGACGAGGCCCAGGAACTGACCGACGCCGAATGGCAGATGCTGCTGCTGCGCTGCCCGTCCCGGAGCTTCACCATCGTCGGCGACCGCGCCCAGGCCCGTCACGGCTTCACCGAGTCCTGGCGGGAACGCCTCGAACGAGTCGGCTTCGACCGCATCGACCTGACATCCCTGAGCATCAACTACCGCACCCCCGAAGAGATCATGACGGCAGCCGAGCCGGTCATCCGCACCGCCCTCCCGGACGCGAACGTACCGACATCCATCCGCAGCACCGGCGTCCCGGTCGTCCATGGACCCACGACCGACCTCGACGCGATCCTCGGCACCTGGCTCACCGAGCACACCGAGGGCATCGCCTGCGTGATCGGCGCCCCCGAGTTCCCCCCGACCGACCGGGTCCAGTCACTGACCCCGGAGCTGTCGAAGGGCCTGGAGTTCGACCTGGTGATCCTGGTGGACCCACAGACCTTCGGCGAGGACATCGAGGGCGCGGTGGACCGCTATGTGGCGATGACGAGAGCAACGCAGCAGTTGGTGATCCTCACGAGCTCCTGACTCCCACCGAGTGACCGCGCTTCTCAAGCGGGGGCGAGTGCACGCCCTAGGGGCGCGGGGAACTGCGCGACCAGCCCCAACGAACCCGCACCCGCCGACGAAGCCTCACCCCACCGACGAATAGGCGACAACCCCCCGCAACAGCCCATCCACAGCCTTACGCGCACTCTTGGCCACAGTGGAGCCCTCCGCAGGAGAAGCCGCCGCGATCTGCCCCAACACATCGATCACCTGCTTGCACCACCGCACAAAGTCCCCGGCCGGCATCTCCGCCTCCCGCAGCACCTCGTCCAGCCCCGACCCGTTGGCCCACATGTACGCGGCCCAGGCGAACCCGAGATCCGGCTCACGCTGCCCGACCCCTTCGCTCTGCGTGATCCGGAAGTCCTCCTCAAGGGCATCGAGCCGCCCCCAGATCCGCACCATCTCACCGAGCGCCGCCTTGGCCTTGCCCGACGGCAGCTTCGGCGCCATCGCATCGTCCCCGACCCGCGCCTCGTACACCAACGCCGAGACACAGGCGGCCAGTTCGGCCGGGCCGAGGCCCTCCCACACCCGCTCCCGCAGGCACTCGCTGGCCAGCAGGTCGAGTTCGCCGTACAGCCGGGCGAGCCGCTTGCCGTGTTCGGTGACCTCGTCGCCGCGCAGATAGTCCAGCTCGGTCAACAGCGCCACGATCCGGTCAAACGTACGGGCGATGGTGTTCGTACGGCCTTCGATACGGCGTTCCAGCTGCGAGGTGTCCCGCAGCAGCCGGTGGTAGCGCTCGGCCCAACGGGCGTGGTCCTCACGGTCGTTGCAGCCGTGGCAGGGGTGGGCGCGGATGTCCTTGCGCAGGCGGGCGATCTCGCGGTCGTCCGCCGCCTGGGAGCGCCGCTTGCGGTGCCGCTCCGGCGCGATGTGCCCCGCCTTGGTGCGCAGGGCGGAGGCGAGGTCCCGACGGGACTGCGGGGAGCGCGGGTTGAAGGACTTGGGGATCCGCATCCGCTCCAACGCCTCGACGGGCACCGGGAAGTCCATGGACGCCAGCCGCTTGACCTGCCGTTCCGCTGTCAGGACCAGCGGGCGCGGCCCGTCGTGGTGCTCGAAGCCGCGGTGGCCGTTGGACCGTCCGGCGGGCAGCCCGGGGTCAAGTACCAGTGCGAGACCGGCGTACTTGCCCGTCGGCACATGGATGACGTCGCCCGGCTTGAGCTTCTCCAGTGCGACCGCGGCCTCCGCGCGCCGCTGTGCCGCGCCCTCGCGGGCCAACTCGGTCTCGCGGTCCTTGAGTTCGCGGCGCAGTCGCGCGTACTCCTCGAAGTCGCCGAGGTGGCAGGTCATGGACTCCTTGTAGCCCTCCAGCCCCTCCTCGTTGCGCTGCACCTGCCGGGAGATCCCGACGACCGACTTGTCGGCCTGGAACTGCGCGAACGACGTCTCCAGCAGTTCGCGTGAACGGTGCCGGCCGAACTGCTCGACCAGGTTGACCGCCATGTTGTACGACGGCTTGAAGCTGGACTTCAGCGGGTAGGTGCGGGTGCCGGCCAGTCCCGCGAGGTGCTCGGGGCTGGAGCCGCGCTGCCACAGCACCACGGCGTGGCCCTCGACATCGATGCCGCGGCGGCCCGCGCGACCGGTCAGCTGTGTGTACTCACCGGGTGTGATGTCGGCGTGCTGCTCGCCGTTCCACTTGACGAGCTTCTCCAACACCACCGACCGGGCGGGCATGTTGATGCCCAGCGCCAGCGTCTCGGTGGCGAACACGGCCTTCACCAGGCCACGGACGAACAGTTCCTCGACGACCTCCTTGAAGGTCGGCAGCATGCCCGCGTGGTGCGCGGCTATGCCTCGCTCCAGGCCTTCCAGCCATTCGTAGTAGCCGAGGACATGCAGGTCCTCGGACGGGATGGCAGCGGTGCGCTCCTCGACGAGGGCCCGTACCTTCTCCCGCGCCTCGTCGTCGTTCAACCTCAGCCCCGCGTACAGACACTGCTGTACGGCGGCCTCGCACGCGGCCCGGCTGAAGATGAAGGTGATCGCGGGCAGCAGCCCCTCGGCGTCAAGGCGCTCGATGACCTCCGGGCGCCCCGGAGTCCACACCCGGGTCCGCTGTCTGCGCTCCCGCTCCCGGTCGGCCTCACGCATGTTCCGACCGCGTCGGCGGTCCTGGTACGACGGCCGGGTGGCCTCCATCCGGGCCAGCCGCATGAGGTCGGGGTTGACGGCCTTCTTGCTGCCCTCGCCCTCCTCGAACAGGTCGTACATCCGACGTCCGGCGAGCACGTGCTGGAACAGCGGGACGGGCCGGTGCTCGGAGACGATCACCTCGGTGTCGCCGCGGACGGTGTCGAGCCAGTCGCCGAACTCCTCGGCGTTCGACACGGTCGCCGACAGTGAGACGAGTGTGACCGACTCGGGGAGGTGGATGATCACCTCTTCCCATACGGCGCCGCGGAAGCGGTCGGAGAGATAGTGCACCTCGTCCATGACCACATAGCCCAGGCCGAGGAGGGTCTGCGACCCGGCGTACAGCATGTTCCGCAGCACCTCGGTCGTCATCACGACCACCGGGGCGTCGGAGTTGATGCTGTTGTCGCCGGTGAGCAGGCCGACCATGCCGTCGCCGTAACGGCGGCACAGGTCGGCGTACTTCTGGTTCGACAGCGCCTTGATGGGTGTCGTGTAGAAGCACTTCTTGCCCTGCATCAGGGCGAGGTGGACGGCGAACTCGCCGACGATCGTCTTGCCGGAGCCGGTGGGCGCGGCCACCAGTACGCCCTTGCCCGCCTCGAGCGCCTGGCAGGCCTCGATCTGGAAGGGGTCGAGGCCGAAGTCGTACATCTCGCGGAAGGAGGCGAGCGCGGTGGCCTGCTCGGCAGCGCGCCTGCGTGCTGCCGCGTACCGCTCGGCCGGTGAGAGGTCCTCTGTCATCGTGCTTTCGAGCGTACCGGGCGCCACTGACAACAGGACGATCATTATCCGGATCGGCCCTCGCCGGACCCGGGATCCCCGCAGCTCACGGCCGCGCAGCGAAAGCGGCCGGGTGCGCCCCGTAGGCGCCCCGGCCGCGTCACTTCATCGGACCGCTGTTCTCAGGTCACGTCGTCGTAGCCGTTGACCCGCTCCGTGCTCGCCTGCTCGGGCAGCGCCCGGCTCGCGGAGACGGTCTCGACCTCGTCGATGCTCTCGGGGGTCAGATCGAGGTCGGAGGCCTCGTCGTCGTCCAGCTCGGCATCGGGGTCGTTACGGCGGCGTCGTCGGTCGTTCAGGATGGAGAAGCCCACCGCCATGAAGTACAGGATGACGATCGGCCCGGCGAGGGCCATCATGCCGATGGGGTCGGTGGTGGGGGTCGCCACGGCACCGAAGACGAAGACACCCATGACGACGCCGCGCCACCAGCCGAGCATCCGGCGTCCCGTCACCATGCCCGTCAGGTTCAGCATGACCAGGAGCAGGGGAAGCTCGAAGGCCGCACCGAAGACAAGCACCATCCGGACGCTGAAGTCGAGGATCTTGTCCATCGGCAGGATGTTCGCCGACCCGTCGGGCGTGATGCCCAGCAGGACACGCATGCTGATCGGCATGATCGTGTAGGCGAGCCAGGCACCACCGAAGAACAGCGGCACCGCGGCGGCCACGAAGTAGTACGTGTACTTGCGCTCGCTCTTGTGCAGTCCCGGGGCGACGAACGCCCACAGCTGGTAGAGCCAGACAGGACTCGACAGGACGATGCCTGCCATGAGGCTCACCTTCACCGTGGTCGTGAAGGGAGAAAGCAGGTCGGTGTACGCGACGACCGCGCAGGCACCGCCCGTGGTCTCGCCCAGTCCCGTGGTACAGCGCGGGACCGGATCGGAGAGGAACTTCATGAGTTCCGCGTTGTAGAAGGCGGCCACGATGGTGACGACCGTGATCGCCAGCATGCCCTTCGCGAGCCGGTTGCGGAGCTCACGAAGGTGTTCCACGAGGGGCATCCGCCCCTCGGGATCCTTCTCCTTCTTGCGGGCAGACTTCAGCAACCCACGTTCCCATCTCGTGCGGCGGGCCGGAGGTCACCGGCCCTGCGTCAGCGCTTCGTGGTGTCCGTCGGCTCGTTGACCGGGCGGGCGTTCGTCGCGTCGCCGGGGGCGGCCTGGATGATGCGCTGGGCGGGGGGCTGCTGGTCGCCGGTGTTGTTGTTCGGCGGGTCGGCCGGGGCGGCGGACTTGTCCTCGTCCTTCATCGCCTTGGCCTCGCTCTTGAGGATGCGGGCCGACTTGCCGAGGGAACGGGCCATGTCCGGGAGCTTCTTGGCGCCGAACAGCAGGATGATGACTACGAGGATCAGAATGATCTCGGTGGGGCCGAGCCTACCCATAGCTGTATACCTTCTTCACCGAGGCGACATGGTCCGATTACCCGGCAGGTCGGACATTCATCCGACCACCGTGCTGCCAGGGATCGTAACGCTCAGGGGTGAACGCGAGACAATCCCTGTGCATACTCCCAGTCCGCGGGCCCGCGCCTCGCTCTCGGCCCCGCAATCCGCAGCGTACCTGGCGAGGACGGCAAGTTGACAGGCCGAAGTGGCCCAAAACGCACGCGACACGGCTCTCACACCGAATCCTTGAGCGGACTACAGCGAGTCCACAGCCCTGGCCGCGCTCGCGGTCGCCCGTTCCAGGTCCTCCGCGGCCCTGCTGATGCGTCGCGCGGAATCCGTGACCTGCCGGCCGAGGCGCTGTGCCTCCAGGAAGACCCGCACGGCGAGCACACCGAGCACCACGAGACCCAGAAAACCCACAGCTACCGCGAACATCGGCCAGAACATGACGCCGAGCCTAGACCGTCCTACAGCGTGGAGTGCAGCCGCAGGGTGCTGACCCCGCCGCCCGTCAGCAGCTCCACGATCCGCTCCCCTGCCGGCTTGCGGACGGACGCGCCGCACTCGGGGCAGGTGAAGGAGTAGAACGTCGTACGGCTGGTCGCGCCGATGGCGAGTCGAAGGGCGCCCGCGGTGAGCTCGAAACGGCCCCGGCAGTCCGGGCAGCCCGCCTTGAACACCACCGGGGAGACGCTTCTCATCCCGGCGAACGCGGACGCCACCGTCATCTCCCGCACCCCGGACGTCGCCGACTCGCTCAAAGTCCTGCTCCCGCCTGTCGCACCGCTTGTCCCACTGCCTGCCGAGCTGCCTGTCCCACCGGGCCCGTGCTACTGCCCGTCGGGCACCGGGTGCGCCCCGTGAGCGCCCTGCGCCTCGACCCCGTCGTACGCCGCGAGTGCCTCACGGGCCGCCTGCCGGGCGCTGTCGGCCAGCTCGGGCGGCGAGACGATACGGCCGTCACGGCCCAGCCGGAGCGCCAGGCGCCGCAGCGACGCGGGGTCGGGGGTGCGCAGAGTGATACGCAGCCCGCCGTCCGCCAGCTCATCGGCGCTGTCGTGCGGGTAGTACTCGGCGACCCAGCGTCCGCCCGGTCCGACCTCGACGACGACCTCGGGGTCCTCCGCTGCGGGCTGCACCAGCCCCTCGGACAGGTCCCGCAGCTCGATCTCGGGCGGCGCGGACGGCTCGTCGAGGATCTTGATCTCGGCGACCCGGTCGAGCCGGAAGGTGCGGCGCGCCTCGGAGCGCCGGCACCAGGCCTCGACGTAGGTGTGGCCGACGCTGACCAGGCGGATCGGGTCGATCTCGCGCTCGGTGACCTCGTCCCGGGCCGGCGAGTAGTAGCGGATCCACAGCCGGCGCCGCTCGGAGATCGCACGGTCGACGTCGGCGAAGACACCGCCCTCGGCCTCGAACGTCACCGACAGCCGGGAGCTGGCGCCGGCCGCCTCCCCGGCCGCGGCCTCCACCTTGGCGGTCGCCCGCAGCAGCGCCTGCCGGTCGCTCTCGCGCAGCCCGGGCAGCGTGGAGACGGCCCGGGCGGCCACCAGCAGCGCGGTGGCCTCGTCGGCGGCGAGCCGCAGCGGCTCGGCGACGTCGTCGGGGTTGTGCCACCAGATGCGCTCGCCGTCGGTGTCGATGTCGAGGAGATCGCCGCCGCGGAAGCTGGTGCCGCACATGGGCAGCACATCGAGGTCCGAGACCAGCTCGTCCTCGGAGATGCCGAAGGCACGCGCGACGTCCTCGACGCGGGCACCGGGGCGCTCCCTCAGATACGTCACCAGCGAGAGCATCCGCCGGGTCTGGTCGATGGCGTTGACGGGCCGAACCGGTTTGCCTGCCACTGTCTCGCTCCGCTCCCCCTCAGCCCTTGGCCACGGCACGCAGCCGGTCCACCACGTCGGCCCGCAGCTCCGCGGGCTCCAGGACCACCACGTCCGGCCCGAACTCCACCAGCCACGCGTCCAGCCCGTGGCCGTACGGAATCTCCAACTCGTCCCAGCCGTCCCCGAGTTCCCGCACCGCCGTGGCCTTCGCCCGAAGGGGGTACCCGGCGTCCGTGCGCAGCCGGATCAGCGCGGAGCGGTCGGCGGTCTCCCCCGCCCAGCTCGCCACGGTCTCCCGCACGGTGACGACATCGGGGACCGGCGCGGTGAACCGCGCGCCCCGCGAACGCACCCTGCCCGTGATCCGGGACAGCCGGAACACCCGCTCGGCACCACGGTCGCGGTCCCAGCCCGCCAGATACCAGTGGCCGCGCCAGCACTCCAGCGCCCACGGCTCGACATGCCGGGGCTCGGGCCGGGCGGCGGTGGCCTTGCGGTAGTCGAAGACGACCGGACGCCGGTCGCGGCAGGCCAGCATCAGCGGCTCGAACGCGGCCTCGTGCACCGGGATCCGCGGCTCCAGCGCGCCATGCGCCTCGTACGGGTCGACGTCCTCGGGCAGCCCGGCCGCGCGCAGCTTCTGCAGGGCGCCGCTGGCCGCACCCGCCAGGCGGACCTGCTGCCACACCTTCGCGGCCAGCCCCAGGGCGGCGGCCTCCTCGGCGTCCAAAGTGATGGGCGGCAGCCGGTTGCTGTCCCGGCGGGCCAGATAGCCGACCTCGCCGTCCAGGTTCTCCACCGTCTCGATGACCAGGCCGAGCTCGCGCAGATCGTCCTTGTCGCGCTCGAACATCCGGTTGAAGGAGTCGTCGGAACCGGCTTCCAGATAGGCCTCGATGGACTCACGCAGCTCGCGCTTGCTCAGCGGCCGCCGCGTCCCGAGCAGACACAGCGCCAGGTTCATGAGCCGCTCGGCCTTGGCAATGGCCATCGACGCCCTTCGCCTTCCCTATGGTGCTTACGGACGATGACCGTACCGCTCCGCGACGGCCTGGCAAAAGCCGAGGGCCCATGCCCGGACAGGCATGGGCCCCAGGTAGTCGGGTCCGGTCGTACGCCGATCAGCCCTGCGCCGACCGGAAGCGACCGTCGGACACGACGATCAGACGCCGAGCAGGTCGACCACGAAGATCAGCGTCTCGCCCGGCTTGATCGCCGGAGTCGGGCTCTGGTTGCCGTAGGCGAGGTGGGCCGGGATGGTCAGCTGGCGCCGGCCACCGACCTTCATGCCCTGCACGCCCTGGTCCCAGCCCTTGATGACACGGCCGCCACCCAGCGGGAAACGGAACGGCGTACCGCGGTTCCAGCTGGCGTCGAACTCCTCGCCCGTGCTGAAGGCGACACCCACGTAGTGCACGGTGACGGTCTGGCCCGCCTGCGCAACCGCGCCGTCGCCCTCCCAGATGTCCTTGATCTCGAGGTCCGCCGGGGGCTCGCCGCCCGGGAAGTCGATCTCGGGCTTGTCGATGCTCACGTCTTACGCTCCTGCTTCTTGTGGAAAGGCAACAGCACAGTCTTACATCCGGACCCGGCTACATCGCCGCCAGGATGTCGACCGAGAAGACCAGCGTGGAGCCCTTCTTGATGACACCGCCGCTGGGCGGGGTGTCCCCGTACGCCAGGTCCGGCGGTACGACGACCAGCACCCGGCTGCCCACCTTCTTGCCCGTCAAACCCTGCGCCAGGCCCTTCACGACCTGCTCCATCTGGGGCAGCGCGAACTGGCTCAGCTGTCCCTGCCGGTAGCTCGACTCGAACTCCTTGCCGCTGTCCCAGACCACGCCCTTGAACTGGCACAGGACGGTCTGCTCCGCCTTGACCTCGGCGCCGTCGCCCTCCAGGACATAGGCCGTCACCAGCTTCTTCGGCGGGTCCGTCTTGGGGACGGTCACGGAGGGAGCCTTGCCGTCGGTGTTCGTGCCGACCTTCGGCAGATCGACATCGTCCTGGGCGACGGGTTCGCCCGTCACCGAGCTCTTGGCGTTGAACGCCTCCTGGACATCGATGACGAAGACCAGTGTGTCGGTGCCCTTGATCCCCGCGTCCGCGTTGCCCTGCGGGCCATACCCCCAGGTCGGCGGGATGGCCATCTGGACGCGGCTGCCCACCTTGCGCCCCGCCAGACCGTACCGCCAGCCGGCGATGACACTGCCCTCGGCGAGCCGGATGAGCAGCGGCCTCTTGGTGTCGTAGGAGTTGTCGAAGGACTTGCCGGTGGCCCAGATCTGCCCGAGATAGTTGGCCACGACGAAGTCGTTCTCCGCCACCGTCTTGCCGTTGCCCGCGATGACCGTCTTCACGGCCAGGTCCTTCGACGGATCGCCGCTGCCCTTGGCGACCGTCGGCTTCTCCCCGAACTTCTTGCCCGCGGTGATCGCCGGCAGCGGACCGTCCACGATCTTCGGCGACGGCGCCGCCGACGTCGCCGGAGTCGAGGGCGACGCACTGTCACTCGCCTTGTCGTCCTTGTCATCGCCGCATGCGGCGAGCGTGACCATTCCTGCGGGTACGGCGATGAGAAGTGAGCGTCGGCGCACGGTGAGAGCCTCGTAATCGGTCGATCTTGTGGATGGCGTGCGCGCAACTCTACGGCGTGAGAAGGGCGCCGTACGGGAAACGTACGGCGCCCGCGTTGCGTTCCGGCAATTGCTCCGGAACCCGGCCCTCACATACCGGCGATGAGTTTCTCCACCCGGTCGTCCACCGAACGGAACGGGTCCTTGCACAAGACCGTGCGCTGTGCCTGGTCGTTGAGCTTGAGATGAACCCAGTCGACGGTGAAGTCCCGACGCTGTTCCTGGGCCCTGCGGATGAAATCACCGCGCAGCCGGGCCCGAGTGGTCTGCGGCGGAACCGACTTGCCCTCGAAGATCTTCAAGTCGTTGCAGATACGGGCGGCTTGCCCCTTCTTCTCCAGCAGGTAGTACAGCCCACGACGCCGGTGGATGTCGTGGTAGGCGAGGTCTATCTGCGCGACCCGCGGATGCGACATGGTCATGTTGTGCTTGGCCCGGTACCGCTCGATCAGCTTGTACTTCATGACCCAGTCGATCTCGGTGCCGATCCGGTCGAGGTCCTCCGCCTCGATCGCGTCCAGCGTGCGGCCCCACAGCTCCAGGACCTGCTCGACCGTGCCCGTACGAATACCGCGGCGCTCACAGAAGTCCACGGCCTTCTCGTAGTACTCGCGCTGCACCTCCAGCGCCGACGCCTCCCGGCCGCTGGCCAGGCGCACCTTGCGCCGACCGGTGATGTCATGGCTGACCTCGCGGATCGCCCGGATCGGGTTCTCCAGGGTCAGATCCCGCATCACCGTGCCCGCCTCGATCATGCGCAGCACCAGATCGGTCGCACCGACCTTCAGCAGCATGGTCGTCTCGGACATGTTCGAATCGCCCACGATCACATGCAGACGACGGTAACGCTCCGCGTCCGCGTGCGGCTCGTCACGCGTGTTGATGATCGGCCGGGAACGCGTCGTCGCCGAGGAGACGCCCTCCCAGATGTGCTCCGCCCGCTGACTGACGCAGTACACCGCGCCACGCGGAGTCTGGAGCACCTTCCCCGCGCCGCACAGCAGCTGCCGGGTGACCAGGAACGGAATGAGAATGTCCGCGAGCCGGGAGAACTCGCCATGGCGTGCCACCAGATAGTTCTCGTGGCATCCGTACGAGTTGCCCGCCGAGTCGGTGTTGTTCTTGAAGAGGTAGACGTCGCCCGCGATTCCCTCCTCGTGCAGGCGTCGTTCGGCGTCCACCAGGAGTCCTTCGAGAATGCGCTCGCCCGCTTTGTCGTGGGTGACCAGTTCGGTCACGTTGTCACATTCCGGTGTCGCGTATTCCGGATGCGAACCTACGTCGAGATAGAGGCGGGCGCCGTTCCGCAGAAAGACATTGCTGCTACGGCCCCATGACACGACACGGCGGAAGAGGTACCGCGCCACCTCGTCAGGCGACAGGCGGCGCTGTCCCCTGAACGTGCACGTGACGCCGTACTCGTTCTCCAGCCCGAAAATGCGGCGGTCCATGACTGAACATTACGCCCGATCCCCCGAGCTGAAACGGGGTTCGACAGCACGGTTTGGATCATTTTCCGATGAAGCCGCAACCACCGCACCCCTGGCGGGAGCTGCGAGGACCCGCCCCGTGGCCAGCAGGACCAGCAACGACACCGCCCCCGCCGCACCCGGCACGGCGAACCCCCACAGCGCCCCGCCCGCCTCGACGACCGGCCCCGCCAGACCCGTTCCCACCGACGCGCCCACCGTGAACGTCGTCACCAGCCACGAGAACGCCTCGGTGACCGTCCCCCGCGGCGCATGCCGATCCACCAGCACGAACGCACAAGCGATACACGGCGCCAGGAACACCCCCGCAAGCACCGCCAGCAACGTCATCGCCACCACACCCGGCATCAGCATCAACGGCAGATAACACACCGCCAGAAACGCCACCAGCCACCGCAGTCGCCGCGCCGGCTCACCAGCCCACTGCCGCGCCCCGTACACCACACCACCGACCAGCGCACCCAGGCCCACGCCCGCCATCAGCCAGCCGTACACCACATCACCGCCGTGGTCGTCCGCGTACGACACCGCCGCCACCGCGATCGACCCCAGCGCCATCCCGATGAACAGGAACGCGGCCAGCAGCGCCAGCAACCCCGACGAACGCAGCGCCCCCAGCCAGTGCGCCTCACGCGGCTCCGAACGCCACGCACGCGAAGGCGGCGACACCACCACCGACAGCGCACCCAGCACCCCGATCACATTCAGCACCAGCAGCGCCGCCTGCGCCGACCACAGCGACGCACACAACGTCAGCAGCAACGGTCCGATCGTGAACATGACCTCCTGCGCCACCGCGTCCATCGCATACGCCGTGTGCACCTGGCCCTCCTTGTGGAGAACCGACGACCACAACGCCCGCAGACCACCCTCCAGCGGCGGCGTGAACAGCCCCGAAGCCGCCACAGCCGCATACGCCAGCGGAAGCGACCCCGTACCCACGAACGCGAACCCGGCCATCGCCACGGCCGAAGCGACCGCCGCCGGCAACTGCACCCGCGGCTGACCGTAGAGATCCACCAGCCGCCCCAGCACCGGCTGCCCCACCGCGTTGGCCACCCCGTACACGGCCGCCAGCCCCCCGGCCAGACTGTACGAACCCCCCTCGGCACGCACGAACAGCACGATCGCGAGCGCCGCCACCGCGTTCGGCAGCCTGCCCAAGAGCGTGCCGGCGAGCAGCCGGGCGGCATGCCTCGCCCTGAGAACCTCCAGGTATGCGCCGGTCATCAGCCGCGCCGCCCTCCGCCTAGGTTTTACGTATAACGTCCTCCGTCATACGTACCATGTGCGCTGTTCACGAGTCCAGACGAAGGAGCAGGCGGACGGTGGCAACCGGCAGCACCCGCCCCACCAGCCGAGACGTAGCCCAGGCAGCAGGCGTCTCCCAGGCCGCGGTATCCCTCGTACTCGGCGACAAATGGCGCGGCCGAGTCTCCGAAACCACCGCCGAACGCGTCCGACAAGCCGCCCGCGAACTCGGCTACCGCCCCAACCTCGCCGCCCGCAACCTACGCCTCGGCCACACCCGCACCGTCCTGCTCGTCGTCCCCGCCCTCACCACCGAATTCTTCGCCGGCGTCTACACCGGCGCCGCCCGCATCGCCGCACAACACGGCTTCGGCGTCGTCCTCTACCCCTCCCCCGAAGGCATCGGCCCCGCCCGCGACCCCTTCGCCTCCGCCCAGGCCGCCCTCGACGGCGTCATCGCCTCCTCCATGGCCGCCGACGCCCTCACCGCCATCCGCGGCGACCAGCTCCCCCTCGTCATGCTCGACAGCGACCCCGCAGGCAGCCACGGCGCCACCACCGTCAACCTCGACATCACCGACGGCATCCGCCAGGTCACCGACCACCTCCTCGGCCTCGGCCACCGACGCTTCCTCCACCTCGCCGCCGACATCGCCTCCTGGACCTTCGAAGTACGCGCCCACGAACTCGCCGCACGACTCGGCGACGTCCCCGGCACATCACTGCTCACCGTCCGCGCACCCATCTCCATCGACGACGCCCGCACCGCCACCGAAACCGCCCTCGCGGCCAAAGGCCCCCGGCCCACCGCCATCGTCTGCGACGACGACAAACTCGCCGCCGGCGCCTACAAAGCCGCCCGACGCCTCGGCCTGCGCATCCCCGACGACCTCTCCGTCACCGGCCTCGACGACCTCGCCCTCGCCACCGCCATCGACCCCGAACTCACCACCGTCCGACTCGACGCCGAACTCTTCGGAGAACGCGGCATGCAAGCCCTCCTGGCCGTCCTGGAAGGCCGCGAACCCCAACAGGGCGACATTCCCGTCCACCTCGTCGTACGAGGCTCCACAGCACCACCCAGCGCGCCGTGAAACCCCAGAGACACGCCTGTGCCCCGACCGAGCGACTCGGCCGGGGCACAGGCGTGGACGAAACAGACCGGAGGACTACTCCTCGGCTACTCCTCGGAGCTGCCCGACTCCTCGGAGTCCTCCCCGTTCTCCGCACTCTCGGCCTCCGTGGACGCACCATTGGCCTCGAGCAACCGCGCCAACTGACGACCCACGATCCGCTTGAACTTCCGCGACTGCGGACGCGTACGGTCCAACACCGCGACCTCGAGCCGCTCCGCGGGGATCTCCCGCTGCGTACCGTTCGACTCACGCGACAGCGCCTGCACAGCCAGCTTCAGAGCCTCGGCCAGACTCATACCGTCCTGATGCCGCTGATCAAGGAAATTACTGATCAGCTCGGCATTACCACCGACCGCCACCGAACCGTGCTCATCCACGATCGACCCGTCATGCGGCAACCGATAGATCTGGTCACCCTCAGGCGTCTCACCCACCTCGGCGACAACCAGCTCCACCTCATACGGCTTCTCCGCCGCCGAAGAGAAGATCGTGCCCAACGTCTGCGCGTACACATTCGCCAGACCACGCGCCGTCACGTCATCACGGTCATAGGTGTAACCACGAAGATCGGCATACCGCACACCGCCGATCCGCAGATTCTCGTACTCGTTGTACTTACCGGCGGCCGCAAAACCGATCCGGTCATAGATCTCACTGAACTTGTGCAGCGCACGGGACGGGTTCTCACCGACGAACACGATGCCATCGGCATACTGCAGCACAACCAGGCTGCGACCACGCGCGATGCCCTTACGGGCGTACTCCGCCCGGTCGGCCATGGCCTGCTGGGGGGAGACATAGAACGGCGTCGACACCGGTTATCCGTCCCTTTCTGTCGAAGTCACAGGATCACCTAGAAATAGACCGAACCCCGCCGCTACAGCAGCGCGGCCCGCGGGCCGTCAGGCTGCTCCAGACGCCGCTCCAGAATGGAACGAGCGATCTCGGACGACTCCTCGTCGCCGAGCCGGCGGAAACCATCCTCGGTGATCACCGTGACGATCGGATAGATCCGGCGGGCGACATCGGGACCACCGGTCGCCGAGTCGTCGTCAGCCGCGTCATACAGGGCCTGCACCACCAGCGTCGTGGCCTCGGCCTCGGTGAGGTCAGCACGGAAGAGCTTCTTCATGGCGCCACGCGCGAAGATCGAACCAGAACCCGTCGCCGCGTACCCCTGCTCCTCGGAACGGCCACCGGTCACGTCGTAGGAGAAGATCCGCCCCTTGTCCCGATCGACGTCGTAACCCGCGAAGAGCGGCACCACCGCCAGCCCCTGCATCGCCATACCGAGGTTGGACCGGATCATGGTCGACAGCCGGTTCGCCTTGCCTTCGAGGGACAGCTGCGCACCCTCGACCTTCTCGAAGTGCTCCAGCTCCAACTGGAACAGCTTCACCATCTCGACCGCCAGACCGGCGGTACCCGCGATACCCACGGCCGAGTACTCGTCCGCAGGGAACACCTTCTCGATGTCCCGCTGCGCGATCACATTCCCCATGGTCGCCCGCCGGTCACCAGCGAGGACCACACCCCCGGGGAACGTCACCGCCACGATCGTGGTGCCGTGCGGCGCCTCGATCACGCCCTGCGTCGGCGGGAGTTGACGGTTACCGGGCAGCATCTCCGGCTGGTGCTCCGAGAGAAAGTCCATGAACGAGGACGACCCAGGCGTCAGGAAGGCAGCTGGTAGACGCCCGGTGCTACGAGTGTTGGCTTCCACGCGATTCCTTCCACGTAAGCAGCAGCCCGCCTTATGACGTCGGGCCGATCCTTGAACTGCCCCAGTGCGGCGTTGCAGCTGAAGCACAGTACGCCACGGACCCTACCCGTCTCGTGGCAGTGATCCACATGCTCGGCCGAGGCGGCAAGGCATATACAGCAGATGTCTCGCTGTGCAGTGATCAGTGCGTCCAACTCGACTGGGGTTAGTCCGTACTTGCGCTTGAAGTAACTGATCCGGTTCCGCTCTGCCCGACACACACGGCAGTAGCTCGCCCAGCCGTCCGACGTGGTCTTGTTGCGCTCCCATTCGGAGTGCGGCTTAACCTCTTCGCACTGCGGGCATCGCTTGTGCCCCGGCGGGACCGGAACCTTTACCCGAACCTTCCTCCCCTTGGCCTCCTGGCGCTGCCGGTAGTACTCGGCGGCGCACTCCCGGCAGTACGCCTGGAGGCCATCACGCATGGACTTGTTGCTCGCGAACGCCGTACACGGCAAGTACTGCTTGCACCGCGAACAGCGCCTCGATTCGGACTCTTCGTTCACTCTGAGATCCCCCTGGCTTCACCTTTGAATCTAAGGTGAAACCACCCCTACTCCCCACCTTTCTGAACGAATGACCTCACGAAATCCTCGGCGTTCTCCTCCAGGACATCGTCAATCTCGTCCAGAACCGAGTCGACGTCATCGCTCAGCTTCTCCTGCCGCTCCTTGAGGTCCTCAGAAGCCTGCGTCTCCGCAGCCTGCTCCTCGACCTCCTCGGTGGAGCGCGTGGCCTTCTGCTGTCCGCCGCCGGTGTCCTTGGTTGCCATATCCCTCACCCCGCTCAGTTCGCCCGACATGGTCGGCAGGTCGGCTTTCCTGCCGATCGGTGATGATCAGACCCTACAAGCCGGGTCTGACATCGGCCCCGCAGTTTCGGCAACGTGCGGGGGCCATCTCGATGATTCCCGGACGTCGGGTTTTCCACCCTGTTCGGCCGACGTCCGGTCCGCACCTTCCGTGTACCCCTCAGCCGCCTGACAGGACCCTGACCAGGTCTTCTGCGGTGCGACAGCGGTCCAGGAGCTCCTTGACGTGATTTCGCGTTCCGCGAAGGGGTTCGAGGGTTGGAACGCGTTGGAGGGAGTCGCGGCCGGGGAGGTCGAAGATGACCGAGTCCCAGGAGGCGGCGGCGACGTCGTCGGCGTACTGCTCGAGGCAGCGGCCGCGGAAGTAGGCGCGGGTGTCCTCGGGGGGCTTGGTCTTGGCCCGCTCGACGGATTCCTCGTCCATGAGGCGCTTGATGCGGCCTCGGGCGGCGAGGCGGTTGTAGAGGCCCTTGTCGGGGCGTACGTCGGCGTACTGGAGGTCGAGGAGGTGGAGCTTGGCGGCGTCCCAGTCGAGGTCGTCGCGGCGTCGGTAGCCTTCCATGAGCTCTCGCTTGGCGACCCAGTCGAGTTCGCCGGACAGACTCATCGGGTCCCGCTCCAGGCGGTTCAGGGTGTCTTCCCAGCGCGACAGGACGTCCTTGGTCTGTTCGTCCGCGTCCGCTCCGAAGCGCTCCTCCACGTACTTACGCGACAGCTCGTAGTACTCCATTTGGAGCTGGACTGCGGTGAGTGTGCGGCCGCTGCGGAGGGTGATGAGCCGTTGGAGTGTCGGGTCGTGGGAGACCTGGTGGAGGGTGCGTACGGGTTGGTCGACCGCCAGGTCCACCGCGATGAACCCGTCCTCGATCATCGACAGGACCAGAGCCGTCGTCCCCAGCTTCAGGTAGGTCGAGATCTCGGAGAGGTTCGCGTCGCCGATGATCACGTGGAGGCGGCGGTATTTCTCCGCGTCGGCGTGGGGCTCGTCGCGGGTGTTGATGATGGGGCGCTTGAGCGTGGTCTCCAGGCCTACCTCGACTTCGAAGTAGTCGGCTCGCTGGCTGAGCTGGAAGCCGTGTTCGTGGCCGTCCTGGCCGATGCCGACGCGGCCGGCGCCGGTGACGACCTGGCGGGAGACGAAGAAGGGGGTGAGGTGGCGCACGATGTCGGAGAAGGGGGTTTCCCGCTTCATGAGGTAGTTCTCGTGCGTGCCGTAGGAGGCGCCCTTGTTGTCGGTGTTGTTCTTGTAGAGGTGGATGGGCTGGGCGCCGGGGAGCTGGGCCGCTCGTTCGGCGGCTTCGGCCATGATGCGTTCGCCGGCTTTGTCCCAGAGGACGGCGTCGCGGGGGTTGGTGACTTCGGGGGCGCTGTATTCGGGGTGTGCGTGGTCGACGTAGAGGCGTGCTCCGTTGGTGAGGATGACGTTGGCGAGGCCGATGTCCTCGTCGGTGAGCTGGCTGGAGTCGGCGGCCTCGCGGGCGAGGTCGAAGCCTCGCGCGTCGCGCAGCGGGTTTTCCTCCTCGAAGTCCCAGCGGGCTCGTCGGGCCCGGTGCATCGCCGCCGCGTAGGCGTTGACGATCTGGGATGAGGTGAGCATGGCATTGGCGTTGGGGTGGCCGGGGACGGAGATCCCGTACTCCGTCTCGATGCCCATTACTCGCCGTACGGTCATGCGGCCCTCCTTGCCCGGCGGCGCCCTCGGTCGGGGGCGGCGCTCAAGTACCGCTGGCGCTCCGGTGCGTGTGCGGTGCCCGTCCCCGCACTGCGCGACTCGGCGGTATGGAAGAGCCTAGAACGCCTTTGCGCTGGTGGGGAGATCATTTGCGTCATTGCGTTGCTCGCGTTGTGCCGGCTGTGGCCGGAAAAACAGTGGGCTGCGGGTACCCGTTGGGGGCACCCGCAGCCGCCCTGTGTTTTACAGGTACTGACCGGTGTTTGCCACCGTGTCGATGGAGCGTCCGGTGTCTGCGCCCTGCTTTCCGGTGATGAGGGTGCGGATGTAGACGATCCGTTCGCCCTTCTTTCCGGAGATGCGGGCCCAGTCGTCGGGGTTGGTGGTGTTGGGGAGGTCTTCGTTCTCCTTGAACTCGTCCACGCAGGCCTGGAGGAGGTGGGAGACGCGGAGGCCCTTCTGGTTGTGTTCGAGGAAGTCCTTGATCGCCATTTTCTTGGCGCGGCCGACGATGTTCTCGATCATGGCGCCGGAGTTGAAGTCCTTGAAGTAGAGGACTTCCTTGTCGCCGTTGGCGTAGGTGACTTCCAGGAAGCGGTTCTCCTCGGATTCGGCGTACATCTGCTCGACGGCGGTCTGGATCATGCTCTGGACCGTGGTCGCCTTGCTGCCGCCGTGTTCTCCGAGGTCTTCGGAGTGCAGGGGGAGGCGTTCTGTGAGGTACTTGCCGAAGATGTCCTTGGCGGCCTCGGCGTCGGGACGTTCGATTTTGATCTTCACGTCGAGTCGGCCGGGTCGCAGGATGGCGGGGTCGATCATGTCCTCGCGGTTGGAGGCGCCGATGACGACCACGTTCTGCAGGCCTTCCACGCCGTCGATCTCGGCGAGCAGCTGGGGGACGATGGTGTTTTCCACGTCGGAGCTGACGCCGGAGCCGCGGGTGCGGAAGAGGGATTCCATCTCGTCGAAGAAGACGATCACGGGGGTGCCTTCGCTGGCCTTTTCCCGTGCGCGCTGGAAGACGAGTCGGATCTGTCGTTCGGTCTCGCCGACGTACTTGTTGAGGAGCTCGGGGCCCTTGATGTTGAGGAAGAAGCTCTTGCCCTGGGCTTGGCCGGTGACTTCGGCGACCTTTTTGGCCAGTGAGTTGGCGACGGCCTTGGCGATGAGTGTCTTGCCGCATCCGGGGGGCCCGTACAGGAGGACGCCCTTGGGTGGGCGCAGTTCGTGCTCCTTGAACAGGTCGGGGTAGAGGTAGGGGAGCTCGACGGCGTCGCGGATCATTTCGATCTGGCCGCCGAGGCCGCCGATCTGCTCGTAGCCGATGTCGGGGACCTCTTCGAGGACGAGTTCCTCGACTTCGCTCTTGGGGACGATTTCGTAGACGTAGCCGGAGCGGGGTTCGAGCAGGAGGGCGTCGCCGGGTCGGATGGTGACGTCCAGCAGCGGCTCGGCGAGCCGTACCACCCGTTCCTCGTCGGTGTGCCCGAGCACCAGGGCGCGCTCGCCGTCCTCGAGGATCTCCTTGAGGGTGACGATGTCCCCGACGCGCTCGAATTCCATGGCTTCGACCACGTTGAGTGCTTCGTTGAGCATCAGTTCCTGGCCGCGCCTGAGGTCGTCGAGTTCGACGCTCGGGCTGACGTTCACGCGGAGTTTGCGGCCTCCGGTGAAGATGTCGGCGGTGCCGTCCTCGTTGGCTTGCAGGAAGACACCGAAGCCGGCCGGTGGCTGTGCGAGCCGGTCGACTTCTTCCTTGAGGGCCACGATCTGGTCGCGGGCCTCACGGAGCGTGTTGGCGAGTCGCTCGTTCTGTGCGGACACGCCGGCCAGGTTGGTCTGCAGCTCGACGATCCGCTCTTCGAGAATCCTCGTGTGCCGCGGAGAGTCGGCGAGCTTGCGTCGCAGGACGGCGATCTCCTGCTCAAGGTAGGCGATCTGCCCGGCCGGGTCGTCGGACCCTCGTCCCGGGCGGATGCCGCGGTTCATGTCGTCGTCGTGGGCTGCCACGGTCCTCACCTCCTCCAAGGGGAGCTGGACGCTTCCAGACCCTACCTGGGTGGGTGTCGATTGAAACCCCTAGATCACAAAGACTGTCGGGGTGTGTCCGATCTTCACCCTTGCGCTCTCCCTCACGCCAGGGGAATACCCACCGAACATGATTGGGAAGCCGCCGCAGGTAGGCTCGAAGCGTTCAACACCCGTCAGAGCTGGCCGGATTCCCGTTCGGCTCGACGTAAAGCGGATGGCAGGAGAGATGAGCGTGGAGCAGGCGGCCGGGGTCGATGGCGTGGCGCTGGAGGTCTGGATCGACCAGGCTCTGTGTACGGGTGACGGTATCTGTGCCCAGTACGCGCCTGAGGTGTTCGAGCTGGACATCGATGGTCTGGCGTACGTGAAGGGCGCGGGGGACGAGCTGTTGCAGGTGGAGGGGGCGACAACGCCCGTGCCGTTGCCGCTTCTCACGGATGTGGTGGATTCGGCGAAGGAGTGTCCGGGCGAGTGCATCCATGTACGTCGCGTTTCGGACAAGGTCGAGGTGTTCGGTCCGGACGCCGAGTGACCTTGCGTGTACGGGGTGTTACGACTGTCTGATTTCTCACACGCGTTGGTGGCGTGGGTCAGACGCTGTGGGCTCCGGCGGGTGTCGAGCGGACGAACGTGCCGTTCTTCCACTGCCATTTCGCGGTCTTCTTCACGTCGGGGCAGCAGCGGGGTACGTCGTCGGTGGAGTAGCTGAGCAGGTCGGCGATGACGGCTCCGTCGCGGACGGTGATGTCACTGACGGTAGTGCTGTCCTTGGGGTCGACGAGGGTGGCGACGAGGCGGGGTGTGGTCGTCTCGGCGGCTCGGGTGAGGACGTAGAGGCCGTCGGGTGGGGTGCCCATGGGGGCGTCGCAGTGCACGACGGCCACGGTTTCGGGGTTGCCGTCGCCGTCGAGGTCTCCGGTGGCCTTTTTCACCACGACCGCCTTTACGGGCCCGCATTCGAGCGGGAGGTCGACGCCGGCCGGGTCGGGGGGTGCGAGGGCGGCGGGGGCGTGGTTCGTCTCGGGGCCGGCTGTCTGGGCGGCTGTCGCCGAGTTGGGCTGGAGGACCGAGGACAGGGCGACGACGCCGGCGACCGCTGTGGCGGTGGCGAGCCAGTGGATGGGGCGGGTGTGGGTGTGTGCCAGTTCCGGGACGGCGGGTTGCACTAGGAGCGTCTCCTGTGAGGGCTGTGCCGGTGGGGGTGGCCAGCATGGTGCCACACGTCACAGTGCGGGGGAACGGCGGGGTGTGGAGTTTGGGTGCCGGTGTGCGGTGGTGGGGGGTCCGCGGAGGGGGGCGTGCGGGGTGTTGTGCGACGTACTGATTTGAGGGTTGCCGGATGTGAGGGTTGTCGGTGTCCGGCGTCAACGCAAAGGCGCTGTGGTCGAGTTCCCGGTGGTGTTGCGGGAACTCGACCACAGCGCTTGTGCGTTGTTGGCGGTGCGGGGCCGGGTCAGCGGCCGGTGCCGCCGTCGGCGTTGGGGCCTTCGTAGTCCTCGCCGTAGGCGCCCTTGGCGGGGCGTCGGCGGCGCATGGGGGGTTCGACTCCGTCGGCGAGGCGGCGGGCGGTGAGCAGGAAGCCGGTGTGGCCGATCATGCGGTGGTCGGGGCGGACGGCGAGGCCTTCGATGTGCCAGTTGCGGATCATCGTCTCCCAGGCGGTCGGCTCGTTGAAGCAGCCGATCTCGCGGATGGACTCGACGGTCCGGGCGAGCTGGGTGGTGGTGGCGACGTAGCAGCACACGATGCCGCCGGGGACGAGTGCCTTGGAGACGGCCTCCAGGCACTCCCAGGGGGCGAGCATGTCGAGGATGACGCGGTCGACGTCGGTGTCGCTGAGGTTGTCCTGGAGGTCGCCGACGGTGAGCTGCCAGGCGGGGTGGGGGCCGCCGAAGTAGCGCTCGACGTTCTGCCGGGCGATGTCGGCGAAGTCCTCGCGGCGCTCGTAGGAGTGCAGCATGCCCTGGTCGCCGATGGCGCGCAGCAGGAAGCTGCTGAGCGAGCCGGAGCCGACGCCGGCCTCGACGACGCGGGCGCCGGGGAAGATGTCGGCGAAGGCGAGGATCTGCCCCGCGTCCTTGGGGTAGACGACGGCTGCCCCGCGGGGCATGGACAGGACGTAGTCGGGGAGCAGGGGGCGCAGCGCGAGGTAGGCGACGTTACCGGTGGTGCGGACAACGCTGCCCTCGGGTGCGCCGATCAGCTCGTCGTGCGGGAAGGAACCCTTGTGGGTGTGGAAGTTCTTTCCCTCTTCGAGCGTGAACGTGTAGTGGCGGCCCTTGGGGTCGGTCAGCTGAACCTGGTCCCCGACCTTGAAGGGCCCGCGCCTGCGGGCGGCACCGGTCGGTTCGGACATGTGACCAGCCTACCGGCGTTTCGGGGGGCCGCCGACCACGTGTGCTGTTCAGCTGGGGCGGGCCATGGCCTTGACGAAGGCGCGCTCGACGTCGGCGGCGGACAGGACGCCGTAGATCTCGCCGGTTTCCTCGACGACGAGGTATTCGGTGGCGGGGGCGGCTCTCAGGGCGTCCAGGAGGTCCTCTCCGGCGAGTTCGGCGGAGACGCGCATGCCGTCGGTGAGGTCCGCCGCGAGGCCGCTGACGGGGACCCAGGGGCGGCGGTGTTCGGGTACGCCGACGATGGCGGCCTCGCGGACGAGGGAGAGGGGGTTGCCGTCGGTGTCGACGACGACGAGGGCGCGGGCTCCGGCGGCGTTGGCGCGGCGCAGGGCTTCGGAGAGGGGGGTGTCGGTCTCGACGGGGACGGCGCGGCGGGTGAGGGTGCGGGCGCGTAGTTCGGGGAGGTGTTCGCGCAGCCGGGCCATGCGCAGGCTGTTGCCGGCGCCGGTCCAGATGATCGCGGCGAGGATGGCGGCGAGCAGGGCGTCCATGACGGTGTCCATGCCGACGTTGTCGACGGCGTCGGAGCCGAGGGCGCCGGACTGGGTGAGCCAGGGCAGGCCGATGAGGACGGAGACGGCGAGGGCGCGGCCGACCCAGGCGGCGGCGATGGTGCCGGTCATGGGTTTGCCGGTGATCTTCCAGACGATGGCGCGGAGCATGCGGCCGCCGTCGAGGGGCAGTCCGGGGAGGAGGTTGAAGGCGGCGACGATGAGGTTGGAGATCATCAGGCCGGCCAGGAGGACGCCGGGGACGGTGCCGGGTTCGACGGGCTGCATGGCGGCGTAGAAGACGCCGGCGAGGACGAGGGAGAGCAGCGGTCCGACGAAGGCGAGGACGAATTCGCGGCCGGGTGTCTCGGCTTCCTTCTCGATCTCGGAGACTCCGCCGAAGAACTGGAGCTGGATGCGGCGCACGGGGAGCTTGAAGCGGAGTGCGGCGACGGTGTGCGCGAGTTCGTGGACGAGGACGGAGGCGTAGAAGGCGACGGCGAAGAAGAGGGAGACGAGGTAGCGGGCGGCGCCGAGCTCGGGCAGGACGCGGTCGAGTTGTCCGCCGAACACCCAGGTGATGAGGGCGGCGACGAGGAACCAGCTGGGGGCGACGTAGACGGGTACGCCGAAGGGGCGTCCCATGAGGAGGCCGCCGCGGGGTTCCTGGGGGCGCTGGGGTGGTTGCGTCTTCGCGGTGCCGGAGTGGGCGAGGGTGCGGTCGTGGCTGTCGGGGTCGGGGGTGT
>NZ_JAKEIP010000100.1 GCF_021474425.1 Streptomyces muensis | reverse complement strand
GGGGGGTGGCGGCGGAGCCGTGGGGCGGAGTTTCAGCCACGCCAGGAAGAAGAGGCCCAGGAGGAGCATGCCCAGCCCGGTCCAGAGGTTGATGTTGACGCCCTCGGCCTTGTCGATCGCGGCGTCGTCGTCCGTGAGCCCGACGATCGTGACGATGACGCCGTAGATCACGAAGAGCCCGCCGATGATCCGCCGGATGTCGAAGAGCCGCGCGGCCGTCTCGGACTTCCCCTCCAGCTCGGTGACCTCGCGCTGGACGTCCCTCTCGGAGTAGCCGGGGTGGTCGGGGTGGTCGGGGTGGTTGGAGCGGTCGGGGTGGTCGGAGTGGTCTGGCATGGTCTTTCAGCTCCCCTGTCAGAACGAGAACGAGAACGGGATGTAGCAGACGGCCGCCAGCACCACCGCGCCCCAACCCAGCAGCGCCGGCTTCCGGTACCACGCGTCGTCCCCCTCGGCCGGCGGCTCGGCCATGCCGGGCGAACGGGTGCCGTACACCAGCCCCTGGAGATCCTCCGTCGGCTTGGGCGCCGTGAAAAGGGAGACGGCCACCATGACGACCGCGCCGGCCACGAAGCCCGCGATGGCGGAGACGAAGTTCGCGCCCTGGTCGGAGGGGATCGAGATGATGTCCTGCTTGTAGAAGACGAAGTAGTTGATCATCGCTGCCGTCGTGCCTGCCAGGAGGCCCCAGAAGCCCGACTTCATCGAGGCCCGCCGCCAGAACATGCCGACGATGAAGACCACGAACATCGGCACGTTGAAGAAGGAGAACAGGGTCTGGAGGTAGCTCATGATGTTGGAGAAGGAGGAGGCGAGGAACGCCGTGCCGATCGAGGCGAGGACGCCGATGGCTGTGATCAGGCGGCCGAAGCGGACGTAGTAGGCGTCCTCCCGGTCCCGCACCACGTACTTCGCCCAGATGTCCGTGGTGAACACCGTGTTGAAGGACGACACGTTCGCCGCCATGCCCGCCATGAAGGCCGCCAGGAGCCCGGTCACCGCGATGCCGAGGACGCCGTTGGGGAGCAGGCCCTCCATGAGGTAGGGGATGGCGTCGTTGTACTGGTAGCCGGACTCGGCGGTGCCGAAGCCGGGGACCAGGGCGGCGGCCGCCAGGCCCGGGATCATCACCAGGAAGACGATGAAGATCTTCGGGAAGGCCGCGATGAGCGGGGTGCGCTGGGCGGCTGAGAGGTTCTTCGCGGAGAGGGCGCGCTGGACCTCGGCGAAGTTCGTCGTCCAGTAGCCGAAGGACAGCACGAAGCCCAGGCCCAGGACGATCGTCAGCCAGTTCGCGCCCAGCGGGTTCGCCTCGCCGATTCCCGTGCCGCCCCACGCGGTGACGAAGTCGTCGCCGTGGGACTTGGTCAGGGTGTCGGTGAGGCCGTCCCAGCCGCCGACCTTCTTCAGGGCCAGGATGGTGATCGGGATCAGGGCCGCGAGGATCACGAAGAACTGCAGGACCTCGTTGTAGATCGCCGAGGACAGGCCGCCGAGCGTGATGTAGGCCAGGACGAAGAACCCCGCCACGACGATCGCCACCCACTGGGGCCAGCCGAGCAGGGCTTCGACGACGATCGCCAGGGCGTAGAGGTTCACACCGGCGATCAGGATCGCGGCGAACGCGAACAGGATCGAGCTGAGCAGGTGGGCCGCCTTGTCGAAGCGCAGGAGGAGGAACTCCGGCACCGAGCGGACCTTGCTGCCGTAGTAGAAGGGCATCATCACCAGGCCCAGGAAGACCATGGCCGGGATGGCGCCGATCCAGTACCAGTGCACCGTGTAGGCGCCGTACTGCGCGCTGTTCGCCGCCATGCCGAGGATCTCGGTGGCGGCCAGGTTGGCGGAGATGAACGCCAGGCCCGTGACCCAGGCGGGCAGGGAGCGTCCGGAGAGGAAGAAGTCGAGGCTGGTCTTCACCGAGCGGCGGGCGGCGAAGCCGATGCCGAGGACGACGACGAAGTAGATGCCGAGCAGCGTGTAGTCGAGCCAGTTCGTGGGGAGCCGCAGCTCGGCGGCGAGGTAGGCGGGCGATTGTGTGGGGGTTTGCATAAGTACTCGCTTCGTTGCGCGAACCGATACAGCGCGGAACCTACGCCTCTGTGTTCAGTAATTGAACATCGCCGGTGGTGCTCTTTGTTTGATTGTGATGTTGACGCAGGTGGTGAGTTGTGTTTCTCTGTGTTTGGTTATGTTTGATGGAGGCTCGGAGGAGTCTCGGAAGATCTGAGTGGCTCGAATGGAGTCCGCCGTGAAGAAGACCTCGACCCAGCTGGCCGACGGTCGTGAGCTCGTCTACTACGACCTGCGTGACGACACCGTGCGGGACGCCGTCGACCGCCGTCCGCTGGACCGGACCGTCACGACGTCCGAGGTCCGACGGGACGAGTTGCTCGGCGACAGTGTCGCCATCGCCTCGCACCGGCAGGGGCGGACCTACCACCCGCCGGCCGACGAGTGCCCGCTGTGCCCCTCCGACGGGGAGCGGCTGAGCGAGATCCCGGACTCGTCGTACGACGTCGTCGTCTTCCAGAACCGTTTCCCCTCGCTCGCCGGTGACTCCGGGCGCTGCGAGGTCGTCTGCTTCACCTCCGACCACAACGCGTCCTTCGCCGACCTGACCGAGGAGCAGGCACGGCTCGTGCTCGACGCGTGGACCGACCGGACCTCCGAGCTGTCATCTCTGCCCTCCGTGGAGCAGGTCTTCTGCTTCGAGAACCGCGGTGCCGAGATCGGGGTGACCCTGGGGCATCCGCACGGGCAGATCTACGCCTACCCGTTCACCACGCCGCGCACCGCCCTGATGCTGCGCTCCCTCGCCGCGCACAAGGACGCCACCGGCGGGGAGAACCTCTTCGACGCCGTGCTGGAGCGTGAACTCGCCGACGAGCGGGTCGTCCTGGAGAGTGAACACTGGGTGGCCTTCGTGCCGTACGCCGCGCACTGGCCGTACGAGGTCCACCTGTACCCGAGGAACCGGGTGCCCGATCTGCTCGCGCTCGACGAGGAGGCGCGCTCAGAGTTTCCCAAGGTTTATCTGGAACTCTTGAGGCGCTTCGACCGGATCTTCGGGGAGGGTGAGCCTCCGACGCCGTACATCGCCGCCTGGCACCAGGCGCCGTTCGGGCAGCTGGAGGACTTCGAGGGGGTCGTGCGCGACGACTTCGCGCTCCACCTTGAGCTTTTCACCATTCGCCGCACTTCCGGCAAGCTGAAGTTTCTCGCGGGTTCCGAGTCCGGCATGAGTGTGTTCATCAACGACGTGCCGCCGGAGCGCGCGGCCGAGCGACTGCGAGAGGTAGCGAGTTCATGAGTGGGAAGTACCTGGTCACCGGTGGCGCCGGCTATGTGGGCAGCGTGGTCGCCCAGCATCTGCTTCAGGCGGGTGACGAGGTCGTCGTCCTCGACAACCTCTCCACCGGCTTCCGCGAGGGCGTGCCGGCCGGGGCTTCCTTCATCGAGGGCGACATCCGCGACGCCGCCAAGTGGCTCGACCCCTCCTTCGACGCCGTGCTGCACTTCGCCGCGTTCTCGCAGGTCGGCGAGTCGGTCGTGAAGCCCGAGAAGTACTGGGACAACAACGTCGGCGGCACCATGGCCCTGCTCGGCGCGATGCGCGAGGCGGGCGTGCGCAAGCTGGTCTTCTCGTCGACGGCGGCGACGTACGGGGAGCCCAAGGAGGTGCCGATCGCCGAGTCGGCGCCCACGCGGCCGACCAACCCGTACGGCGCCTCCAAGCTCGCCGTCGACCACATGATCACCGGCGAGGCGGCCGCCCACGGACTCGGCGCCGTCTCGCTGCGGTACTTCAACGTCGCCGGTGCCTACGGCGACTGCGGGGAGCGCCACGACCCCGAGTCGCACCTCATCCCGCTCGTCCTCCAGGTCGCCCAGGGCAGGCGCGACGCGATCTCCGTCTACGGCGACGACTACCCGACGCCCGACGGCACCTGCGTGCGCGACTACATCCACGTCGCCGACCTCGCCGAGGCCCACCTGCTCGCGCTGAAGGCCGCCCGGCCCGGCGAGCACCTCATCTGCAACCTCGGCAATGGCAACGGCTTCTCCGTCCGCCAGGTCATCGAGACCGTCCGCCAGGTCACCGGGCACCCGATCCCCGAGGTCGTGGCCCCGCGCCGCGGCGGCGACCCGGCCGTCCTGGTCGCCTCCGCCGACACCGCCCGCGAGCGGCTCGGCTGGAACCCGTCCCGCGCGGACCTCGCGGGGATCGTCGCCGACGCGTGGCAGTTCACGCAGCGGAACGGCAAGTAGAACGTACTGAAAGGTCAGGGTCAGGGGATGAGCGTCGACACGGCAGCCGCGGTCGCCGAGCGGTTCAAGGAGCTGTACGGGGCCGAGCCGGAAGGGGTGTGGGCCGCGCCGGGCCGGGTCAACCTGATCGGCGAGCACACCGACTACAACGACGGCTTCGTCATGCCGTTCGCGCTGCCGCACACCGCGGTCGCGGCGGTCTCGCGACGCGCGGACGGCGTGCTGCGCCTGCACTCGGCGGACGTCGGGGGCGGCGTGGTGGAACTGCGCGTCGACGCCCTCGAGCCCGAGACCGACCGGAACTGGACGGCGTACCCCTCGGGCGTGGTCTGGGCCCTGCGCGCGGCCGGCCACGCGGTGACCGGCGCCGACATCCACCTGTCCTCGACGGTCCCGGCAGGCGCCGGCCTGTCGTCGTCGGCGGCCCTGGAGGTCGTGGTCGCGCTCGCGCTGAACGACCTCTACGAACTCGGCCAGAAGGGCTGGCAGCTGGCCCGTCTGTGCCAGCGCGCCGAGAACATGTACGTCGGCGCCCCGGTCGGGATCATGGACCAGACGGCGTCCGCGTGCTGCGAGGCCGGCCACGCCCTGTTCCTCGACACCCGGGACCTCTCCCAGAAGCAGATCCCCTTCGACCTGGCCGCCGAGGGCCTGCGCCTGCTGGTCGTCGACACCCAGGTCAAGCACTCCCACAGCGAGGGCGAGTACGGCAAGCGCCGCGCGGGCTGTGAGAAGGGCGCCGCCCTGCTGGGCGTGGACGCGCTCAGGGACATCGCCTACGACGACCTGTCCTCGGCCCTGGACCGGCTCGGCGACGACGAGGAGGTGCGCCGCCTGGTGCGCCACGTCGTCACCGAGGACCAGCGCGTCGAGCGGGTCGTCGCCCTGCTGGAGTCCGGCGAGACCCGGGCGATCGGCCCGGTCCTGACCGAGGGCCATGCCTCCCTGCGGGACGACTTCCAGGTCTCCTGCCCCGAGCTGGACCTGGTCGTGGCGGCCGCCAACGAGGCCGGTGCCCTGGGCGCCCGCATGACCGGCGGCGGCTTCGGCGGCTCCGCGATCGTGCTGGCGGAGGCGACCGACGTCGAGACCGTCACCAAGGCGGTCGAAGAGGCCTTCGCCGCGGCCGGGTTCACGGCACCGAGGGTGTTCGAGGCGGTGCCGGCGGCGGGGGCGCGGCGGATCGGCTGACCCGAGGTCACCGCGTCGAACCCGGGGCATGCGGCCGGATGTTCCCGGCACGGGAGAACAGCAGCGGCAGCGAGCCGGTCCTCGGACGTGGCCGCCCGTGGTGCCCGGTCCTTCGGCGTGCCGCGAGCGGTGCGCCGACGAGGGTCAGGGCCAGGTGGGCGGTCAGGGGGCTCGCGGTTCCGTAGTGGGCGCGGAAGCGGGAGCGCAGGCGCTGGATCCGGGCGGCCAGGTCGGTGAGGGAGAAGGCGCGCAGGGTGGCGCCGGTGGTGATGCCCTCGGCCCGGTCGAGGGCGAGGTCGTGCAGGTCGTCGAGGAGCTGGAAGACATACCCCAGCTCGGTGAGCAGGGCGCGTTCCTCCGCCGGCATCCGGGGGCGGAGCAGGGAGAGCAGGGCGACCATGCCGAGGCCGCCCTTTCCTCTGGTGATCTCCAGGACCTCCGGCAGCGGGATACGCGGGTCGCGCTGGGCGCGGGAGCGCAGCTGGAAGGCGTGCAGTTCCCGCAGCAGGGGGTGGATCGGGTCGTCGGGCGGGTGGGGCAGCCGTACGGCGATGGCGTCGTGCAGGAGGAGCAGCAGTTCCTCCAGGCGGCTCTGCGGGCGGAAGGACCCGCCCGCGAACAGGGACGCCAGATCCCCGTCCAGGCCCGCGCGGTCGCCGTGGTCGACGAGATCGTCGTAGAGACGGGTGAACGAGCTGCCCAGGACGCTCAGTTCGGCGTCGAAGGGCACGCGGGCCATGGACGCGTATCCCCACAGGGCGAAGCCCACCTTCACGCCCGTGCTGAGCAGGGTCGCGTGGATCCGGCGCCGCTCCTCCTCGTCGGGCACCGTGCGTTCGACGAGCGGGAGCACCGCACGGTCGAACGCGGGCACCAGCTGCCGGGAGTCGACGCACAGGAACCGGACGAGCGAACCCCAGCCCCGCGCCGCGACCGCACACCGTAAGACCGCCACCGCATCACGTCGTGTGTCGCTCCTGGCCTCCCCCATGCCGTGAAGCCTTACCGTGGCCCGGCGCGCGTAGTCCATCCCGATGCGCGCCGTGCGCCCCTCGCGCGTCCAACAGGGGGTGACGTCGCGCGGCGTTCGGGTACGGTCTAAACGGGGGAACAACCGGTCCTGAATGGACGGTCGGATGTGGAGACTTCACCAGGAGCAGTCGAATCGTCAGGCCTGCCCGGCGGCCGTAGGGGCGCCGTGCCACGGCCCGACCTGCAAGTGCCGCTGTATCCGCCGGGTTCACGACCGGCGGCCGTGGTCAGAACACTGCTCGTACGGCTGCGCACGCCCCGCTTCGCCGAGGCGCAGCGCGCGACACGGCGGGGCTTCGCCCTGATCCTGGTGCTCTGGGCCGCCGCGCAGTTCGCGGTCGAACCCGGGGCGCGGCCGTACCTGAGGTGGACCGCCGCGGCACTGACGCTGTGGCTGCTGGCCCGCGTGTTCGCGCTGGGCAGGACCGAGAAGCGGCAGCTCCAGTACGAGCAGCGGTGGCTCGCGGGACAGACCGCGGCCCTGCGGGACACCTGGTTCGACGTGGTGCGCTGCACCGTGCGGCACCGCCGGGGACTGGGCCGGGAGCGCGGGCAGGACCGCTCGGGCGAGGCCGGCTACGACCTGGTGAACCCCGACGACGTCCGCGAACTCCTCGCCCGGCAGGCGGCGGAGCGGAAGTCGGGCCGGTCGGGCCGGTCGTCGAAGGTCACCGTCGAGTTCCGGTTCGCGCTGCCCGGCCGGCAGTACGAGGCGCTGGCGGTGGCGCACGCCGACCTCACCGACATCGAGCTGGTCGTCACCGCCCGGCATCTGCCCGCGGGCAAGGTCCGCTTCCCCACCGCCGCCTACCACGCCGAGACGCCCCCCGGACGGCAGGGCGGGTACTGGCCGAGCCGCACCACTTTCTGGGTCCTGGGCGCACCCCTGCTCTTCACGGCGTCGCCCGACGGGCTGCCCGCCGCACCGGCCGACTCCTCAGCCGGCGGCCGACTGATCGGCTGAGCCCAGCGGCGCCGGGGAGCCCGCCGGACGGGCCGCGGCCAGGTGGTGCTGGAGGCTCGCGTGCCGGAACTGGTAGTGCGCGCCCGTGGAGCGCAGCACGCCCAGCCGGTACGCGTCGTCGAGGAAGGTGACCAGATGCCAGGGCGTACGGCGGCGCCAGGCCAGCCACCACCGGGCCGTGTTGAAGTGGCCCCAGGCGCTGGTCGACAGCACCACCATGCCGAGCCCGGCCCCGGCGAGCAGCGCCCCGACCAGGGCGCCGACCACGCCCGTCGTCGCGGCGGACGCCGAGAACACCAGGTCGTAGCGCGCCCGGTGGATCCCGGCCGTGGCGAGGAAACCGCCCACGACCGCGCCCGCCAGGGAGCCGAACAGCCACGCGTACAGCACCGCGTCACGGTCGTCCCGCAGTGACCTCAGCGGGGTGATCGCGTGCTTCGGCTCGGTGGGGCGAGTGAAGCGGCGCGCGGTCGCGAAGACGACACCGAAGGCGAGCCCGGCCGCGATCCCGTACGTCACCGAGTACAGCAGCCCCGCGATCAGACCGCCGGTGACCAGCCCGATCAGGCCGAAGCCGAGGTCGAGCAGCAGGGGCCGCAGGACCAGACGCGGCTGCCGTGCGCTGCGGCGGGGCACGAATCGCCGGGGCGGCTCGGTGCGCAGCAGACCGAGGAGCGGGCTGAAGACGACGCCGACGCCCGCGCCGAAGAGGGCGCCGAACGCGGGCCGCCCGAAGAGACCGAACAGCAGCAGACCCAGGAGGCAGCAGCTCACCGTGCCGATCACCCCTGGGACCAGGACGAACGGGTACCGGGGCACCCCCGCCACCCCGCGCAGTTCCCACCAGCTCAGGTCGGCGGCACCGTGTTCGCCGTCGCGTCGCCGGGCGTCCAGCCGGGACGCGAGGAACCTGAGGTACCCGAGCGCCGCGGGCGCCGGCCAGTAGCGGGCGGGCCGGCCCGGGTTGCCGTCGTCGGCCCCGACGGGCGGCGACTCGAAGACGACGGGGACGAACATGTCGAGCAGATGCGCCTCGATCGCCTCGCTCGTACCGAAGCGGTCGGCGTCCAGCAGGTCACCGGGCGTGCTGTTCCGGGGCTGATAGGTGGCACGGGCCAGGAACAGCATCAGCGGCCGGGACAGAGCGGTGGCCAGCGGTCCCGTCGGATCGGTGCGCAGAATCCGCAGGACCGGTTCCCAGCGCTCCAGATCATCCGGGAAGTGCGACTCCAGATACGTGACGGTGTCCTCGGCGGCGACGGGCAGCAGCCGTACGACCCGGCTGTCCGGCAGCGGCTCCTCGGCCGTCGTCGCCCGGAACTCCTCGCTGCGGCAGGTCAGCACGGTGTCCGTCGGCAGGTGGGTGTTCTCCCGCAGGGCGCGCAGCACCTGGCCGCGCGCCTCGGGAGGCAGTTCGTCCAGGCCGTCCAGGAGCGGCAGCAGCCGGCGGTGGACGAGGAGTTCCCTGGCCGCGCCGCTGCCGTACTTCGTCGTGTCGCCGAGAAAGCCGTAGTCCTCGGTGAGCCGGCGGACGATCCAGTCCTGGAAGCTGGTCTCCGGGTCCCACGCGGACAGCTGGAGCAGCACGGGTATGCGTTCCAGATCGCCCCGGCGGCACAGCGCGAGGGTCAGGTCGACGCACAGGCCCGTCTTGCCGGAGCCCGCGTCACCGACGATGACCAGGCGGGAGGGGTGGGCGAGATAGTCGTCGATCAGGGCGTCGAGCGTGCCGTGCCGGGCCTGCGGGCCACCGGCCGAGGGGTCCGCGCCGGCGGTCGTACGGGAGTGGGGTTCACGGACGGTGTCCCACAGCACGGGGATGCGGTCCACCGCGAGATGCTGCTTGCGGCGGCCGGCCTCGGTGGTCCAGTGCCGCTCGATCGCGTGGTTCAACGCGGCCGCCGCGGCGCCGAGCCGTTCGCCCTCGCTGCGTTCGGCGTTCCACGCCCAGGTGCGCTGGACGAGGGATCTGGCCGGTGAGGCGATGAGCAGCGTCCCGCCGATCCCCAGGGCCGCCGTCACCGGCTCCAGTCCGAACCGGATCACCGCCCAGACGGCCACGGCGATCCCCGCCAGCCAGAGAGCCATGGTCCACCGCTCTCTGCTCGTCATGCAGTCATGAAATCCCAACTCAACCGGGCCGTCCATAGGGTGACGGATCATCGGGGCCGGAAGCCGGGCTCCTGAGGAGAGGGAGGCCGATCCGACAGCCGCTTGGTCAACGTGTACTCCGTGATCCCCGGCGGATAGTCCGGGATCGCACAGACCACGTCGTACCCCTGCTTCTTGTAGAACCCCGGCGCCTGGAAGTCCCATGTCTCCAGGCGTACGGCCGTGCAGCCCCGTTCGTCGCGGGCCGTGCGCTCGGCGTGTGCGAGCAGTTGCGAACCGAGGCGGGCGCCGCGGTGGCGTTCGTCGACCCAGAGGTACGTGACATGGAGCCAGGTGGTCCAGGTGTGACCGACGAGCCCGCCCGCCATGGCACCGGCGTCGTCCAACGCCCAGACCTGGAGCGGATGTTCGCGTTCACCTGGGGTTCCGCGCAGGGCGCGCAGGATCGGGGAGGCCGCGGTGTTGGTGTCCAGCAACCGCCGACGGAGCAGATCGCGCCGGGATTTGTCGACTTCTGTCTCCAGACGAAACATGCGGCTCACCATAAACGCGTCGGCCAACCAGTTCTGCAAATTACCTTCCGCTCCTGCGCCCCGGCCGTACTCTGATGAACGGCACCGGTGGGGGCCGGTGCTGATCAGGGGGCGAGACAAGGTCGGGTTCGACGCCCGAAGTGGGGGTAGCAGTTCCTGCACGGCGGCGGCCGTGCGGCCATCCGCGCTTCGGGCGTCGCGCCCGCGACGGTGTCCGTCTCCCGGTGTCGTCCTCATGACGATGGGGTATCCCCTGCTCTTCGGGAGCTTGGGGAAGGGGGTTTCGTGGTTCGCATCCGAGTCCTGGTCGTCGACGACCATCGCATCTTCGCCGAGTCGCTCGCCGCCGCGCTGGCGGCCGAGCCCGACGTCGACGTCTCCGCCGCCGGCAGCGGTCCGGCGGCGCTGCGCAGCCTGGAGCGCGCGGCGGCCGAGGGGCGCCGGTTCGACGTGCTCCTCGTCGACGCCGACCTGGGCGGCAACGTCCAGGGCATCCGTCCCGCCGTGCCGGTCCAGGAGGTGAGCGAGGACGGGCTCGTCGACGGCATCTCGCTCGTCGCCGGGGTCCGCACCGCGCAGCCCGCGGTACGGATCGTCGTCCTCGCCGAGAAGGACGATCCGCGCCGGGCCGCGCTCGCCCTGCAGGCCGGGGCCTCCGGCTGGGTGGCCAAGGACTGCTCGCTGTCCCGGCTGCTCACCGTCATCCGCGGGGTGCTGCGCGACGAGACCCATCTGCCGCCCGCCCTGCTCACGGGCGTCCTGCGCGAGCTGACGGCCGCGCGCAAGCACCGCACCGAGAGCGAACGCCTCGTGGAGTCCCTGACCCCGCGCGAACGCGAGGTCCTGCGCTGCATGGTCGCCGGCCTGGGCCGCAAGGCCGTCGCCGAACGCCTCTACCTCTCTCCCCACACCGTCCGCACCCACATGCAGAACGTCCTCGGCAAACTGGGCGTCCACTCGACCCTCGCCGCGGTCGCGCTCGCGCGCCGGGCCGGGGTGGGGCCGGTGGATCTGACCGGGGATGTCGTGGAGCGGGGCGGTCAGCTGGCGTAGGGGAGCAGGTACCCGGCGCCGGGCGACCCGCCCTGGGGGCTGCCGCCCCCAGCCCCCCGCTTCGGCCTGAACGGCCTCGTCCTCAAACGCCGGACGGGCTGGATGGTGCCGGGCGGCGCCGAAACGACCTCCCTACCCCGGGATGTTGTCGAACGGCGCCGTCAGCTGGCGCAGCAGGCCCGCCAGTTCTGCACGCTGGGCGCGGGACAGTTCCGCCAGGATCGCGCGTTCCTGGTCCAGGAGGCCGGCGAGGGCCTGGTCGGCGCGGTCGCGGCCCTCGGGGGTGAGGCGGACCAGTACGCCGCGTCGGTCGCTGGGGTCGGGCAGGCGTTCCACCAGGCCCTTCTTGGCCAGGCGGTCGATGCGGTTCGTCATCGTGCCCGAGGTGACCAGGGTCTGGGTCAGGAGCTGGCCGGGGGAGAGCTGGTACGGCGTCCCGGCGCGCCTGAGCGCGGTCAGCACGTCGAACTCCCAGGGCTCCAGGCTGTGCTCGGAGAAGGCCAGCCGCCGTGCGCGGTCCAGATGCCGGGCCAGTCTGCTGACCCGGCTGAGTACCTCGAGCGGTTCCACGTCGAGGTCCGGGCGCTCCCGGCGCCACGCTGCGACCAGCCGATCGACCTCGTCCTCCATGACGATCAGTGTAGTGGTTGTGTCGACGTGAAGTCTCTTGACGTCAAGATATCTCGGAGGGCAGGCTGGAGAACGAGCGACCGTCAGGAGGCTTCCCCATGTCCGCCGCCGCCCCCACCTGGGACCCCGCCCAGTACCTGCGTCACGCCGGCCACCGAGCCCGCCCCTTCACCGACCTCCTCGCCCAGGTCCCCGACCTCCCCGGAGACCGGCCCCGCGTCGCCGACCTCGGCTGCGGACCGGGCAACGTCACCGCCCTGCTCGCCGAACGCTGGCCCGGCGCCCACGTCACCGGCTACGACAACTCCGCCGAGATGCTCGACAAGGCCCACGTCGAGCACGAGGGCCCGACCCCGGGCGGCGGCCGCCTCGAGTTCGCCCACGCCGACGTACGGAGCTGGACGCCCGAGGAGCCGTACGACCTGATCGTCAGCAACGCCACGCTGCAGTGGGTGCCGGACCATGTGGAGCGTTTCGGCGCCTGGGTGGCGGGCCTCCGGCCCGGCGGCGCCTTCGCCTTCCAGGTCCCCGGCAACTTCGACGCCCCCAGCCACCGCCTGATGCGCGACCTCGCCCACCGCCACCGCCTCACCGACATCCTGCGCCACGACGACGCCGTCCTCGCCCCGCGGGACTACCTCGCCGCGCTGACCGACCTGGGCTGCGCGGCGAACGTGTGGGAGACGACGTACGTCCATCTCCTCACCGGTGACGATCCGGTACTGGACTGGGTGAAGGGCACGGGTCTGCGCCCCATCCTCACCGCCCTCGCCGACGACCCCGAGCGCCGGGACGCCTTCCTCGGCGACTATCGCGACGCCCTGCGCGAGGCCTACCCGACCGGCCCCCACGGCACCCCCTTCCCGTTCCGCCGCATCTTCGCCGTGGCCAACAAGGAGGCGTGATGATCACCGCCGTCGACCACGTCCAGCTCGCGGCCCCGCCCGGATCGGAGGAGCGGCTACGGACGTACTACGTCGATGTCCTCGGGATGGCGGAGATCCCCAAGCCGCCCGTGCTCGCCGCGCGCGGGGGCTGCTGGTTCCAGACGGGACCCGTGCAGCTGCATCTCGGCATCGAGGAGGACTTCCGGCCCGCCAAGAAGGCCCACCCGGGGCTGCGGGTCACCGCCATCGAGACGTACGCCGCCCGACTGGCGGCCCGGGGAGCGGCCGTCACCTGGGACGAGCACCTGCCGGGGCACAAGCGCTTCTTCTCCTACGACCCCGTGGGGAACCGGCTGGAATTCCTGGAACCGCTCGGCTGACGAGCGCGCTCACGCGCGGTCCCACCCCTTGGCCGCCGTTTGAGTGGGTCGGCGCAGGGTCACCCGATCGATGACCCCCACGTCGAGCCCCGGGAGGAGTGAGGACCGTGGCGAAGGAAGAGAAGGCCCGGGCCAAGAAGGAACAGGTCAAGGGCAAGGCCAAGGAAGCCATGGGGCGGATGACCGGCAACGAGCGGATGACCGCCGAGGGCAGGGCCGATCAGATGAAGGGTGACGCGCGGCAGGCAAAGGAGAAGGGCAAGGACACCTTCAAGCACTGAGCGCAAGCGATGAGCCCAAGCGATGAGCGGGCGCGTCAGTTCTTGCGGCGGCCTATCAGATGCGGCTTCGCCTCCAGCCCGTCGAGCCCGTGCCACGCCAGATTCACCAGATGCGCCGCCACCTCCGCCTTCTTCGGACGGCGGACGTCCAGCCACCACTGGCCGGTCAGGGCGACCATCCCGACCAGCGCCTGGGCGTACAGCGGAGCCAGCTTCGGATCGAAGCCGCGGCTCTTGAACTCGCGGCCCAGGATGTCCTCCACCTGGGTCGCGATGTCGGAGATGAGGGAGGCGAAGGAACCCGTCGACTGCGGGATCGGGGAGTCGCGGACCAGGATGCGGAAGCCGTCCGTGTACTCCTCGATGTAGTCCAGCAGCGCGAACGCCGCCTGCTCGCACAGCTCACGCGGGTGACCGGCCGTGAGAGAGCTGGTCACCATGTCCAGCAGGCGGCGCATCTCACGGTCCACCACCACCGCGTACAGCCCCTCCTTGCCGCCGAAGTGCTCGTACACCACCGGTTTCGAGACGCCCGCCTTCGCGGCGATCTCCTCCACCGACGTGCCCTCGAAGCCCTTCGCCGCGAACAGGGTGCGACCGATCTCCAGCAACTGCTGGCGCCGCTCCGCACCGGTCATCCGGGTACGGCGCGTCCGCCGGGGCTTGTCGTTGCTGGGGGTACTGCTGGAGTCGGTCGCCACGGCGTCAATCATGCCGCCTTGACCGGCTCCTTCCGGCGCCGGGAACCGCCTTCCCCGGTGTTCCGGCGCGAATCGATACGCGAGCGTGACGGCCAGCGCACGTCGTACGCCCAGCCCAGCATCTCGAACCAGCGGATCAGCCGGGCCGAGGAGTCGATCTGGCCCCGCTCCACACCGTGCCGCGCGGACGTCGGGTCGGCGTGGTGCAGGTTGTGCCAGGACTCGCCGCACGACAGGACCGCCAGCCACCACACGTTGCCCGAACGGTCACGCGACTTGAACGGCCGCTTGCCGACCGCGTGGCAGATCGAGTTGATCGACCAGGTCACGTGGTGCAGCAGGGCCACCCGCACCAGCGAGCCCCAGAAGAACCCCGTGAACGCGCCCCACCAGGACATCGTCACCAGACCACCGATCAGCCCGGGCAGCGCCAGCGACAGCATCGTCCAGTAGATGAACTGACGGGAGATCGCGCGGATCGCCGGGTCCTTGACCAGATCCGGCGCGTACTTGTCCTGCGGCGTCTGCTCCTCGTCGAACATCCATCCGATGTGCGCCCACCACAGGCCCTTCATCAGCGCCGGCAGCGTCTCACCGAACCGCCACGGGGAGTGCGGGTCGCCCTCGGCGTCCGAGAACTTGTGGTGCTTGCGGTGGTCGGCCACCCAGCGCACGATCGGGCCCTCGACCGCCATGGAGCCCGCGACCGCCAGCGCGATCCGCAGCGGCCGCTTCGCCTTGAACGAACCGTGCGTGAAGTAGCGGTGGAAGCCGATCGTGATGCCGTGGCAGCCCAGGAAGTAGAAGAAGACCATCAGGCCGAGGTCGAGCCAGCTCACTCCCCAGCCCCAGGCCAGCGGAACCGCCGCGACGAGCGCGACGAACGGGACGGTGATGAAGAGAAGCAGCGCGATCTGCTCGATCGACCGCTTCTTCTCCCCGCCCAGCGTGGCGGAGGTGGTCGTGGTGTCGTCGTTCGCCTTCGGGGCGTCTTCGATCACATCGGAGCTCGTGGTCATGGGCGTCCCCTGTGGGGTCGAGGGTTTTGGCAGGTGCCGGGGTCGCGGGAACTGTTCCCAGGTTCCGTTACATCGGTCCCTACGGTTCCGTAACCTACGGCGTCGTAAGTATGGCAGTGCGGCGCCCGGCGGCAAGAGCCCGAGAGACTGCGCGTCCGCACGGACACCTATCCTGGTGTCGGTCGGACAGCGCGGTCCGCTCTGATTTCTTCCCGGATGTCAGGAGCCGTATGCGGCCAAGCCGCGCGGCCCCAGGCGCCGGGTTCCCCTCCCGGACGAGCTTCAACACTGCAAGGAGCCGCACCTGTGAGCAGTGCCGACGACCAGACCACGACGACCAGCAGCGAACTGCGCGCCGACATCCGCCGACTGGGTGACCTGCTCGGCGAGACCCTCGTCCGCCAGGAGGGCCCGGAGCTGCTGGAGCTCGTCGAGAAGGTCCGCCGCCTCACCCGAGAGGACGGCGAGGCCGCCGCCGAGCTGCTGCGCGGCACGGAGCTGGACACCGCGGCCAAGCTGGTCCGCGCCTTCTCCACCTACTTCCACCTGGCCAACGTCACCGAACAGGTCCACCGCGGACGCGAGCTGCGCGCCCGCCGCGCCGCCGAGGGCGGCCTCCTCGCCCGTACGGCCGACCGCCTCAAGGACGCCGACCCCGAGCACCTGCGCCAGACGATCCAGCACCTCAACGTGCGCCCCGTCTTCACCGCGCACCCCACCGAGGCCGCCCGCCGCTCCGTCCTCAACAAGCTCCGGCGTGTCGCCGCCCTCCTGGAGACCCCGGTCCTCGAAGGCGACCGCCGCCGCCACGACACCCGACTGGCCGAGAACATCGACCTCGTCTGGCAGACCGACGAGCTGCGCGTCGTACGCCCCGAGCCCGCCGACGAGGCCCGCAACGCCATCTACTACCTCGACGAACTCCACGCCGGCGCCGTCGGCGACGTCCTGGAGGATCTGACGGCGGAACTGGAGCGCGTCGGCTACAGGCTCCCCGACGCCACCCGCCCCCTCACCTTCGGTACCTGGATCGGCGGCGACCGCGACGGCAACCCCAACGTCACCCCCCAGGTGACCTGGGACGTCCTCATCCTCCAGCACGAGCACGGCATCAACGACGCCCTGGAGATGATCGACGAGCTGCGCGGCTTCCTGTCGAACTCCATCCGCTACACCGGCGCCACCCAGGAACTCCTCGACTCCCTCCAGGCCGACCTCGACGCCCTCCCCGAGATCAGCCCCCGCTACAAGCGGCTCAACGCCGAGGAGCCCTACCGCCTCAAGGCCACCTGCATCCGGCAGAAGCTGGAGAACACCAAGCTCCGCCTCGCCAAGGGCATCCCGCACGAAACCGGACGCGACTACCTCGGCACCGGTGAGCTGCTGCAGGACCTGACCCTGATCCAGACGTCGCTGCGCGAGCACCGGGGCGGCCTCTTCGCCGACGGCCGCATGAACCGGACCATCCGCACCCTGTCCGCGTTCGGCCTCCAGCTCGCCACCATGGACGTCCGCGAACACGCCGACGCCCACCACCACGCCCTCGGCCAGCTCTTCGACCGCCTGGGCGAGGAGTCCTGGCGGTACGTGGACATGCCCCGCGAGTACCGGGCCAAGCTCCTCGCCAAGGAGCTGCGCTCCCGCAGGCCGCTCGCGCCCACCCCGGCGCCCGTGGACGCGGCAGGCGAGAAGACTCTCGGCGTCTTCCAGACCGTCAAGCGGGCCCTGGAGGTCTTCGGACCCGAGGTCATCGAGTCGTACATCATCTCCATGTGCCAGGGCGCCGACGACGTCTTCGCCGCCGCCGTCCTCGCCCGCGAGGCCGGCCTGATCGACCTGCACGCCGGCTGGGCCAAGATCGGCATCGTCCCGCTCCTGGAGACCACCGACGAGCTCAAGGCCGCCGACACCATCCTGGAGGACATGCTCTCCGACCCGTCGTACCGGCGCCTCGTCGCGCTGCGCGGCGACGTCCAGGAGGTCATGCTCGGCTACTCCGACTCCTCCAAGTTCGGCGGCATCACCACCAGCCAGTGGGAGATCCACCGCGCCCAGCGCCGCCTGCGCGACGTCGCCCACCGCTACGGCGTCCGGCTGCGGCTCTTCCACGGCCGCGGCGGCACCGTCGGCCGCGGCGGCGGCCCCTCGCACGACGCGATCCTCGCCCAGCCCTGGGGCACCCTGGAGGGCGAGATCAAGGTCACCGAGCAGGGCGAGGTCATCTCCGACAAGTACCTCGTGCCGTCCCTGGCCCGCGAGAACCTGGAGCTGACCGTCGCGGCGACGCTGCAGGCCTCCGCCCTGCACACCGCCCCGCGCCAGTCCGTCGAGGCGCTCGCCCGCTGGGACGCCGCGATGGACGTCGTCTCCGACGCCGCCCACGCCGCCTACCGCAAGCTCGTCGAAGACCCCGACCTGCCGACGTACTTCCTCGCCTCCACGCCGGTCGACCAGCTCGCCGATCTGCACCTGGGCTCGCGGCCCTCCCGCCGCCCCGGCTCGGGCGTCTCGCTCGACGGACTGCGCGCCATCCCGTGGGTGTTCGGCTGGACGCAGTCCCGGCAGATCGTCCCCGGCTGGTTCGGCGTGGGCTCGGGGCTGAAGGCGCTGCGCGAGGCCGGCCTCGACACCGTGCTCGACGAGATGCACGAACAGTGGCACTTCTTCCGCAACTTCATCTCCAACGTCGAGATGACGCTCGCCAAGACCGACCTGCGGATCGCCGCCCACTACGTCGACACGCTGGTGCCGGACGAGCTGAAGCACGTCTTCGACGCCATCCGCGCCGAACACGATCTGACCGTCGCCGAGATCCTCAAGGTCACCGGCGAGCGGGAACTCCTCGACGCCCAGCCGGTCCTCAAGCAGACCTTCGCCATCCGCGACGCCTACCTGGACCCGATCTCCTACCTCCAGGTCGCCCTGCTCAAGCGCCAGCGCGACGCCGCGGCGGCGGGCGCCGAGGCCGACCCGCTGCTCGCCCGTGCCCTGCTCCTCACCGTCAACGGCGTGGCAGCGGGCCTGCGCAACACCGGCTGACCAGCCCGGACAAAAGCCCGGACAAAAAAAAGGGGGGTGCCCCCGTGCTCCGTACGAGCACGGGGGCACCCCCCTTCAGAAGCTACGGCCGTCAGGCCCGGCGACGCCGGAACACCAGGTACCCGCCCGCACCCAGCAGCGCCGCGGCCGCCGCGGACAACAGGCCCACCGGCGCCCCGTTCCCGGTCTCGGCGAGGTCACCCTCGCCGCCGCCCTGCGGCGACGGCGACGCGGCCGCCTCACCCGGCGCCGACGGGCTCGCGGAAGGCTCGCCGCCGGACTCACCCGGCGTCCCGGACGGCGACGCGGACGCGGACGGCGTCGCCGTGGTGCCGCCGCCCTCCTCCTCGTCCTCGCAGTCCGTCCAGAACACCTTGTGCTTCGCGGCCCCCTTCTCGCCCTCGAAGTTCCAGAACAGCTTGTAGTGCCCGTCGGGCAGCGTCATGTCCGTCGTACGGCCATGACCCTCGTCGTCCAGCGTGATCGCACCGGACTCCACGGTCTCGCCCTTCACGGCGGCCGTCGGCGCCCAGGCCTCGATGTGCCAGGAGACCTGCTGCACGCTGTCGAAACCGAACGCGTCCAGGTAGAACTCGCACACGTGCGGCTCGTTCCGGCGCAGCTCCTCGCCGGTGGAGGCGTCATGGATCTTGACGGTCCCGTTGTCACCGGGAGCGGTGGCGTGGGCGGCGGCCGGCGCGGACAGCAACGCGGCCGCGGCGACGGCGGACAGAGCGCCGACGCGGTTGAGGGTACGCATGAGGCAGTAGTCCATCTTCGAGAAGGAACGGGAAGATGTGGAGGGGGCGGCTCAGCATCCAGCCCGCACTGACCCCTGGTCAATCACGAACAGACAACACACGGATCCTCCACAGAAAAGGAGAACGCCGAGAACCTCAGACCGTCACGAACGCCGCGGTCAGCAACGTGACCCCCGACCCCGCCAGCACCCACGCCACCCGCGTCCGCCGCAGCCCACCTGCGACCACGACAGCGGCCAGCAGCAACGCACCACCCAGCGGAACCCACGCGTACAGCACACCCGCCGGCCCGGACCGTACGACCTCGTCGCTCCCCGGCTTCACCACAACCGTGTACGTCTGCCCCTTGCGCACGGCCACGGTCTTCTCGATGACCACCGACCCGCGCGCCCGCGACCCCGCCGAAATCGGCGCGTACGGCCCACTGCACGTGTCCGCACCGCACCGCGTCACCTCGACCGTGCCGCTCTCCCGGCCCTTGGTGAGCATCACATGCTGTGCGCTGCCCCACGACGCCCACACACCCGCGATCAGGATCAGCACCGCGACCGTACCCATCGCCGCGAACCGCCCGAACCGCAGCGCCGTGAAAGCGCCCTGACTGGAGACAACGGCAGAAGGCATGGCCGCGATCCTTGGCCATGCCCCTGCGCCCGGTCAACCTCGGCCCGGTCGACCGGCCGGACAAGTCACGAGTTGTACGTGCTTTGCGCCCGCTCCAAGCCCTCGATCACCAGACACTCCACGGCGTCCGCCGCCCGGTCCACGAAGTAGTCCAGCTCCTTGCGCTCCGCCGGGGAGAAGTCCTTCAGCACGAAGTCCGCGACCTGCATACGGCCGGGAGGGCGCCCGATGCCGAACCGCACCCGGTGGTAGTCGGCGCCCATGGCCTTCGTCATCGACTTCAGCCCGTTGTGCCCGTTGTCCCCGCCGCCGAGCTTCAGCCGCAGCGTGCCGTGGTCGATGTCCAACTCGTCATGGATCGCCACGATGTTCGCGAGCGGCACCTTGTAGAACTCGCGCAGGGCGTTCACCGGCCCGCCCGAGAGGTTCATGTACGACATCGGCTTCGCGAGGATCACCCGCCGGTTCAACGGCCCCGGCGGACCGATACGGCCCTCCACCACCTGCGCCTGGGCCCGGCTGGCCCGCTTGAACCTCCCCCCGACCCGGTCGGCCAGCAGATCGGCCACCATGAACCCGATGTTGTGCCGGTTCATGGCGTACTCGGGCCCGGGATTGCCGAGGCCCACGATCAGCCACGGGTCATTGGCGCCGGTAGTCACGTCCACGTCTCCCTTGATACACGTCGGCCGCTGCCCCGCACGGGAACAGCGGCCGACCAACCGATGACAGCGAGGATCAGGCCTCGGCGACTTCCTCGCCCTCGGCGGCCTCACCCTCCGCGGCCTCCTCGGCCTGCGAAGCCAGAACCTGAAGGACCACGGCGTCCTCCTCGACGGCCAGCGTGGTGCCCTTCGGCAGCGTGATGTCCTTGGCCAGGATCGAGGCACCGGCCTCCAGACCCTCCACGGACACCGTGACCGACTCGGGGATGTGCGTGGCCTCGGTCTCGACCGGCAGCGCGTTCAGCACGTGCTCCAGCAGGTTGCCACCCGCCGCCAGCTCGCCCTCGGTGTGCACCGGGATCTCGACCGTGACCTTCTCGCCACGCTTCACCAGCAGCAGGTCAACGTGCTCCAGGAAGCCCTTCAGCGGGTCACGCTGCACGGCCTTCGGGATCGCCAGCTCGTTCGACTTGCCGTCGATGTCCAGCGCGATCAGGACGTTCGGCGTACGCAGCGCGAGCAGCAGGTCGTGACCGGGAAGCGTCAGGTGCAGCGGGTCCGAACCGTGGCCGTACAGCACACCGGGAACCTTGTTCTCGCGACGGATACGACGCGCGGCACCCTTGCCGAACTCGGTGCGCGTCTCGGCGGTGAGCTTCACCTCGGACATACAGATCACTCCTCGTAGAAGTAGAGACGGACGTGGTCACCCGGCCACGAACGGCCTGCTACGAAGAGCGCGTCGATAACGGACAACCGACACCCGAACAAACAGGTGCGGCCTCCCTCGCCGAGCAACTGAAGCAGTCTACTCGGACAGGGAGGCCGCACCCAAAAGGATCTCTACGGCGGATCCTTACGGCAGATCTCTACTGCTCGTCGAACAGGCTCGTCACCGAACCGTCCTCGAACACCTCACGCACCGCACTGGCGATCGTCGGCGCGATCGACAGCACCGTCAGCTTGTCCAGATCCCGGCTCAGCTCACCCGGCGTCGGCAGCGTGTTCGTGAACACGAACTCGCTCACCCGCGAGTTCTTCAGCCGGTCAGCCGCGGGACCCGACAGCACACCGTGCGTCGCGGTGACGATGACGTCCTCGGCGCCGTGCGCGAACAGCGCGTCGGCGGCGGCGCAGATCGTGCCACCCGTGTCGATCATGTCGTCGACCAGGACACACACCCGGCCCTTGACCTCACCCACGACCTCGTGGACCGTCACCTGGTTCGCGACGTCCTTGTCCCGCCGCTTGTGCACGATGGCCAGCGGAGCACCGAGCCGGTCGCACCAGCGGTCCGCGACCCGCACCCGACCGGCGTCCGGAGACACCACGGTCAGCTTCTCCCGGTCCACCTTGCGACCCACGTAGTCCGCCAGCAGCGGAAGCGCGAAGAGGTGGTCCACCGGCCCGTCGAAGAAGCCCTGGATCTGGTCCGTGTGCAGATCCACGGTCAGGATCCGGTCCGCACCCGAGGTCTTCATCAGGTCCGCGATCAGACGCGCCGAGATCGGTTCACGCCCACGGTGCTTCTTGTCCTGCCGCGCGTAACCGTAGAACGGCACGATGACGGTGATGGAGCGAGCCGACGCACGCTTCAGCGCGTCGATCATGATCAGCTGCTCCATGATCCACTGGTTGATCGGAGCCGTGTGGCTCTGGATCACGAAGCAGTCCGCACCACGCGCCGACTCCTGGTAGCGGACATAGATCTCACCGTTGGCGAAATCGAAGGCCTTCGTCGGGACGACCCCGACACCCAACTGCTGGGCGACCTCCTCGGCAAGCTCGGGGTGGGCGCGGCCGGAGAAGAACATCAACTTCTTCTCGCCGGTCGTCTTGATCCCGGTCACAGCTGTCTCCTCAGAGGTGTCTCAACAGGGTGTGCACTTATCACGGTACGCCGTGTCCGGCGCGCCCGTTTCCGGTCAGTCTTCGCTCTCGACCTGCCGAGAAGCCACCTCGGCCGCCTTCGCGGCCGCGCTGCCCGGACGCTTGCGGGCCACCCAACCCTCGATATTCCGCTGCTGACCGCGTGCCACGGCCAACGAACCGGGCGGCACGTCCTTCGTGATCACAGAGCCCGCCGCGGTGTACGCGCCGTCCCCGATCGTGACGGGAGCCACAAACATGTTGTCCGAACCGGTACGGCAGTGCGAGCCGACCGTCGTGTGGTGTTTGTCCTGTCCGTCGTAGTTCACGAAGACACTCGCGGCACCGATGTTCGAGAAGTCACCGATCGTCGCGTCACCCACGTAGGAGAGGTGGGGCACCTTCGTCCCCTCACCGATCGAGGCGTTCTTCGTCTCGACGTACGTACCGATCTTGCCCTTGGCACCGAGACGCGTCCCCGGCCGCAGATACGCGTACGGCCCCACCGTCGCCTGCGCCCCGACGACGGCGCTGTCGGCCACCGTGTTGTCGACCCGCGCCCCGGCGCCGACCCGCGTGTCCTTCAGCCGGCTGTTCGGCCCGACCTCCGCGCCCTCACCGAGATGCGTCGAGCCCTGCAGCTGGGTGCCGGGGTTGACGACGGCGTCCTGCTCGAAGGTGACCGTCACGTCGACCCACGTCGTCGCCGGATCGACCACGGTGACGCCGGCCAGCATGGCGGCGGTCAGCAACCGGTCGTTCAGGATCCGACGGGCCTCGGCGAGCTGCACACGGTTGTTGATCCCGGCGATCTCGCGGTGATCGGCGGCGACGGAGGCGCCGACCCGATGACCGGCCTCACGCAGAATGCCGAGGACGTCGGTCAGGTACTCCTCACCCTGACTGTTGTCCGTACGCACCTTGCCGAGCGCGTCCGCGAGCAGTTGCCCGTCGAAGGCGAACACCCCGGAGTTGATCTCCCGGATCGCCCGCTGCGACTCGGTCGCGTCCTTGTGCTCGACGATCGCCGTCACCGCACCGGACGCCCCGTCCCGCACGATCCGCCCGTACCCCGTCGCATCCGGGACCTCGGCGGTCAGCACGGTCACCGCGTTGCCGTCGGCGGAGTGCGTGGCGGCGAGAGCGGTCAGGGTCTCACCGGTGAGAAGGGGAGTGTCACCGCAGACGACCACGACGGTCCCGTCCACGGTCCCGCCGAGCTCCTCCAGGGCCATGCGTACGGCGTGCCCGGTCCCGTTCTGCTCCGCCTGCACGGCGGTGCGGACGCCGGGGTCGATCTCACCGAGGTGCGCGGACACCTTCTCCCTCGCGTGCCCCACGACCACGACCAGGTTCTCTGGCTGCAACTCACGTGCGGCGGCCAGCACATGACCGACGAGACTGCGTCCGCAGAGCTCGTGCAGGACCTTGGGTGTGGCCGACTTCATACGGGTGCCCTCACCCGCTGCGAGAACGACGACGGCTGCCGGGCGAATGGCGCTCACGGGATGCCCTTCGGCTGTGGAGGGGGAGGGGTGACATCCGCAGGATACCGGGGTGTTTCGTGAGGGACATGAGAGCGGGCCCCGACTTGGCTGTCAGGGCCCAGAACAAGGTCTTCTGTGCGGTGGCTCCCCCGCAAGGATTCGAACCTTGTCCTGCTGGTACCAAAAACCAGTGTGCTGCCAGTTACACCACGGGGGACGGCGAGTCAGACCTTACCGGAGACGTGATTGCGCGTGAGACACGCTTCTTGAGCGCGGCTGTTCCCGCTTACGTTCGGTTACGCGATGTGGTGTAGGCCAGTCCGTAAAAGTCACCGGAAAACGGGGGGCGGGCGCCCGTAGGCTGGAGGCATGACCACGACGGGGGAAGCCCACACAGAGGTGCCGCCACCGAGGGCGGGGCCGTGGTGGTGGGGCAGGGTGCGCAGTGCCGTGCTGGACGTGAGTCTGGGCGTGGCGTCCACGGTGGAGTGCGGATTCGAGGGGGTTCGATTCGCGCGGGACGCGGGGATTCCGGACGCCGCGGGGGTGGTGTTCGGGGTTCTGGCGGGGTCCGTGCTGGTGCTGCGGCGGCGGTGGCCGATCGCTGTCGTGCTGGTGTCGATCGCGGTGATGCCGGCCCAGATGGGCTTCCTGATGGGCATCGTCGGGCTGTACACGCTCGCCGCCTCCGAGCTGCCGCGGCGGATCATCGCCTCGCTCGCCGGGATGTGGTTCGTCGGGGCGCTGATCGTGACGTTCGTATGGGTGCGGCAGGACGTGGCGCGGGGGAGTCTGACGGTCGGGGACTGGGTGATTCCGTTCGCGTCGATCAGTACGGCGCTCGGGGTGACCGCGCCTCCGCTGCTGCTGGGGCTGTATGTGGGGGCCCGGCGGCGGTTGATGGAGAGCCTGCGGGAGCGGGCGGACAGTCTGGAGCGGGAGCTTCAGTTGTTGGCCGAGCGGGCGGAGGAACGCGCGGAGTGGGCACGCAACGAGGAGCGGACGCGTATCGCGCGGGAGATGCATGACGTCGTCGCGCACCGGGTGAGCCTGATGGTGGTGCATTCGGCGGCCTTGCAGGCCGTGGCCCGGAAGGATCCCGACAAGGCGGTGCGCAATGCCGCGTTGGTGGGGGACATGGGGCGGCAGGCGCTGACCGAGTTGCGGGAGATGCTCGGGGTGCTGCGCAGCGGGGGTGAGCGGGCTGCGGATCGGCCGCAGGAGGCCGCGGTGCCGTTGGCCGCCGTGGGGGCCGCCGCGGCCGCGGCGGCTGATCGGGAGCGGGACGGCCGGGACGAGGGGGCTGCCGACGGGCCCTGTCTGTCGGACCTGGACGCGTTGATCGGGCAGTCGGCGGCCGCGGGGATGGCCGTGGATCTGTCGGTGGAGGGGGAGTCCCGGTCGTATGCGCCGGCGATCGAGCAGACGGCGTTCCGGGTGGTGCAGGAGGCGTTGACCAACGTCCACAAGCATGCGGCGGGGGCGAAGACGTACGTGCGGCTCGCGCATCGGGTGTCGGAGATCGCGATGCAGGTGGAGAACGAGCCGCCGCCGGAGTTGTCCTCGGCGTCGTCGGCGCGGTTGCCGTCGGGCGGCAATGGGCTGGTGGGGATGAAGGAGCGGGTCGTGGCGCTGGGCGGGGTGTTCGTGTCGGGGCCGACGGACGCGGGGGGTTTCCGGGTGTCGGCGGTGATTCCGGCGTAGCCGCTCCGCCGGGGTGCCGCGTGGTGTCGTCGTTCGTCTGCGGCGGCGTCGTGGTTGGTCGCGCCCACGCGGCGGAGCCGCATATCGACACAGTCCCGCGCCCCTGAAGGGGTTGGGTCAGCCTGCTGTGAGGCGTACCGGTTCTATTCCTGCGACCAGGCCGGCGAGGGCCTGGTCGATGTCGGGGCCGAGGTACCAGTCGCCGGTGTGGTCGAGGGCGTAGACGCGGCCTTCGGTGTCGATGGCGAGCAGGGACTGGGTGTCGGTCTCGGTGCCGAGGGGGCAGACCTCGGTGTCGAGGGCGCGGCCGAGGTCGCCGAGGGTGCGGGCCATGTGCAGGCCGTGGAGCGGGTCGAAGTGGACGGCGGCGGGGGCGACCTGGCGGCCGGGGCCCGTGGGCGTGATGTGCAGGCCGCCGAATTCGGCCCAGGCTTCCACGGCGGCGGGGAAGACGGCGTGGGTGTGGCCGGCGGGTGAGGTGTGTTCGCGCAGGGTGTCGGCCCAGATCTCGGCTTGTTTGATGTCCCAGCGGCCTGGTTGCCAGCCGGCGGCGCGCAGGGCGGCGTCGACGGGGACGGGGAAGCGGGTGGTGGAGGTGCGGTCGGTGTGCATCTGCCCTTCGTTCGTCGGTGCCTACGGATGTGCCTGTGGATGTGCCGGGTGGGAGTGACGGGCTAGCCGTCGGTTGTCGTGGGGTCGACGATGCGTACGCCGAAGTGGGCGCTGAGGGCGGTGCAGGCGCGGCAGGGGGTGGCGAAGCTGCCGTGCAGGGGGTCGCCGTCCTCGCGGATGCGGCGGGCGGTGAGCTTGGCCTGTTTGAGGGCTTTGCGGGCTTCGCCGTTGGTCATGGGTTTGCGGGCCGAGCGTTTGCTGCGGGCGGCGTCGGCGGTGGCGATGTGCCGTGAGATGAGGATGGTCTCGGCGCAGCGGCCGGTGAAGCGGTCGCGTTCACCGCTGGTGAGGGTGTCGAGGAAGTCCTGGACGAGGTGGTGCAGCTGCGGGGGCTGGTCGCCGCGGGCGGCGGTGCCGGTGAGGGTGGCGCCGCGGACGGAGAGGGCGGCGGCGACGGTGGGGAGTATGCCGTCGCGGCGGTGGAGGAGGGCGGGCGCGTGGGGGGTCTCGGTGGCGCTCCAGCCGATGCGGGGGTCGCCGGACCTGGGCGCGTGGGCGCCTGTCTGCGTCGCGTTCACGTTCATCATCCCCTCCCGAGCATCCCCCGGGCATGCTCTCGGACGTCACAGAGTGCCAAATGCCGTGGCGGGTGCGGAAGCTGGGGCGGCGCGACACGCCCGGGTTTGGGCGGGCTGTCACGGCGGGGTGACGGCTGGTCACGGAAGCGGAGGGGCTGATGACCGGCGCCGGTGACCGGTGTCGTCGTACCGCATAGGCTGTCGGCACCGCTTTCCATGCGGTGACGCGTGGACGCAGACGAGACAGTCGATACGTGGCGTTGTGACCGAGAGTGGTCATGGTGGCGCGTATCAGAACGCCGCAGGGGGCAACCGCCATGACGACAGGTCGGCTCGGGCAGCAAGCCGCGCCGCCGAACGCGGCCTACGCCGGGCAGGTCGTGCATTTCCCGGATCCGGTTCGGGCGGCCCGTCACCCGAGAGGGGTACGGGTCGACGGGCAGGGTTACCCCGACTTCTCGCCGTACGCGCGCGCGGCGGCGGAGATCGCGGAGCCGCCGGAGGGCTTCGGTGTCGACGAGTTGCGGCTGACGGACTACGTGTCGGCGAACGCGGCGTTGGCGGCGTCGGGGCACGACCTGTGGGACACGATTCCGGCGGTGGCGACGCCGCACGGCTGGACGTGGCACCACGTGGTGGGTTCGCGGCGGCTGGAGCTGGTTCCGGTCGAGGTGAAGGCGTTGCTGCGGCATCACGGCGGGATCGCGACGTCGGCGGTGGATCACGACAAGCGTGGGACGCGGCCGTTGCAGGAGACGCGGCCGGCGCACTTCCGGCTGCCGAAGTCGGGTGTGGCGGTGACGGAGGCGCAGGCGCTGGGCGTCGAGGAGGACCTCGGGTACCGGCTGCCGGGCGCGTACCGGTCGTTCCTGAAGGCGGCGGGCGGATGCGCGCCGGTGGGGACGGCGCTGGACGCGGAGTTGGGGCTGCTGGTCGACCAGCCGCTGTTCACGGTGCGGGACGAGGCGGCCGTCAACGACCTGGTGTATGTCAACAAGTGTCTGCGGGACCATCTGACCAAGGACTACCTGTGTGTCGGGTTTGTTCAGGGCGGGTTGCTGGCCGTGAAGGTGAAGGGCGAGCGGCTGGGTTCGGTGTGGTTCTGCGCGTACGACGACGCGCGGGACGTGGATCCCTCGTGGCCGCCGGCGGAGCGGGTGGAGCGGCTGCTGGTGCCGTGCGGTGAGGACTTCGACGCGTTTCTGTCCCGGCTGGCGGGGTCTCCGCCGGAGTTGGAGACGGTGGCGAATCTGATGGTGGACGGTGGGTTCGCGCGTGCGGTGCCCGTCGCTGCCGCGGCTGTGGGGGAGTGAGCTTCGCGATGGTGACGTTCGCGCAGGCGCAGGAGCGTGCGGAAGAGTGGATCAACGGTGAGCTGCCGTCGTACCAGCATCGTGAGGTGCGGGTACGGGAGTTCGGGCTCGGGTTCGTGGTGTGGGCGGAGGACCGTTCGGACGGGCCGCGTTCGGACGGGGGCGCGCAGCGGCTGGTGATCGCCCGGGACAGCGGGGAGGCCACGCTGTGGCCGTCGCTGCCGGTGGGCGAGGTGATTCGCCGGTACGAGGAGGAGTACGGCCGTGGGGACGCGGTCGCGGAGCCGGCGCCGGCCGCTCCGGCTCGGGTGGATCTGAACCAGACGTCGTTCCTGTTGACGCCGCCGGAGTGGTTGCAGGAGGCGGCGGACAAGCTGGGGATCCAGGCCCGGGACGGGGGCTCCGGCGCGGATTCCGGTTCGGGTTCCGCTTCCGGTCCGGAGTCCGACGGCGCCGCGGCGGAGGGGCCGGTCGCGGGGGTGCCTGACGGGGCGACTCCCTGGGCCGGTACGGACACCAACCCCGGTCCCGGTGAGGACCGTTCGGTGCCGTTGCCGGAGACGGTGTTCGCGCCGCCGCTGAGCGGTGACGACGCCGCGCCGCCGGACGCCAAGACCGCGCTGATGTCGGGCGGGAGCCAGCTCCCGTCGACGGCGATCGAGCCGGCGCTCGACGAGACGAACACGCCGCCCGCGCCGCCCGTCCCCCCGGGGGCCCCTTCGTACGGCTATCCGCAGGGTGCCGGTGCGCCGAGTACACCGCCGCCGCCCGCGCCGTCCTACGGCTACCCGCAGGGCGGTCCCGAGACGCCGGGCCGGCCGCTCGCGCCGAACGCCGGGGACATCGCCGACGCCGCGACGAGCAAGGCGGCGCCGCCGCGTCCGCGGGGCGGGGCGGTGCCGCCGCCTCCGCCGGGGGTTCCGGGTGTGCCGGGGGCGCCGGGTGCGGGGGG
>NZ_JAKEIP010000099.1 GCF_021474425.1 Streptomyces muensis | reverse complement strand
GCCCCTGGGGATGGGACGGGTAGGGGCGGCGGGGGCGAGATCCAGCTGGACCTCGCAGCTGAGCGCCGATGTCCGCCAGACAGTCATGGGATACGGTTTCTGTATCGGTGGGGGCGCGTTTTCCGGCCGTATGCCGACGCAGTCGCAACGGTGAAGGAGCCGCAAGGGTGAGTCAGCGCAAGGTGGCCGGCGAAGCCGGCCGGGCCACCATCCGGGACGTGGCGGAACGCGCCGGCGTCTCCGTCGCCAGCGTGTCCCGCGTCCTGTCCGGCAACTACCCGGTCTCGGAGGACCTGCGCCGCCGGGTGATGAAGGTCGTCCGGGACCTGGACTACGTCACCAACGCCCACGCCCGCTCACTGGCCGGCGGCGGCACCCCCACCGTGGCGATCCTCATCAACAACATCACCGGCGCCGCGTTCGCCCATGTGGCGAAGGGCGTCGAGGGAGCCGCCACCCTGCGCGGCTGGCTCTCGCTGGTGGGGACCACGGGAGACGACCCCGAGCGGGAACTCGCCCTGGTCAACCTCATGCGACAGCAGGGCGTGGCGGCCGTGGTGCTGCTCGGCGGGGCGTACGACTACGACGAGTACCAGCTGCGCATGGCCCGGTTCGCCCGTTCCCTCGATGCCGCCGGGTCCCACCTGGTGCTGGTGGGCAGGCCGCCGTTGGAGGGCGACGTCCCGGCGACGACCGTCGACTACGACAACGAGGGCGGCGCCTACGCCATGGCCAGCCATCTGTTGTCCGCCGGTCACCGCAAGGTGCTCGTACTGCCGGGACACGCCGAACTCACCACCGCGCAGGGCCGGTTGAAGGGCGCCCGCCGGGCCTTCGAGGCCTACGGCGTGCCCTTCGAGCCGGGCATGGTGCGGCACGGCCCGTACGACTACGAGCACGGGTACGAGGCCGTCGAGGAGGCCTTGGCACAGGGCATGGCGTTCACGGCCGTGCTGGCCGGGACCGATGTCGTCGCCGCGGGCGCCATGCAGGCCCTGCGCGCGGCCGGGCTCCGGGTGCCGGACGACGTGTCGATCGTCGGCTACGACGACATCCCGCTCGCCTCGCAGCTCACGCCCCAACTCACCACCGTGCATGTGCCCTACGAGGAGATGGGGCGGGTGGCGCTGCGTGCCGTGGCCGACCGGCGCGAGGGGGGCGCCGCGCGCCGGAAGGCGGGCGACGGCGACCACCTGGTGCTCGGCACCCATGTCGTCGTACGCAACTCCGTACGGCCGCCTGCCACTCGGCGCGACTGAGCCGACAGGACGGCGGTCGGCGCACCGCCCAGCGCTCGTTTCGTAAGCGTTTTCTTACGCGTTTTCCAGCCCTCGGAGACGGTCTCCGAGAGCGCTCCCGACCCTCGACCCGGTGCCGCCGCAAGCCACTGACCTGCGGATAAGCCCACCCTCACCGACTCGCGCCGCCCCTCCCCCAGACATAACCGCACGGACAACCCGGCGTAACAAATTTCCGCCCACCTCTTGCTATGAGCCGAGCCCTCGGCCTACCGTCCCTGCAACCGCTTACTACAGCTTCCGCTTGGCCGACCCCCCGCAACCGCGAGCCGACGATTTCCGGCCGCCGTTCCTGGCCGGCGCCACCGAGCCGCCGCCGTTCCGCAAGAACGCTCTCATTCCGAAGGATCACGGTCAGATGAACTTCACCAGCCCCCGGAGAAGGTTCGCCTCCGCCGCCGTCGCGGGAATCGCACTGTCCGGTCTGCTCGCCGCCTGTGGTGGCTCCGACTCCCAGGACTCCGGGTCCGATTCCGCCGGTCCGGTCACCCTCGACTTCTGGGGCTGGGCCAACGGGCAGGAGGCGGTCGTGAAGGCGTTCAACGCCTCGCACAAGGACGTCCAGCTCAAGTACACGAAGGTCACCGACCAGCTGACCATGCAGAAGCAGCTGACGAACGCCGTGAAGGCGGGCAACGCGCCCTGTCTGCTGCAGAACACCGGCGAGTACGTGACCAGCTGGGTCTCGCAGGGTGCGCTGGCCGACATCACGCAGTACGTCGAGGGCGAGAAGGACAAGTTCAACGCCGGGTCGTGGGCGACCGGGCAGGTGCAGGGGAAGGTGTACGGGGTGCCGACCGCCTCGGCTCCCGCCTTCACCATCTACCGGACCGACCTGTTCGAGAAGTACGGGCTCAAGGCGCCCGCCACCTGGGACGACTTCATCGCCGCGGGCAAGGAGCTGAAGAAGCACGGCGTCAAGATCACCAACTACGCCGGTGAGGACCCGAGCACCCTGGAGGTGCTCGCGATGCAGGCCGGGGCGCACTGGTACAGCATCGACGGCAACGCCTGGAAGGTGAACTTCAAGGACGAGGGCACCCTCAAGGCCGCGAAGGTGATCCAGGAGATCATCGACAACGACCTGAACTCCAAGCTGTCGTTCGCCGACTACGCGGCCGTGCAGCGCAACTACGACGACGGCGGGACCGCCACCCGGCAGATCTCCACCTGGCAGATGTCCGGCATGGTGCAGAACTTCACCAAGTCCTTCGGTGACTGGGCGCTCTCCCCGTGGCCCACCTTCAAGGGCGAGGCCGCCAAGACGCCGGCCGGGACCAACCAGAGCGGCAATCTGACGCTGGTCAGCGAGCAGTGCAAGAGCAAGGAGCAGGCCGCTCAGGCGGCGCTGTGGATGTCCACGGACACGGGGGCCGTGAAGACCATGGCCAGCCCGGAGACGGGCAGTGGTGTGATGCCGGCGCTGGCCGACAGTGACGCGTACGTGAGCGAGGCGATCTCCGAGAAGCTGCTCGGGAAGAACTACGAGCCCGCGAAGAAGGTCGTCAGCGACAGCCTGGGGACCGTCACCAGTGACTGGACGTTCGGGCCGAACTGGACCGCGATGTTCACGGAGATGCAGGACGAGTGGGCCGCGGTCGTCAGCAAGAAGCAGAAGGTCACCGATCTGCTCGACCACATGCAGGAGTGGACGGTCAACGACCTGAAGCAGCGCGGCATCAGCGTCAAGGGCTGAGGCAGACTCGATGATTCGCTCCCAGCGCTGGAAGGGTGCCGCCTTCACGGTGCCCTTCCAGCTCGGCTTCCTCTTCCTGTATCTGGTCCCGATCGGCTACGCGGTCTACCAGTCGCTGTTCCTGCAGAAGCAGTCCGGGCTCGGGCTCGGTGGCTCGACCACGGAGTTCGTGGGGCTGGAGAACTACCAGCAGGGTCTGACCGACTCGGCGTTCATGACGTCCATCCTCCGGGTGGTGGTGTTCGCCTGTGTCCAGATCCCGTTCATGCTGCTCGTCAGCCTGGTCCTGGCGCTCTTCCTGGACGCGGTCACCTCGAAGGTCGCCGGGCGGTTCCGGATCCTGCTGCTCGTGCCGTACATGATCCCGGGCGTCGTCGCCGCCATCGTGTGGATCAACCTGTACAGCCCGGCGGTGGGGCCGCTGACCCCGCTCGGTGAACTGTTCGGGTTCGACTGGAACTTCTTCGCGCCCTCGATGGTGTGGCCGGCCATCGGCAACCTGCTGACCTGGCACGGCATCGGCTACAACATGGTGATCATCTACGCCGCGCTGCAGGGCGTGCCCCGTGAGCTGTTCGAGGCCGCGCGGCTCGACGGCGCCTCCGAGATGCGGATCGCGCTGAGCATCAAGATCCCGTTCGTACGGGGGGCGCTCGTCCTGACCGCGCTGCTGTCGATCATCCAGATGCTCCAGATCTTCAACGAGCCGGCGCTGTTCCGGAACGTGACCCCGGAGACGGTCAGTGACAGCTTCACCCCGATCATGATCATCTACAACCAGGCGTTCAACGCCGCCAACTACCACTACGCCGCGGCCCTGTCGGTGCTGCTCGCGCTGATCCTCGGCGTCGCGTCCTTCCTCTTCTACCGGCTGACCACGAGGGAGGCGGACTGATGGCACTGACGGAAAACCGCAAGGAGGACGGCACGGAGGCGGCCGCGGTGCCGCCGCGCGGACGGGCCGTTCGGCGGCTGACCCGCCCGGATCCGGCCGCGCGTTCCCGGGGCGGCCAGCGCTTCATCCTGCTCGGTCTGGTCCTGGCCAGCGCGTACAGCCTCTTCCCGGTGTACTGGCTGGTGATCGCCGCGACCAAGGACCGGGTGGGGCTGTACCAGAGCAACGGGCTGTGGTTCTCCGGCTGGCATCTGTGGGACAACCTCCAGCAGGTGTTCACCTACGAGGACGGCATCTTCCTGCGCTGGACCGCCAACTCGTTCCTGTACGCCGGTGTCGGCTCGCTCGGCGGCACGCTGATCGCGCTGGCGACCGGCTACGGACTGGCCCGCTTCGACTTCCCCGGTCGGGGTGTGGTGTTCGCGGCGGCGGTCGGGGGCCTGCTGATCCCGATCGCGCTGCTCACCCTGCCGCTGTACCTGCTGTTCTCGGCGATCGGGATGGTCGACACCCCGTGGGCGATGCTGATCCCCTGTCTGATCAATCCGTTCAGTGTGTATCTGGCGAAGGTGTACACCGAGGCGACCGTTCCGTTCGAGCTGCTGGAGGCGGCCCGTATCGACGGTGCCGGTGAGCTGCGGATCTTCTTCAGCATCGTGCTGCGGATGATGACGACGGGCGGTGCGACGGTCTTCCTGCTCGCCTTCGTCAACACCTGGAACGCGTTCTTCCTGCCGCTGACCGTGCTGCGCGGCGAGCAGAACTGGACGCTCAACCTGGGCCTCTACAACTGGTCCGGCAAGCGCCTGGAGTCCGGTATCGACGTGACCAGCCTGGTGCTGACGGGTGCGCTGCTGTCCATCATCCCGATGGCGATCATGATGGTCGCGATGCGGCGTTACTGGCGCAGCGGCGTGACGTTGGGTGCCCTCAAGTGACCGTCGCCCTGGGAGTGTTCGAGTGACCCTGCTGCACAATCCCGTCATCCGCGGGTTCGCCCCGGACCCTTCGCTGGTCCGGGTCGGCGACTGGTACTACGTGGCGACGAGTTCCTTCGAGTGGTTCCCGACGATCCCGATCCACCGCTCCCGGGACCTGGCGCGCTGGGAGTACGCGGGTCATGTGCGGGGCGCGGTCCCCGGCGACTCGCTGGCCGGAGTCCCCGACTCGGGTGGCATCTGGGCTCCCTCGCTGAGCTGGGACGGGGAGCGGTTCTGGGTGGTGTACTCGGTCGTGCGCTCGGTGGGCACGCCGTACTTCGACACCGACACGTATGTCAGTACGGCCACGGAGGTGGGCGGTGCCTGGACGCCGCCGCGGCGGGTCGCCAGCCATGGGTTCGACCCCGCGCTCTTCCATGACGAGGGGCGGCTGTGGCTGCTCAACCTGCAGAACGACCACCGTCCGGACGGCCGGCGGTTCTCCGGGATCGTCCTGACGGAGATCGATCCCGAGACGCTCGTCCCGGTCGGTGACACGCATCTGCTGATGCAGCATGAACGGCTCATCGAGGGGCCGAAGCTGGTCAAGCGGGACGGCTGGTTCCATCTCGTGCTCGCCGAGGGGGGCACGGGTGTGGAGCACGGGGTGCTGATGGCGAGGAGCCGTGCGGTCACGGGGCCGTACGAGCTCGACAGCCAGCCCTTGTTGACGACGCGCGACGACCCCTCGGTGCCGTTGCAGAAGGCCGGGCACGCGGAGCTGGTGGAGACGGCCGGGGGTGAGTGGGTGATGAGCCATCTCGTCGCGCGGCCGTTGCGGACGCCGGACGGTCCGCGCTGCCCGCTCGGCCGGGAGACCGCGATCCAGGCGGTGATCTGGGACAAGGACGGGTGGCCGCGGTTGCGGCAGGGTGGGTGGCATCCGGCGGTCGAAGTCGAGGTCGAGGTGGCGACGCGCGCCGTCAGGCCGGAGAGCGGGCCTGAGTCGGGGAGCGCCGGGCCCGAGTCGGATGCCGTCGCGCCCGAGTCGGATGCCGTCGCGCCCGAGTCGGATGCCGCCGAGCCCGGCGCGGATCTCGGCTGGCCCTGGAGCACCCTGCGTGGCCCGGCCGACCCGGGCTGGGCCGACTCCGCCGTCCGGCCCGGCTGGATCCGGCTGCGCGGCCGGCACGGTCCCGAGTCGCGGTGGGCGCACAGTCTGCTGGCTCAGCGGATCACCGAGCACCGGGCGGAGGCCGAGGTCACCGTGGAGGCGGGGCCCCGCACCTTCACACAGGCCGCCGGGCTGGTCCTGCGGTACAACGCGGAGGCATATCTGAGCCTCGACCTCACCTGGGCGGAGGCCGAGGGCGAGGGGCAGCGCGGACAGCAGTGGCGTGGTGGGGGTCGTACGGTGCTGAGTCTCGTGGAGCGGGAGGAGTTCGGGACCCGGCGGGTCGCGGTGGTGGACGTGGACGCGAGCGCGCCGTTGACGCTGGGGGTGACGGTCGAGGACGGCCTCGCCCAGTTCTGGTACGTACGCGAGGGTGCGCGCGCCCTGGTCGGGACGCCGCTCGACTTCACCAAGCTGTCCGACGACTACGGCTCCAAGCTGCGCTTCACCGGGGCGATGGCCGGTGTTCATGCCGTGGATCTCGTCGACGCCTCGTTCACGGCGGATTTCACGGGATTCCGCCTCACCTGCTGGTAGCCCGGGGGCTGTTCGAAGTTTCGAAAGTGGCGGACCTGGCAGACCTGCGATCTCCGGCCTCTTCCGGACTCATTGCGGCGAACCTAGGGTAGGAAGCGCTTACTGTTTCCGCGCTGGTCGAAACTTTTCATGGCCCTCGGGCGGGCCGGAGAGGTGGTTCCCGATGGTCCGTACGGGCGGAGCGAGCGTGACCGCCGGACCGACTCTGGCCGTCGTGGCCCGCGAGGCCGGGGTGTCCGTGCCGACCGCGTCCAAGGTGGTCAACGGCCGGGAGGACGTGGCCCCCGAGACCCGCCGCCGGGTCACCGAGGCCCTGGACCGGCTCGGCTATGTCCGCAGACCGCGCTTCGACGCGGCGAAGACACCCGGCCTCGTCGACCTGGTCGTGCACTCGCTGGACACCTCGTGGTCGGGTGCGGTGCTGCACGGTGTCGAGGCGGCGGCCCATGACGCGGGCCTCGAGGTGGTGGTCTCGGCCGGGCTGACCCGGACGCGGGGCGGGCGCCCGGAGCGCGGCTGGCTCGACAAGCTCACCGCACGCGGCTCGTCCGGGGTGCTGTTCAACCTGGCCGAGCTGACCGCGTCCCAGTACGCCTGGCTGGAGCAGCACCGCATCCCGTTCGTGATGATCGACCCGGTGCTGGAGCCGCCGTCGGGTGTGGTGTCGGTGGGCGCGGCGAACTGGCACGGCGGTGTGACGGCGACCGAGCATCTGCTGGCACTGGGCCATGAGCGGATCGCGGTCATCGCCGGTCACCAGCGCAAGATGTGCAGCGCGGCCCGGGTGGCCGGGTACCGCTCGGCGCTGGCGTCGGCCGGGGTGCGGCACCGTCCCGAGTACGTGCGGCACGCGAGCTTCGACGAGGGTGTGGCCCGGCGCCGGATGCTGGAACTCCTCGACCTGCCCGAACCGCCGACCGCCGTCTTCGTCTGCTCGGACCGGATGGCCCTCGGCGTCTACGAGGCGCTGGCGGAGCGGGGACTGGGCGTGCCGGACGACATGAGCGTCGTGGGCTTCGACGATCTGCCGGAGGCCCGCTGGATCGCCCCGGCCCTGACCACGGTCCGCCAGCCGCTGTCGGAGATGGCGGCGACGGCGCTGCGGCTGCTGGTGCGGATGATGGACGGGGAACGGCCGGAGAGCACCCGCACGGAGCTGTCGACGCGATTGGTGGAACGGGCGAGCACGGCCGCGCCCCGCGCACCGTCCCGCTGAGGCTTCACCTGGTCGGCCGAGCGGGCCACGGCTGCGGTACCGGGGGGCGCGTGGACGGTCAGGGCCTGGTCGGCGGACCGGGCCGTCCGTACCGCACGGCAGATCATCAGCGCAGGTGAGCGGGGTCTGGTGTGGGCGGCCGCGAGGCCGAGGCGGGAGTCGACGCGGGGCGTCGGGGAGCGACGCCGGCACGGCAGACGGGCGTGCCGGGCCCCGCGACGCCGGGCTGACCCGCCGGACAGGCCCTAGCGTCGAGGGGCCGGGAACGGCAGGTCGAGCAGCTCGGGAGTGTCCGGAAGGAGCGTGGTCGGAGTGGCCCGTAACCGCCGTCTGATCCTGAGCTCGCCGGCGCGGGTCTGGGGGCTGCTGTCCGAGGGCCATCGCTACGGGGAGTGGGTCTCGGGGACGCAGCAGGTTCTCGAAGCGGACCCGCACTGGCCCGACGTGGGCGCCCGTCTCCAGGTCCGGGTCGGGGTGGGCCCGCTGGCCCTCGACGACACCTGTGTCGTACGGATCTGCGAACCGCAGCGCCGGTTGGAGCTGGAGGCCAAGGCGGATCCCTTCGGCGCGGCCCGTATCGCGATGCGGCTGATCCCGTGGGGCGAGAACACCCTCGTCACTCTCGACTGGCATGCCCTGCGCGGCCCCGGCATCCGGATGCACGGGCTTCCCGTCGACTATCTCGTCCGGATCCGCAACGGCATGATGCTGACGAAACTCGCCCGCATCGCGGTGCGCGAGGCCGACGAAGGCGCCGTCACCGCCCACGCCCGCTGAGCGGTTCCGGCGTGCGGCGCCGGCCTTGATCGCGTTGGCCCGACAGGGTGGTTGATGCGCCGACCGGCCCGTCCGCCCTGGTGGCGGCGGTGATCGTTGCTAGCTTCGCGAGCTGTCCGAGGGTCCCGGGGGCATCGAGCCGCGGCGGGGCCATGGCCATCAGCTGAGGCGAGAGTCGAGAGGGACGGGTATGAGCGAAGAGCCGGACAGTGAGGCGGTTGCCCCGTTCAGGCGCAGGAGTTTCCTGGCGTCGGCCGCGCTGGCGAGCGGCGTGCCGGCCGCGGTCACGGTCGCCGGTCCCGCGCAGGCCGCCGCGCCGGCGGCGGGCGGTGCGCTCGCGGCGCCCGCCGCCGGGTCCGTGGCACGGCTGCTGGCGGTTCCGGCGGACAGCCGCGGGGTCAACTGGATCCGGTCGGCCCTTCAGGTGGCCGTGGGCCTCGAACTCGCCACCATCCCGCCGTACTTCTGCGGCCTGTGGTCCGTGAAGGACCGCCGCAGCGATGTGGCGCGGCTGATCCAGCGCATCGTCGGCGACGAGATGTACCACCTGGGCATCGCCTGCAACCTGCTGGTGGCCGTGGGCGGCAGACCGCAGATCAAGGCCGCCGCGCCGGTCTATCCCGGCCCGCTGCCCGGCGGTGTGCGGGCCGGGGTGACCGTCTATCTGTCGGGCCTGACCAAGGCCTACGTACGCGATGTGATGATGGCGATCGAGGCCCCCGAGGAGTCGCTCGTCCGCAGCGCGCAGGCCTCGCCCACCGTCGGTGAGTTCTACGCGGAGCTGCTGAGGGCGTTCCGGACGGTGCGGCCGGAACTGTCGACGCGGGGGCAGCTGTCGCAGTACGTCTTCTCCGACGACCTGTCACCGATCGAGAACCTCGACCATGTCGAGCAGGCCGTCGCGATCATCATGGAGCAGGGCGAGGGCACCACGAGCTCACCGTCGGCGTCCTTCGAGGACGACCACCCGGCGCACTACTACGCCTTCGGCGAGATCTACCACGGCCGGGAGCTGCGCCGCACCGACCACGGCTGGCAGTACGCCGGCGCGCCCGTGCCCTTCCCTGACGTTCGCCCCATGGCCCCGATCCCGGCCGGCGGCTGGCCCGCCCCGCCGGCGCCGGTGCGGCAGCTCCTGCACCACTTCGACGCCACCTACAGCACGGTCCTCGACACCCTCGACGTGGCCTGGGCGGGCGGCGGCCACCGCACGCTGGGCGCGGCCATCCACGCCATGCGCGGCCTGGAGCGGCCCGCCGTGGAACTGATGGAGACGCCGAACGCCTACGGCCCCGGCACCTACGGCCCCCAGTTCCGCGCCCTGCGCAAGCGGCTGCCGGCCTCGTGACCCGGCGACGGTGGCCGTGAACGGCCCTCCGGCCACCGTCGCTCCGCACGACGCTCATCGCCGTGTCACTGGAGCCGCTTCGCCGCCCAGTCGATCCCGCCGAGGAGATGAGCACGGAAGTCGGGGTCGTCGTAGGCCTCGGCGGCGTGGCCGAGGGCCGTGTAGAAGACCCGCCCGGCGCCCTGCTCACGGCACCACGCCAGCGGATGGTCCTCACCCATGCCGCCGCCGTCATAGGACGACTCGTCGGCGCTGACCAACACCCGTACCGCGCCCCGGGGGTTGCTGCGGAAGTCGTACCACTCGTCGACGAAGTCCCATACGGCGGGCAGGTGCCGGGTGGCCGGGTGCTCGCGGTCCTCGACCACCGCCTTGCCCGGCTGGTACTCGGGGTGCCGGTCGAACCGGGCGCCCAGCAGCTCGCCGTAGTACGGCCAGTCGTACTCGGTGCAGGCCGCCGCGTGCACCCCGACGAAGCCGCCGCCCGCCTCGACGTACGCGGCGAGCCGCTCGCGCCCGGTGGGGGTGAGCACCTCGCCGCTGGTGGAGAGGAAGACGACGGCGGCGTATCCGTCCAAGGACCGGTCGAGGGCCGTCGGGTCCTCGGTGTGGTCGACCTCGAAGTCGGCGAGGGTGCGTACGGCTTGGACTCCGGCCGGGATGGAGGCGTGCCGGTAGCCGGTGGTCCGGGTGTGGACGAGGAGTCGTGCGGGCATGCGGCCGAGCCTAGGTGACCTGGGCGGACGCGCCCACTGGTCCTGGTGGTCCGAAATTTTCGATCACCGGGAGGGGGCGGGCGTCGAGCGTGGTGCGGGCGGCGGCACTCGCAGGTCCAACAACCCGGTTTGTTGGGCCGGTTCAGTCCCGCGGGCGCACGGCACCCCGCGACAATGCGTGCATGAACCATGACTGGCAGCGACAGATCCACACGCTTCACGAGGAGCTGGTCCGGCGCGACGACCCCGCCGCCTGGGTGCGGGAGGCCGACGCGGTGGACGCCTCTGTGCTGTATCCCGGGTTCGCCCTGCGGGGGCCGGTGTTCGGGGTCGCCGTGCAGGACCCGGCGGCGGGGCCCGAGTGGCGGGTGCTGAAGCCGGTCGTGGACGGCATGCCGCAGATGTGCCGGGACGCGCTGAACACACATCTGTGGTTCCGCGCGAAGGACGACACCGACGATCCGGCCGTCCGGCGTGAACTGCTCGCCGCCGTGGACGTGTTGAGCCGGGAGTCGGTGAACGAGGTCGAGGTGTGCGGGGTGCGGTACCGGATCGTGCGCGGGGACGAGTTCACGCGCTGCGACGGCCAGGACCGGCTGGAGCCGCCCCGGCCCACCGACCCGGAGCCCGCCGAACGGACCTGGGACCCGCGCGCCGCCCACGTCCCCTCCCCCGACCTGGGCTTCGTCCTCGACCCGGATCCCACGCACGACGGGCCGATGGCGGGCGCCCTGCGGGCGGCGCTGCGGGACTTCTCGTACCAGGGCATGCGGTTTCCCGCCCTGGTGCGCCGTGACTCGGAGCGGGCGGCGCTCTCACATCCGGGGATCGTGCTGCTGCCCATCTGCTTCGGCGTGGTCGAACGCGAGCGCACCGGCTGGGAGCCGGCCCTCGCCCTCCAGTCCACCCCGCATGAGGCCCGGCGCGTGCTGTACGACGCGCTGGGCGAGATGTGGCCCATGCTGTACCGGTTCGACGACGACAGGAAGGCCGTGTACGCGAAGGCGGCCGAGGAGTTCCGGGCGCTCGAACGCGCCGACGAGGCCCGTGTGGAGGACCGGCTCTTCCGCATCTGCCGCACCGAGCGCCTGCTCCGCATGGGCCCCGACGGCCCGGAGACCCCGCGCCCCTCGGACATGGACGACTACGGCCCCATGAAGATCCATCCGACGCTGCTCGACGACGGCACGCTCGTCTACGACGAGTGACCCGGCGGCCACCGTCCGACGCACAGGTGTTCCATATCGTGCGCCGCTCTGCGTAGCCTCGGCTGCGATGAACGCCATTCCCGCGCTCCTGGACCATCTCGTCCTCGCGACCCCCGACCTGTCCGCCACGGTCGCCGACTTCGCCCGACGCACCGGCGTGACCCCCGCACCGGGTGGCGTGCACATCGGGCTCGGCACCCGCAACCACCTGGTGTCCCTGGGCGGCACCGGTTACCTGGAGATCATCGGCCCCGACCCCGAGCAGTCCGCGCCCGGGCAGCCCCGCCCCTTCGAGGTCGACGGGCTCACCGCCGCGCGCACGGTCACCTGGGCGATCAGCCCGCCCGACCTGGACGCGGCCATCGAGGCAGCCCGGGCCCGGGGCTACGACCCCGGCGCGGCGCAGACGATGAGCCGCCGCAGACCCGACGGCACCCTGCTGCGGTGGCGGCTCACCGACGGCGACGACGCCCACCCCTCCGGCCTCGTCCCCTTCCTCATCGACTGGAGCGCCACGATCCACCCCACCGCCTCCGACCTGCCGGTCACTCCCCTGCTCTCGCTGTCCGCGAGCGCCCCCGACCCGGAGGAGATCCGCCCTCTGCTGTCGACGCTCGGCACGGACCTCGACCTCACGCCGGGCCCGGTGGGGATCACGTTCACGGTGGACACGCCGAGGGGCCCGGTCACGTTCCACTAGGAATCCGCCCGCTGTCCGATTCCTTCAAGACCGGCCGCCGCCCGGCTGCCTACGTTGGCCGCATGACTCCACGATTCGATGCCATCGGCCTCGTCGTCTCCGACATGGCCGCCGCTGTCACCTTCTACCGCCGCCTCGGGTTCGCGTTCCCCGAGGGCGCCGAGCACGAGCCCCACGCCGAGGCCGAGCTCCCGGGCGGGCTGCGCCTGCTGCTCGACACCGAGGCGACGGTGCGGTCGTTCCTCCCCCACTGGCAGCCGCCCAGCGGCGGCGGCCGCCACTCCCTGGCGATGCGCTGCGACGACCCGAGCGAGGTCGACGCGGTGTACGAGGAACTCGTCGGCGCCGGCTACCACGGCGAGCTCAAGCCGTGGGACGCCTTCTGGGGCCAGCGGTACGCCTGCGTGCTCGACCCGGACGGCAACGGCGTGGACCTGTTCGCGCCCCTATCCGCCACGCCGGCCGAGTAGCTCCCCGAGCGGAAGCCCCGCCAGTTCCTTCACGTCCCGGGCCAGGTGGGCCTGATCGGCGAACCCGGTCCGCACGGCCGTCTCGGCGAAGCCCACGCCCTCCCGGGCCAGCGCGAGAGCCCGTTGCAGCCGCAGGATCCGGGCGAGCGTCTTGGGACCGTACCCGAAGGCGGCGAGCGACCTGCGGTGCAACTGCCGTGCGCCGACGCCGAGTTCGTCGGCGGTGGCGGCGACCGGACGCCCGGCGTGGAGCGCCCCGACCAGCCGGTCCAGCAGGGGGTCCGACGGGGTCGCCGCACGTTCCAGTACGACCTCTTCGAGCGCCGTCGCGGGATCGGCAGCGGCCGCGACACGCCCTTGCAGCCGCCGCACCTCCGCCGCGGGCCACAACTCGCCCAACTCCACACGCCGGTCCCGCAGTTCATACCCCGGCACCCCGAAGAAGGCGGGCGCGGTCCCCGGCCCGAAGCGCAGCCCCGCCCAGGCACTCGGCGCGCCCTCGGTGACGTACGCCCGCGTGTCGGGTCCAGCGACCAGCAGCCGCCCGTCGTTCCAGAGCAGATCCATACACCCGTCGGGCAGCACACGCCCGGTGCCGGGAGCGTCAGGGGCGTTCGTCCAGACCACGGCACCAGGCACTCGTGAAGCCCACTCCGCGTACATACAAACGAGGCTACGCGGCCACCCCCTTAGGGGCGCGGGGAACTGCGCGACCAGCCCCAACACCGCCGCACCCCGCAAAGCACCGAACCCCCCACGGCGAATCCGTCCTACCCCACCACCCGCGCCCGATACTCCTGCGGACTAACCCCATAAACCCTCTTGAACGCACTGGACAACGCAAACGCACCCCCATACCCCACCCTGCGGGCAATCGCATCCAGCGTCTCCCCACCCCGCAACGCATCCGCCGCAAGCCCGAGCCGCCACCCCGTCAGATACGTCATCGGCGGCTCCCCCACCAACTCCGTGAACCGCCGAGCCAGCGCCGCCCGGGACACCCCCGCCTTGCCGGCCAGCGAGGCCACCGTCCACGGGTGGGCCGGATCGTCCTGGACGAGCCGCAGCACCCGCCCGACGACCGGGTCGGCCATGGCCCGGTACCAGGCCGGGGCCTCCGCCTCCGGACGGGAGAACCAGGCCCTCAGCGCGGCGATGACCAGCAGATCGAGCAGCCGGTCCAGGACGACCTCCTGCCCGGGCTCGTCGCGGACGATCTCGTCCATGAGGTACAGCGTCAGCGGGCAGTCCCACACGTCGGCCGTCAGGCACAGCAGCGGCGGCAACGCGTTCAGCAGCCGCCCGCTGATCTCGCCCTGCCACAGATACGTTCCGATCAGCATCACGGCCGACCCGTCCAGCCGGTCGCCCCACGTACGCACGCCCAGGTCCATCGAGCCGTTGAGGGAGCGTCCGTCGGGGTAGCGGCACTCGGCGCCCGGGAGGATCAGCGCCTGGGGAGGGGTGCCGGGGGCGTCGGCGCACGTGTAGGGGTCGGGGCCGCGGGCGATGGCGAGGTCGCCGGGCCGCAGCCGGACTGGTTCGCCCTGGTCGGGGATCACCCAGGCGTCGCCGCGGACCATGACCATGACGGTGAGCGGGGCGCGGTCCTCGATGCGGATGGACCAGGGCGGCTCGAAACACGCGCGGATCATGAAGGCGCCACGCGCGCGTGGGCCCTCCAACAGACCTGCAAGGGCGTCCATGGCGTCAGCGTAGACGGCCGCGCATGGGAATGAGCCGTTCAGCGATGGGCCGTTGGGGCGGGCGGCCGTTGACTGGAGGCATGACGCAGAACACAGCCGAGACGGCGAACACGCGGCGGATGACGGTGGTGGTGACCGGTGCTTCGGGTCGTACGGGGAGCCGGGTGGCGGAAGCCGCGCGCGGGGCGGGGCTCAGGGTGCGGGCCGCGTCCCGGGCGCAGGGCTTCGACTGGGAGGACCCGACGACGTGGGCTCAGACCCTGCGGGGCGCGGACGCGGCGTATCTGATGTACCCCTCCGACGTGGGCTCCCCGGCTGCGGCCGAGGGCGTCGGGGCGCTGGCGCGGGAGGCGGTGGGGCTCGGGGTGCGGCGGCTGGTGCTGCTGTCGGCGCGCGGTGAGGACCAGGCGTTGCCGACCGAGGCGGCGCTGACGTCGTCCGGGGCGGACTGGACGGTCGTACGGGCGGCGTGGTTCTCGCAGAACTTCAGCGAGGGGCCGCTGGTGGAGGGGTTGGTCCACGGGGAGCTGGTCTTCCCGGCCGGGGAGGTGAAGGAGCCGTTCGTCGACGTGCGGGACATCGCGGACGTGGTGACGGCGGTGCTGACGTCCGGTGTCCGGTATGCGGGGCAGAGGCTGGAACTGACCGGGCCGCGGCTGCTGTCCTGGCGGGAGGCGGTCGCGGAGATCTCCGAGGCGTCGGGCGGCACGATCACGTACACGCCGGTCCCGACGCGGGCCTACGGCGAGGCCCTGACCGGCTTCGGGGTGCCGCCCGAGGAGGCCGAGCTCCTGATGGAGGTCTTCGACACCCTCATGGACGGCCGCAACGCCCATGTCACGGACGATGTCCGCCAGGTGCTGGGTCGTGCGCCGCGCGACTTCGCCGACTTCGCGCGGGAGGCCGCGGCGGCGGGGGCGTGGAAGGCCTGAAGCCGGCCAGGCCCTAGGAGTCCTCTGGCTTGTGGGGCGGGTGGTGGTGGGTGCTCTTGGCGTGGGTGCGCAGCCGCGAGGTCACGTCCTCCGGTGGCAGGAAGCGGGTCCAGCGCTCGGGGAACTCCGACGGCATGTCCGGGTCCTCGGGGTCGTGGTCGTGGGCCGCGGCGGCCCGGGCGACGTACTCGGCGACCTGGGCCTCGCGCAGCCGTTCGTTGGCGGCGCGGGCCGCGGCCGTCGCGGCGGCCGGCCAGACCCGGTCGATCGCGGCGTTGACCGCGGCCCCGACGAGCACGGCGAACGCGGACACGCCGATCCACAGCATCACGGCGACGGCGGCGGCGAGGGAGCCGTAGATCGACGCGCCCTCGATGGTGTTGGTCAGGTAGATGCGCAGCAGGAAGCTGCCCAGCACCCACATGCCGAGGGCGACCAGCGCGCCGGGCACGTCCTCGATCCACGGTGAGCGCACGGGCACGGACACGTGGTACAGCGTGGTCAGGAACGCGATCGACAGGACGATCACGACCGGCCAGTACAGGACCTGCACCAGGGTCTCCGACCAGGGCACGATCCGTACGACCGCGTCCGGTCCGGCCACCATCAGCGGCAGCGCCACCGAGCCGATCAGCAGAGCCGCGATGAACAGCAGGAACGCCACAAGGCGGGTCTTGACGATGCCGCGGACGCCGTCGAGGCCGTACATCACGGTGATGGTGTCTATGAAGACGTTCACCGCGCGCGACCCGGACCACAGGGCGAAGAGGAAGCCGACGGAGATGACGTCGGGGCGGCCGCCGTGCATCACGTCGTCCAGGATCGGCTGGGCGATCTGGCGCACGCCCTTGTCGGACAGGACGGTGCGCGAGGCCTCGATGAGGTTGGCCTCCAGGCTGCTGATGGTGTCGGTGCCGGTCCAGTCGTCGACGTAGCCGAGGAGGCCGATCATGCTGAGCAGCAGCGGCGGCACGGACAGCAGCGTGAAGAACGCGGCCTCGGCGGCGAGGCCGAGGATGCGGTACTCGATGCAGGAGTTGACGGTGTCCTTGAGCAGCAGCCAGGCGGTCCTGCGCTTCGAGACGTTCCGGTAGAGGACACGCGCCCGGTGGAGACGCCCGGAGGGCTGCTGGGGGGACGGTTCACTTGCTGGCTGCACGACCTAAAGGTATCCGCCGTGCGAGGGCGCACTCACCGCGGCGCCGGGTCCGGTGCCCGCCGCCCACCCGTCCCGCCGCCCCGGTGCCGTGTCACGGTGGAGACCGGCGCCTCGCGGAGGGATAGGTTCACAGCCATGGCAGGCAGCACGCACACCGTGACCAACCAGCCCCCGCCCCTTGTCGGGTACGACGCCTACACCTGCGACCGGGCGCTGAGCGAGGCCGTCGAACGTCATCTCGCCCCGGAGCTGCTGGCAGAGGCCGGGGACGAGCTGGCGGCCCTCGGGAAGACCTGCGGGTCGGCGCAGGTGCAGGAGTGGGGGGTGCTGGCCAACGAGCACCCGCCGACGCTGCGCACCCATGACCGCTACGGCCACCGGGTCGACGAGGTCGACTTCCATCCGGCCTGGCACCGGCTGCTCGGCAAGGGCGTCGCGGCGGGCCTGACCGCGGCCTGGACGCGTCCCGGCGGCCATGTCCGGCGGGCGGCCGCCTTCTTCCTCTGGACCCAGGTCGAGGCCGGCAACGGCTGCCCGCTGTCCATGACCCATGCCGCCGTCCCCGCCCTGCGCACGGATCCCGGCCTCGCCGCCGAGTGGGAGCCGCGGCTGACGTCCATGATCTACGACCGTGAGCTGCGGCCCGCCGGACAGAAGGCCGGGGCGCTGTTCGGGATGGGCATGACGGAGAAGCAGGGCGGCAGCGACGTACGGGCCAACACCACGGCCGCGACGCCGCTCGCCGAAGCCGGCACGTACGCGCTGACCGGCCACAAGTGGTTCTGCTCGGCGCCGATGTCGGACGGCTTCCTGGTCCTCGCGCAGGCGCCCGCGGGCCTCACCTGCTTCCTCGTCCCGCGCGTGCTGGAGGACGGCAGCCGCAACGTCTTCCGGATCCAGCGCCTGAAGAACAAGCTGGGCAACCGCTCCAACGCCTCCGCCGAGGTCGAGTTCGACGGGACCTGGGCGCGCCGGGTGGGTGAGGAGGGCCGAGGGGTCCGCACCATCATCGAGATGGTGGCGGCGACCCGCCTCGACTGTGTGCTCGGCTCGGCGGGACTGATGCGGCAGGCCGTCGCGCAGGCGGTCCACCACTGCGCCCACCGCGAGGCGTTCGGCGGAAAGCTCGTCGACAAGCCCCTGATGCGCAACGTCCTGGCCGACCTCGCCGTCGAGTCCGAGGCGGCGACCGTCCTCGCCATGCGCCTGGCCGCCGCCTACGACGACGGCGGCGAGCAGGAGCGCGCCCTGCTGCGGATCGCGGTGCCGACCGCCAAGTACTGGGTGACCAAGCGCTGCACGCCCCTCACGGTCGAGGCCTCCGAATGCCTGGGCGGCAACGGCTACGTCGAGGACTCCGGCATGCCCCGCCTGGTCCGCGAGTCCCCCCTGAACTCGATCTGGGAGGGCGCCGGCAACGTCCAGGCCCTGGACGTCCTCCGCGCCCTCCAACGCGAGCCCACGGCCCTCAACGCCTACCTCCAGGAGGTCGGCAAGGCCCGCGGCGCCGACCACCGCCTGGACACAGCGATCAAGGCCCTCCTCACAGAACTGGCCGACCTGGACCACATCGAGTCCCGAGCCCGCCGCCTGACCGAACTCCTGGCCCTGGTCCTCCAGGGCTCCCTCCTGGTCCGCTTCGCTCCCCCAGAGGTGGCGGACGCGTTCTGTGCCTCGCGGCTGGGAGTGGACGGAGGCAGGGCGTTCGGAACGCTGCCGCCAACTCTGAACCTGCGCTCGCTGGTGGACCGGTCAAGGCCGCAGGCCTGACCGAGGGGCGCGGGGAACTGCGCGACCAGCCCCCACCGGCCCGCACTCGCCGACGAGACAGTCCCCGGCACCCCACCCGAGGCGCCCTGCTCAACCGCCGGAGGTAGGGGGTGGTGCTGCGCCGACACGGCACCACCCCCACCATGGCCCGTTCGAGGCCGCGAACGCCGCTCGGGACGGCGTCGCTCAAGTTTCAACCAGCCCAGAGCCGTCCACCAGGGTTGCAAGGGGTTGCAACTTGTTGGCGACTGTGTGCGGAGTGTGTGCCTCCACGAGCGGCGGGCGGCACTATGAGACACACGGTCAGGACACACCCGAACCGGGAGGACCCTTGGCGCACTCGCCGACGGACGTGACGCAGCTGGCCGCCGTGGACGCGGCGCGGGCGGCGCGAGTACTCAGCGAGGTCCGCGCCGCCACGCTGTCCGGCCAGCGCGCGCCCCTCGCGCCGCGCCCGGTGATCGAGCAGTCCTGGTCCCGCATGCTGCGCAGCGGCCTCGACCCGGACCACGACTTCCGGTCCAATCTGCTGACCCGCGAGGAGGTGCAGCGGCGCCGGGAGGGCACCACGCTCAGACATGTCCTGCCGGTGCTGCGCGAGGGCCTGCTGTCGGTCGCGGACGTCGCCCACCACATCATGGTCGTCGCCGACGACGACGGCCGGGTGCTGTGGCGGGAGGGCAATTCCTCCGTGCTGCGCAAGGCCGACCACCTCGGCTTCGAGCTCGGCGCCGACTGGCGCGAAAGCGTCGTCGGCACGAACGGCGTGGGCACCCCGGCGGTGGTGCGCCGGCCCGTGCAGGTCTTCGCCTCCGAGCACTTCCAGCGCTCGCAGACCTCCTGGACCTGCACCGGCGCCCCCATCACGGATCCCCGGGACGGCAGGCTGATCGGCGTGGTGGACGTCAGCGGGCCGCTGGAGACCATGCATCCGGCGACGCTCGCCTGGGTCGACTCGGTGGCCAAGCTCGCCGAGGCCCGGCTGCGGGAGCTGCATCTGACGTCGCTGGAGCGGTTGCGCGCGGTGGCGGCGCCGGTGCTGGCCCGGCTGTCCGGCCGGGCCCTGGTGGTGGACCGGGACGGCTGGACGGCGGCGGTGTCCGGGATGCCGTACACGCACCGGATCGCGCTGCCCAAGTCGCTGTCGCCGGGACGGCGGTGGCTGCCGCCGCTGGGCCTGTGCTCGGTGGAGCCGCTGGCGGGCGGCTGGCTGCTGCGGGCCTCCGAGGAGCTGGTGCCGTCCGCGGCGACCCGGATCGCGCTGGACCTGACCCAGCCGCGCCGCTGGTCGGTGACGGTGTCCGGCGGCGCGGGTTCCTGGAGCCATGAACTGAGTCCCCGGCACGCCGAGTTGCTGTATCTGCTGGCCCTGCACCGGGCGGGGCGCAGCGCCGCCGGGCTGGCCGAGGACGTGTTCGGGGACGCGGGCCGTACGGTGACGGTGCGCGCCGAGATGTCCCGGGTGCGGCGCTACCTCGGGGCGTTCCTGGAGCATCGGCCGTACCGCTTCCGTGAGGACGCGGAGGTCGAGGTGCTGCTGCCGGCCGACCCGCGCGATCTGCTGCCGCACTCGACGGCGCCCGCGGTGGCGCGGGGGCGGATCTCGGCCGACGCGCCCTGAGTCCGACGGCCCGCGGAGTGCATCTTCCGCATATTTGCGGGGTCTTAGTCCGCAACCGTGCTCAACTGCCGTAGCATCCCTGTACGGGCCGCCCCACCTGCTCCTTTGGTCAACGCACAGACCAATAGCCGCAGTTGGCCCGCCTCGGGAGGTTGTGATGAAGCACCGCGGCAGACACCGCCGACGCAAGCAGGGCCGCGCGGTGCGCGCGTTCCTCGCCGGAACCGCCCTCGCGCTCACCGCCGCCGCCACGATGATCAGCGCGTCGCAGGCCACGGTCGGCGACAACCCCGGGGCGCTGGAGCCGCTCACCAGGGCCGGGGAGACCCGTGCGCTGCGACTCCAGGAGCATCTGGTCCCGCAGGCCACGCTGGACGAGCTCGCCGCCGGTATGGGCAAGCCCGTCGGTGTCGGTGCCGTGCTGGAGACCGCCGACCGGAGTCTGCGTACCGCGTCCGGCTGTACGGCCGAGGAGCGCACGGCGCTGCCGGTCGCGCCGGCGGCCACCCGCGCGTACTGCTGGGACGCCGCCGACACCCGCGCCTGGCGGGCGGGCGCGGTCACCACCTCGGGCGACGCCGACGACGACGGCTGGTGGAACGACCACCGGGTGCTGCTCGCCGGCTGGAGCCAGGGCTCCGCCGACCGGGGTCTGGCCCGGGTCGCCTTCGTCGACGCGAACGACCTGAGCCGCCTCAGGTACGCGTCGGCCCTCCTGGTCGTCCCGGTGGACGGCGGACGGGACTACCGCGCTCTGCCGTCCCACCTCTCGGGCATGGTCTGGTACCAGGACAAGCTGCTGGTCACCGCGGGCGACGGCCTGTACGTGTACGACATGAACCGCGTCCAGCGCACCACGGTGGACAGCGCCGCGGTGGGCCGCGTCGAGCGGGGCTGGTCGGCGCACGGCTACCGCTTCGTCCTGCCGGCCGTCGGCTCGTACCGGCTGACCGGCGAAAGCGCCGCCCCGGCGCTCGGCGGTATCTCCCTCGACCGCGCCACGGCGCCCGACAGCCTGGTCGCGAGCGAGCGGACCGCCGCCGGCAGCGACCGGCACGCCCGTCTGTGGCGCTACGACTTCAGCAGGGACCCGGCCCGCCCCGGCCTGCTCTCCACCGACGCCACCGGATCCGCCTCCGCGGTCGAGGCGTACGAGACGGAGGCCTCCGGCATCGCGGGTGTCCTCTCGCACCCGTCGGCCGGGACGGATCTCTCCGACTGGTACGTCAGCCGCGCCCCGGGCGCCACCGACCGGCAGGGCAGTCTGTGGCGCCAGGACACCGAGGGCGCCAAGGCGACCCGCTGCGGCTCGGAGGACGCGCCCCGCTGCTGGGGCGTCCAGGCCGGCTCGCTGTCGTACTGGGAGGCGACCGGCGAGGTCTGGTCCCAGTCGGGCCGGGCACTGTTCGCCCTGCCGCTGAGTTCGATCGATTCGGCGCTGGGCTGAAGCGCCCCGAAGGGGGGGCGGGCCGTATCGATGTGCGGCTCCGCCGCGCGGGCTCGACCAGCCACAACGAACCCGCGGACAATCGACAGACCCCCCATTCGGATGATTTTCTGACCACCATGCCCAACATCGCCGTGACCACCTGGTCCCTGGAGCAGACGTCCCCGACCGACCTCCTCCCGGCCGCCGCCCCGGAGGGCGACGTGAGGATCGTCCGCTCCGAGGTGCTGTCCCCCGAGTTCAGCCGCTTCCTGTACACCTCTGTCGGCGGCGACGTCCTCTGGACCGACCAGCTCGGCTGGACGTACGCGCAGTGGCAGGCGCATCTGGAGCGTCCGGGTGTCGAGACGTGGGTCGCCTACGAGCGGGGGACGCCCGCGGGGTACCTGGAGCTGAGCCCGCAGGACGACGGCGTCGTGGAGATCGAGCACTTCGGCCTGATCCCGGCCTTCCGCGGCCGCCGGATCGGAGGTCATCTGCTGTCGTACGGCGCCGCGCGTGCCTGGGATCTCGCGGAGCGCTGGCCGGGGCTGGCGCGGACGAAGCGGGTCTGGCTGCACACCTGCAGCAAGGACGGCGAGCACGCCATGGACAACTATCTGCGTCGTGGCTTCAAGCTCTTCGACACCAAGGTCGAGGAGGAGGCCGTGGTGGCCACGCCCGGACCGTGGCCCGGGGCTTACCCTGGCTGAGCTGGCGAGAAACGGTCCGAAACAGGCCATGTGACCGACACCACCCTTGTCTCACTCTCCGGGACAAGGGTGTCCGCATCTTGGACGAAGCTGGACTGTGTCCAGATCGCCGTGACACGCTTCCGTCATGTCTGGAACTGGAATTGCCTTGGTGAGTCGGCGGCACGTCGACCTCGGCCGCATGTCCAGCGCCATCTGTCCGGCGCGCTGACAGCCCCGCAGCGCCCGACATCTCTCTTTTTCCGCTTCATTCCCGCGCAATGCCGCGCACCTATACCCATGCGCCCGTATGCGCAGGTCAGAGCCGAATTCCCGCCTGTCCCGAAGGACGTAACCACCATGGCCGCCACCCCGCAGAAACCTGCCGCCACGACTCCCCGCCGCAAGGTGAGCCGTCACCGCGGTGAGGGTCAGTGGGCCGCGGGGCACCACACCCCGCTGAACGGCAACGAACAGTTCAAGAAGGACGATGACGGTCTCAATGTGCGGACACGCATTGAGACGATCTACTCCAAGCGGGGCTTCGACTCGATCGACCCCAACGACCTGCGCGGCCGGATGCGCTGGTGGGGCCTGTACACCCAGCGCAAGCCCGGGATCGACGGCGGCAAGACCGCGATCCTGGAGCCGGAGGAGCTGGACGACAAGTACTTCATGCTGCGGGTGCGCATCGACGGCGGTCGCCTCACCACTCAGCAGCTGCGGGTGATCGGCGAGATCTCCGAGGAGTTCGCGCGCGGCAGCGCGGACATCACCGACCGGCAGAACATCCAGCTGCACTGGATCCGCATCGAGGACGTCCCGGAGATCTGGGACCGCCTGGAGGCGGTCGGGCTGTCCACCACCGAGGCCTGCGGCGACTGCCCCCGTGTCGTCATCGGCTCGCCGGTCGCCGGGATCGCCGAGGACGAGATCATCGACGGCACCTGGGCGATCGACGAGATCCACGAGCGGTACATCGGCAGCAAGGAGTTCTCCAACCTGCCGCGCAAGTTCAAGACGGCGATCTCCGGCTCCCCGCTGCTCGACGTGGTCCACGAGATCAACGACATCGCGTTCGTCGGTGTCGAGCACCCCGAGCACGGCCCCGGCTTCGACCTGTGGGTCGGCGGCGGGCTGTCCACCAACCCGAAGCTCGGCGTCCGGCTCGGCGCCTGGGTGCCGCTGGACGAGGTGCCCGAGGTGTGGGCCGGCGTGGTCGGCATCTTCCGGGACTGGGGTTACCGGCGCCTTCGGACGCGCGCCCGCCTGAAGTTCCTCGTCGCCGACTGGGGCCCGGAGAAGTTCCGGCAGGTCCTGGAGGACGACTACCTGAAGCGCAAGATGGTCGACGGTCCCGCGCCCGCCGACCCCGCGGGCCGCTGGCGCGACCACGTCGGGGTGCACCGGCAGAAGGACGGCCGCTACTACGTCGGTTTCGCGCCGCGCGTCGGCCGGGTCGACGGCGCCACGCTCACGAAGATCGCCGAGGTGGCCGAGGCGCACGGCTCGAACCGGGTCCGCACCACCGTCGAGCAGAAGATGATCGTCCTCGATGTCGAGGAGGCGCAGGTCGAGCCGCTGGTCGAGGCCCTTGAGGCGCTGGACCTGACGGCCAAGCCGTCCCCGTTCCGGCGCGGCACCATGGCCTGCACCGGCATCGAGTACTGCAAGCTCGCCATCGTCGAGACCAAGGCGCGCGGCTCCCAGCTGATCGACGAACTCGAGCGCCGCATCCCGGAGTTCGACGAGCCGATCACCATCAACCTCAACGGCTGCCCGAACGCCTGTGCCCGTATCCAGGTGGCGGACATCGGTCTCAAGGGGCAGCTGGTCCTCAACGACCAGGGCGAGCAGGTCGAGGGCTACCAGGTGCACCTCGGTGGCGCACTGGGCCTGGAGGCCGGCTTCGGCCGCAAGGTGCGTGGCCTGAAGGTCACCTCCGACGAGCTGCCCGACTACGTCGAGCGTGTGCTGAAGCGTTTCCAGGACGAGCGCGAGGACGGCGAGCGGTTCGCCGCCTGGGCCGCGCGCGCCTCCGAGGAGGCCCTGTCATGAGCGAGCGGGCCGCCCCCTTCTACTGCCCCTACTGCGGCGACGAGGACCTCCGGCCGAGTGAGGCCTTGGAGGGCAGCCACGGCGCGTGGGAATGCGCGGCGTGCAACCGCGCATTCCAGTTGAAGTTCCTCGGGCTGCTCGCCCGGGGCCTTCAGCACAACGACGCAGGGGGAAAACAGATATGACGACGCTTCAGGAAGAGCGCACGACCGACGATCTGAAGGCGCTCGCCGAGCAGGCGGGCCGCGACCTGGAGGACGCCTCCGCGCTGGAGATCCTCCAGTGGGCGGTCGACACCTTCGGCAAGCGCTTCTGCGTGACCTCGTCGATGGAGGACGCGGTGGTCGCCCACCTCGCCTCACGCGCGATGCCCGGCGTGGACGTCGTGTTCCTCGACACCGGCTACCACTTCGAGGAGACCATCGGCACCCGGGACGCGGTCGAGGCCGTGATGGACGTCAACGTCATCACCCTCACCCCGCGCCGGACGGTCGCCGAGCAGGACGCCGAGTACGGCCCGAAGCTGCACGACCGCGACCCCGACCTGTGCTGCAAGCTGCGCAAGGTCGAGCCGCTGGAGCGGGGCCTGAAGGACTATGTGGCCTGGGCGACCGGTCTGCGCCGCGACGAGTCCCCGACCCGGGCGAACACCCCGGTCGTCGGCTGGGACGAGAAGCGCCGGAAGGTCAAGATCTCCCCGATCGCCCGCTGGACGCAGGACGACGTCGACGCCTACGTCACCGAGCACGGCGTCCTCACCAACCCGCTGCTGATGGACGGCTACGCCTCCGTCGGCTGCGCCCCCTGCACCCGCCGGGTCCTCGAGGGCGAGGACGCCCGCGCCGGCCGCTGGGCGGGCCGCGCCAAGACCGAGTGCGGGCTGCACGGCTGACCCATGACCGAGTCCTCGGCGTTTCCCACGCCTTCTGCGAATTTGGAGAACCACGTGACGAGCGGAGCCACCGTCTGGCTCACGGGTCTGCCGAGCGCCGGCAAGACCACCATCGCCTACGAACTGGCCGGCCGGCTCCGCGAGGAGGGCCACCGCGTCGAGGTGCTCGACGGCGACGAGATCCGCGAGTTCATCTCGGCGGGCCTCGGCTTCAGCCGCGAGGACCGGCACACCAACGTGCAGCGCATCGGCTTCCTCGCCGAACTGCTCGCCCGTAACGGCGTGAAGGCGCTCGTCCCCGTGATCGCGCCCTACGCCGACAGCCGTGACGCGGTGCGCAAGCGCCACCAGGAGGGCGGGACGGCGTACCTCGAGGTGCACGTGGCCACGCCGGTCGAGGTGTGCTCCGTACGCGATGTGAAGGGGCTGTACGCCAAGCAGGCCGCGGGCGAGCTGACCGGCCTGACCGGGGTCGACGACCCGTACGAGACGCCCGAGTCGCCCGATCTGCGGATCGAGTCGCAGAACCAGACGGTCCAGGAATCCGCGGGCGCGGTCCACGCGCTGCTCACCGAGAGGGGACTGGCATGACGACGACCGTTGCCACGGTCAAGGGGGGCGAGGACGGTACGGACTCCCCGTACGCCCTCTCCCACCTGGACGCGCTGGAATCCGAGGCCGTCCACATCTTCCGTGAGGTGGCGGGCGAGTTCGAGCGGCCGGTGATCCTTTTCTCCGGCGGCAAGGACTCCATCGTCATGCTGCACCTGGCGCTGAAGGCGTTCGCTCCGGCGCCGGTGCCGTTCACGCTGCTGCACGTCGACACGGGGCACAACTTCCCCGAGGTCATCGAGTACCGCGACCGCACGGTCGAGAAGCACAACCTGCGGCTGCATGTCGCGTCGGTGCAGGACTACATCGACCGGGGTGTGCTCAAGGAGCGCCCGGACGGCACGCGCAACCCGCTGCAGACGGTGCCGCTGACCGAGAAGATCCAGAGCGAGAAGTTCGACGCGGTCTTCGGCGGCGGGCGGCGCGACGAGGAGAAGGCACGGGCCAAGGAGCGCGTCTTCTCGCTGCGGGACGAGTTCTCGCAGTGGGACCCGCGCCGGCAGCGGCCCGAGCTGTGGAACCTGTACAACGGCCGGCACGCGCCCGGCGAGCACGTCCGGGTGTTCCCGCTGTCCAACTGGACCGAGCTGGACGTGTGGCAGTACATCGCCCGTGAGGGCATCGAGCTGCCGGAGATCTACTTCGCGCACGAGCGTGACGTGTTCGCCCGCAGCGGCATGTGGCTGACGGCCGGCGAGTGGGGCGGGCCCAAGGACGGCGAGACCGTCGAGAAGCGGCTCATCCGCTACCGGACCGTCGGTGACATGTCCTGCACGGGTGCCGTCGACTCCGACGCGGTGACCCTGGAGCAGGTCATCGCCGAGATCGCCGCGTCCCGGCTCACCGAGCGCGGCGCCACCCGCGCCGACGACAAGCTCTCCGAGGCCGCGATGGAAGACCGTAAGCGCGAGGGGTACTTCTAATCATGAGCACGATCACGACCGAGGAGCTCTCGGCCACCACGCTGCTGCGGTTCGCCACCGCGGGCTCCGTCGACGACGGCAAGTCGACGCTGGTGGGCCGGCTGCTGCACGACTCCAAGTCGGTCCTCGCCGACCAGTTGGAGGCCGTCGAGCACGCCTCCCGCAACCGCGGCCAGGAGGCGCCCGACCTGGCGCTGCTGACGGACGGTCTGCGGGCCGAGCGCGAGCAGGGCATCACCATCGACGTGGCGTACCGCTACTTCGCCACGCCCCGGCGCCGGTTCATCCTCGCCGACACCCCCGGGCATGTGCAGTACACCCGCAACATGGTGACGGGCGCGTCGACGGCCGAGCTGACGGTGATCCTGGTCGACGCCCGCAACGGCGTCGTCGAGCAGACCCGCCGGCACGCGGCCATCGCGGCCCTGCTGCGGGTGCCGCACGTCGTGCTCGCCGTGAACAAGATGGACCTGGTCGACTACCAGGAGTCCGTGTTCGCCGCCATCGCCGAGGAGTTCACGGCGTACGCGCTGGAGCTGGGCGTCCCGGAGATCACCGCGATCCCGATCTCTGCGCTGGCCGGCGACAACGTGGTGGACCCGTCCGCGAACATGGACTGGTACGGCGGCCCGACCTTCCTGGAGCACCTGGAGACGGTCCCGGTCACCCACGACCTGAGCCACTGCCACGCGCGGCTGCCCGTGCAGGTCGTGATCCGGCCGCAGACCGCCGAGCACCCGGACTACCGGGGCTACGCGGGTCAGATCGCCGCCGGTTCGTTCCGGGTCGGCGAGTCGGTGACCGTGCTGCCGTCGGGCCGTACGTCGAAGATCTCCGGCATCGACCTGCTGGGCGAGCCGGTCGACATCGCGTGGACCACGCAGTCGGTGACCCTCCTATTGGAGGACGACATCGACATCTCGCGCGGCGACCTGATCGTGCCGACCAAGGACGCGCCGCCGACCACGCAGGACATCGAGGCCACCGTCTGCCATGTCGCCGACGCGCCGCTGACCGTAGGCCACCGGGTGCTGCTCAAGCACGGCACGCGCACGGTCAAGGCGATCGTGAAGGACATCCCGTCCCGGCTCACGCTGGACGACCTGTCCCTGCACCCGCACCCGGGACAGCTCGTCGCCAACGACATCGGCCGGGTGAAGGTCCGTACCGCCGAGCCGCTGCCGGTCGACTCCTACGCCGACTCGCGCCGTACCGGATCGTTCATCCTGATCGACCCGAACGACGGCACCACGCTCACCGCGGGCATGGTCGGCGAGTCGTTCGCCTCGCCCGAGCCGGTCAAGGACGAGGCCGAGGACGACGGGTGGGACTTCTGACATGAAGGCCCACGACGTGTACTCCACGTTCGCGAAGGAGGGCGGCCGCGTCGGCAGCGGCGCCCTCGGCAGCGGGCAGGGCGGAGTGGCGCGATGTGCGCGCTGACGTGCGTGCAGCGTGTGCGCGCCGTTCCCCACGATCCCGCCGACTCCCCGGCCACGACCTGACACGGGCGTGCCGCCGGGCCACCGAGAGGAACCCCTCCCGTGCCTGCCACCCCCGTCCTGCGACGGACGTTCGCCGTCCTGGCCGCGCTGCCGCTGCTGGCCCTCGCGGCCTGCGGCTACGGCTCCCAGGCCAAGGAGAACACGGAGCACGCCATCGCCGGGGCGGCCAAGGTCGACGGCCTGGACTCGGTGCGGATCGGCTACTTCGGGAACCTCACGCACGCCACCGCGCTGGTCGGGCGGCACGAGGGGCTGTTCCAGAAGGAGCTGGGCGGGACGACGGCCGAGTACGCCACGTTCAACGCGGGTCCCTCGGAGATCGAGGCGCTGAACTCCAAATCCATCGACATCGGCTGGATCGGTCCCTCCCCCGCCATCAACGGCTACCTCAAGTCCAACGGCACCAACCTGCGGATCATCTCCGGTTCGGCGTCGGGCGGCGTGAAGCTCGTCGTGAACCCGGAGAAGATCAAGTCCCTGAAGGACGTCAAGGGCAAGAGGATCGCCACGCCGCAGCTCGGCAACACCCAGGACGTGGCGNTCCTCAACTGGATCTCCGGGCAGGGCTGGAAGGTCGACGCGGAGAGCGGCAAGGGTGACGTGTCCGTCGTCCGTACCGACAACAAGATCACGCCGGACGCCTACAAGTCGGGGTCGATCGACGGCGCGTGGGTGCCGGAGCCGACCGCGTCGAAGCTGGTCGCCGAGGGCGGCAAGGTGCTGCTGGACGAGGCCGACCTGTGGCCGGACAAGAAGTTCGTGATCACGAACGTCATCGTGCGGCAGGACTTCCTCGAGGAGCACCCCGAGGCCGTCGAGGCCGTGCTGCGTGCCTCGGTGCGCACCAACCGGTGGATCGGCGACAACCCGGAGAAGGCGAAGGCCGCGGCGAACGCCCAGTTGAAGGCCGACACCGGGAAGGCGCTGCCGGCCGACGTGCTCGACCCGGCGTGGCGGTCCATCCAGGTCACCGACGACCCGCTGGCGGCCACGCTCGACACCGAGGCCCGGCACGCGGTCGAGGCGGGCCTGCTGCAGAAGCCGGACCTGACCGGCATCTACGACCTGGCGCCGCTGAACAAGGTCCTCAAGGCCGAGGGCGAACCCGAGGTCGACGACGCCGGGCTCGGCGTCGAGTAAGCCCCTTATTCGGATTCCGCGAGTTCCCAGGAGGTGACGACCATGGCTACCGCCCTCGCCAAGGCCGCCGACACGGATGCGTCCGTCGAGCACGCCGCCCGCATCGACCACGTCTCGAAGTCCTTCGCCGGCCCCGCCGGGCAGCAACTCGTCCTGGACGACATCACCCTCGATGTCGCGCCCGGCGAGTTCGTCACCCTCCTGGGGGCCTCGGGCTGCGGCAAGTCGACGCTGCTGAACCTGGTCGCCGGTCTGGACCGGCCCAGCACGGGCAGCATCACCACCGACGGCCGCCCCGCCCTGATGTTCCAGGAACACGCCCTCTTCCCCTGGCTGACCGCGGGCAAGAACATCGAACTCGCCCTCAAGCTGCGGGGCGTGGCCAAGGCCGAGCGGCGCGAGCGGGCCGAGGAACTCCTCGAACTGGTCCGGCTCAAGGGCGCCTACGGCAAGCGGGTCCACGAGCTGTCCGGCGGCATGCGCCAGCGGGTCGCCATGGCCCGGGCCCTCGCCCAGGACAGCCGGCTGCTGCTGATGGACGAGCCCTTCGCCGCCCTGGACGCGATCACACGCGACGTGCTGCACGACGAACTCACCCGGATCTGGCGGGAGACGGGACTGTCGGTGCTGTTCGTGACGCACAACGTGCGCGAGGCGGTACGACTGGCCCAGCGCGTCGTACTGCTGTCCTCCCGGCCGGGCCGAATCGCCCGGGAATGGACGGTCGGCATCCCGCAGCCGCGCCGCATCGAGGACTCCGAGGTCGCCGAGCTCTCGCGGGAGATCACCGAAGAACTGCGTGGGGAGATCCGCCGCCATGGCCAGCACTGA
>NZ_JAKEIP010000098.1 GCF_021474425.1 Streptomyces muensis | reverse complement strand
GGCTTCGCGGAGGTGACGACGACCAGCCACAGCGGTACGCCGACGGCCAGGCCGGCGAGCAGCAGGACCAGGGCTGGTCGGCGCGGTCGTTTCTGCTCACACCCTTGGAAGCAGAGGGCAATACCTGATACCTGATGCGCGAATGCCTGAATACTTCGATTTGCCCGTTGTAAAGAGAATGTTTGAGCGAGGTCATCACCGCGTCCGCCCGCTGTCACAGGCGTGTCACAGGCGGAGTCCCGTACCGACACCGCCTCCGGTTGTGGTTGGTGTGCGCCGGGATCATGCTGGTCAGGGGGTGCTGCCGGCACGGAAGCGGTGAACGGCGAGAGGAGCGGTGATGGCGCGTCCTTCCTCCCGTTCCGGCGAATGGGCGCGGGCGAGCGTCGCGCCGCAGGAGCCGTGCACGGCCACCGTGGACGAGCGGGGCATCGTGACGGGATGGAGCGAGGGAGCCGGGCGGCTGCTGGGCTACGGACCGGCCGAGGTGGTGGGGCACCCGGCGGCCCGGCTGGTGGCCGATGACGTCGAGGAACGGGTACGGCGGGTCGCGGCCGGCCGTCGCGGCTGGAGCGGCTCGGCGGTGCTACGGCATCGGGACGGGCGGCAGCTGCCGCGGCGGCTGCTGGCGCACCGGCGGGCCTCCGGTGGCGCGGCGGCCGAGTGGCTGGTGGTGGCGGGAGCGGCCGGGGGGCCGTCGTCGCCGGGCGAGGATCTGCCGAAGGACGGGCTGCTCGGGGAGTGGGTGCTGCGCCAACTGCCGTGCAGCGTGGGGGTGTTCGACCGGGAGCTGCGGCTGGTGGCGGCGAACGCCGGCCTGGAGGGCGCGCTGTCGCTGAGCGCGGAGGAGATGCACGGGTGGCGGCTGGCGGAGCTGGCGCCGCATCCGTTGAGCGACCGCGCCGAGGCGGCGATGCGCCTCGTGCTCGAAGGCGGCGGGGTGCAGCATGTCGCGGATGTGCTGGGTCCCGGGGGTGTGGGCGCGGAGGGCGGCTGGCCGGCGTCGCTGGCTCCGCTGAAGGACGCGGAGGGCCGGGTCCGTGCGGTGTGCCTGGTGGCGTACCACACGACGGGCGGCGATCCGGCCCGGCAGCGGATGCTGCTTCAGGCCCTGCCCCGGATCGGCACCACCGAGGACGCCGAGCGCACGGCTCAGGAGCTGGCCGAGGTGGCCGTACCAGCCGTCGCGGACTACGTCGCCGTCGAGGTGCTGGACGCCTTTCGGCGCAGCGGCGAGGCGGACCCCGTGCTGTCGGCCGAGTCGGCGGGACGGGCCGTGCTGAGCCGGGTCGCGGTCCGGTCCGTCCTCGACGACGGCGGCGTCCGCGTCACGCCGGGAGAGTCGGTGCGCTACCCGGCGCTCTCACCGGTGACCCGGTGCCTGGTCGAGGGGCAGGCGGCCGTGTACGGGGTGGGCGAACCGGCCGTCGCGCGCTGGGCCGAGGAGGACCCGCAGGCCGCCTGGATCGGCCGGGCTCGGGTGCACTCGGTGATGGTGGTGCCGTTGCGCGCGCAGGGCGGCGGCATGCTCGGTGCGGTGCTGCTGGGCCGGCACCGGCGCCGGGAGCCGTTCGACACGGACGACAAGTGGCTGGCCGAACAGCTCGCGGGCGCGGCGGCCGAGGGCATCCGGCGGGCCCGGCAGCGCGGCCGGGAACGCACCACCACGATGACCCTCCAGCGCAGCCTGCTCCCGCAGACCCTGCCCGACCAGCACGCGCTGGACGTAGCCACCCGCTATCTCCCGGCCGGCGGCCGGGCCGGGGTGGGCGGCGACTGGTTCGACGTGATCCCGCTGTCGGGCGCCCGGGTCGCCCTGGTCGTGGGCGACGTGGTCGGCCACGGCGTCCGGGCGGCGGCGACCATGGGGAGGGTACGTACGGCGGTGCGCACCCTGGCCGACGTCGATCTGCCGCCCGACGAACTGCTCACCCACCTCGACGATCTCGTGGTGCACCTGTCCGCCGAGGAGGCCGGGCCGCAGGAGGCCCAGGAGGGCGCCGCGGGCATCGGCACCACCTGTCTGTACGCGGTCTACGACCCCATCTCCCGCCGCCTCGCCCTGGCGCGGGCCGGCCATCCCCCGCCCGCCGTGGTCGCCCCCGACGGCGCGGTGCGCTTCCTCGACGTGCCGCCCGGCCCGCCGCTGGGCCTCGGCGGCCTGCCGTTCGAGACCGTCGAGACCGAACTGGCCGAGGGCAGCCTGATCGCGCTGTACACCGACGGTCTGCTCGAAGCCCGCGATCACGACATCGACGAGGCGCTGGACAAGATGTTCGCCACCCTCGCCCGCCCCGCACCGACGCCGGACACGGTCTGCGACCGGCTCCTCGCCGCCATGCTGACCCACCCGCCGGACGACGACATCGCCCTGCTCGCCGCCCGCACCCGCTGCCTCGGCGCCGACCGGGTCGCCACCTGGGAGCTGGACTTCGAACCCACGGTCGTCGCTCGGGCCCGTCGGCTGGCCGCCGACCAGCTGGCCGCCTGGCAGCTGGACGAGGCCGGGTTCATCACTGAACTCGTGGTGAGCGAGCTGGTCACCAACGCCCTGCGCTACGGCCGCCGGCCCGTCCGGCTGCGCCTGATCCACGAGGGCCGCACCCTGATCAGCGAGGTCTTCGACTCCAGCAGCACGGCCCCGCACCTGCGCCGCGCCAGGGTCTTCGACGAGGGAGGGCGGGGCCTGCTGCTGGTCGGCCAGCTCGCCCAGCGCTGGGGCACTCGGCACGAGCCCACCGGCAAGACGGTCTGGGCCGAACAGTTCCTCAACTCGGCCTGACCTGGGGAAATCGGGGCAGCTCGGGGGAGCTCGGGGGTGATGGCGAGGTCCGGTGCCCGACGGTCGGCGCATGGGGTGCTCCGCAGCGGATCGGTGGGTTCGGGGTGCCACGTGGGGGTGCGTGGAGGCTGCGTCGGCCGCGCCGGGGGCGATCGAGCGGGGGTGGGCTATCTGGGCGAGGCGTCGCTGCCAGGGCTGGGTGGACATGAGCGGTGGTTCCTTTCGGGAAGGCGGGAAAGGGTGACGGGGTGAAGGTCTCAGTGCCTTCACCCCGTCAGAGTGGGTGGACTTACGCGGCCGGGGCGGGCTCGTCGACCAGGACCTCCGGCTCGGGCTGCGCGTCGGGCTGGGGCTGCACCTCGGTGCCCTGCTCGGTCGTGTCGGTCGTGCCGTCGCCGGTCTGGGTACCGTCCTCGGTGCCGGTCTCGGTGCCCTGCTCGGTGCCGGTGCCGTTCTCGGTGCCCTGGTCAGTCGTGCCGTCGCCGGTCTCCGTGTCGGTCCCGTTGTCGGTGCCGTTCTCGGTGTCGGTCCCGTTCTCGGTGTCGGTGCCGTTCTCGGTGCCCTGCTCGGTCGTGCCGTCCCCGGTCTCAGTGCCGCCCTCGGTCCCTTCCCCGTGCTCGCCGTTCTCCCCGTTCTTGTGCTTGTCCTTCACCTCGCGCTCGTCCTTCCAGTGGTCCTTGTCCTCCCAGAAGTGCAGGTGGATCTCGACCTTCCACTCGTTGTAGTGCTTCTCGAAGTAGTGGAAGTCCTTGTGGCTGTCCCAGAAGTAGCGCTTGACGTGCTTGATCACCACGAAGTAGCACTCGTACTTCTCCGACCAGTAGAACTTCTGGCCGCCCGCCCAGCAGTAGTCCTTCTTCCACTTGTCGTGGCCCTTGCCCTTGCCCTTGCGGTCCTTGTCCTTGCGATCCTTGAAGTGCTCCTTGTGGTCATCGCTCCAGCAGTAGATCTTCTTGTGCTTGTTCTTGCGCTTGTCCTTGTCTCCGCCCCGGTCCCCGTCTCCGTCCTTGCCCTTATCGTTGTCGCTGTCGTTGCCCTTGGCCTGGGGCGCCACGGCTGCGGCCGACTCGGAGGACATCGGGGCCGCCGTCGCGGCGGTGGCCGGCAGGATGACGCCTCCGGTGACGACCGCGGCCGACACCGCCGCCATGGTCAGGCCCAGACGGCGCTTGGAACGGACGTTCTCGCGAGTGCGGGTGGCAGAGTTCATGATTCCCTCAGGAGTGAATGGCCCTTGGCGGTGCCCCGGTGCCTCGTTCGATCCGGCGTTTCCGGTGAGGCGCACTTCCAGTAGGCCCGTTTCATCCCGCTTGGTCATGTTCCGAGGGTTCGGGGCTTGACGGACCCGAAGTGGCGGGGTACAAGCGCGTCCGGTCAGCGACCGGGGCGGCGGTCAAAGACGGGCCGGGCCCACTGCGGCGGGTGAGGGAGCGGCCCCACCGCCCGGTCCACCTGGGTCGGCGGATGCGTGTCCGCCTCCGACTTCGGCTCCCGCTCGGCGTCCCGCGCCGACCTGCGCAGCGCCGCCACGAAGTCCAGGCAGGAGTCGTAGCGGTCCTCGGGGACCTTGGCCAGGGCCCGTGCCACGACCTCGTCCATCTCCGCCGGAGTCCCCGGCCGCCTCTCGCTCAGGGCGGGCGGCTGGTCGTACTGGTGGGCCCACAGCAGTTCCATGCTGTCGTCGCGCTGGAAGGGCGGCCCGCCCGCGAGCGTCTCGTAGACGACGCAGGCGAGGCTGTACAGATCGCACCTGCCGTCCACCGGTCGCCCGGCGATCTGCTCCGGTGCCACATAGTCGAGCGTGCCGACGAACTCGCCCACGGACGTGAGCCCGGTCAGCGACAGCGACTTCTTCGTCAGCCCGAAATCCGTGAGATAGACGTGCTCCGGGTGATCACTGTCCGTCCCCCGGGCCACCAGCACATTGCCGGGTTTCACATCCCGGTGCACCAGATCGTGTTCATGGGCCGCGTCCAGGGCGGACGCCACCTGCGCGGCGATGCGTACGGCCGTCGCGACCGGCAGGGGTCCGTCCCGGTCGAGCAGGGCCCGCAGATCCAGCCCCGGGACGTACCGCATGGCGATGTACAGAACGCCTTCCGTCTCGCCGGCCTCGAAGATCGGCACGATGTGCGGGTGGTCGAGCGCCGCGGCCGCCCGTTGCTCGTGGGCGAAGCGGCGGCGGAAGGTGTCATTGCGGACCATGTCCGGGGTCAGCAGCTTCAGCGCCACCGTGCGTTCCAGACGCAGATCCCTCGCCCGGTACACCACGGCCATGCCCCCACGACCGAGCTCGCACTCCACCTGGTAGCCCGCGATCCGCTCCCCGACCAGTCCCGCACCCATCGCGTGCCCCCAGGCGGCACATCACCGCATCAGACAAACGCCCCTTACAGGGACAAATTATCCAGCGGATCCGCTCGCCGGGCCACACCCCTCGAGAGAAGACAGAGAAGACGCGGCCCGCTCCATCACCTGCTCGAAAAGCCGCTCCGCCTCGTCGACCGCCGGACTCAGCCCCTCGCCAGACGCCTGGCCCAGCGACCCGATGACATCGTCGACGCCCCGCAACCCCGCCCGCTCCAGCAGCCGCTTCTCGTTCGTCACCCATTCCCCGCGCGCCGCCAGCACGGCGTGCCCGGTCTGCGCGGCGGCCGTGGCGAGGGCACCCGCGACCTCACTGAGGCGGCCGGCCGGAGCATGGTTGGCCCGCGCGTAGGCGAGAGTGGCCCGGGCGGTGCCGTACCAACGCTCGCTCGCGGTGCGACGCAGCCGCTCGGGATAGGCGGCCGGCCTCGGCAGCTCCCCCCGCAGCACCCGGTTGATCGCCAACTCGGCCACCACCAGATAGCTGGGAATCCCCGCGAGATGGAACATCAACGGCTCCACCCGGAACCGCCCCTCCTCCGCCTCCGCCAACTCCCGCTCCACCACGTCGAGATCGCGGTAGTGAACGTCCACACGCCGCCCCTCGACCGTCAGCCACGCTCCCCCGTTGAAGACACCACCGCCCCACCCGCCGACCTCCGACACCTCACCCACCCAGCCGACGGCACGAAGATCCTCCGGGTCGAAGGGACCCCGGTAGTAGACGGCCAGGTCCCAGTCACTGTCCGGCCTGTGACTGCCCTGCGCCCGGGATCCACCGAGGGCGACGGCCTGAACGGTGGGGAGGGAGGCGAGGCGGTCGGCGGTGGTGTCCAGGAAGACGGAGTCTGGGAGGTCGGAGTCCGGAAGGGCGGAGTCTGGGAGGGCAGCCATACGCGCAGCGTAGGGAAATTCGGATGCGTACGTGGGGTCAGGCCCCGGATGATCGGCAAGTTGTGGCTCCACGACTCAAGTTGAGACCACACCACTCCACACCTCCCAGGCACCCCCAGGAGCCCCCATGATCCGGCGAGTCACCTCCCCGACCCTCTTCCCTCCCCCCACCTACTCCCACGCCTCCGTCGTGGACGCCGGCACAAGGCTCGCCTTCCTCGCGGGTTCCGTGCCGCTGGACGGTGACGGGAACCTCGTCGGCGAGGGAGACCCCGTACGGCAGGCCGAGCAGGTGATCGCCAACCTGGAGGAGCAACTGCGGGCGGTCGGCAGCGACTTGGCGCACGTGCTGTCGACCGACGTGTACGTCGTGAGCGGCGACACCGCCGTGCTGTCCGCCGTCTGGGAGGTCGTCGAGGCATCGGGACTGAGCGCCGGTCCCCACTCGTCGACGCTCCTGGGCGTGGCCTGCCTCGGCTACACGGGGCAGCTGGTGGAGATCACGGCCACGGCCGCCGTTCCCGACAAGCCGGCCGGAGAGCCGCGGCCATGACACCGGTCGTGCTCCGCCGCGCCACCGCGTCCGACGCCAGTGCCGCCGCCGACGTCTGGCTGCGGTCGTTCGCCGCCGCCCTGCCGACGGTCGTCCGGCCGCACTCCGACGACGCCGTGCGGACCTACTTCCGGGAGGTGGTGATCCCCCTCAGGGAGACCTGGGTCGCCGAAGCCACCGAGGCCACCGCCAGCATCAGCGGCGTCATCGGCCTCATGGTCCTCGACCACGACCAGCTCTCCCAGCTCTACCTCGCCCCCGACCACCGGGGCCAAGGCATCGGCGACCGTTTCGTCGACTTGGCCAAGCGCCGCAGACCCGGCGGGCTGAGCCTGTGGACCTTCCAGGTCAACAGGTCCGCCCACCGCTTCTACGAGCGCCACGGCTTCGTCGCCGTCGAGTACACGGACGGCAGCGGGAACGAGGAGCGGGAGCCCGACGTGCGGTACGTCTGGCGTCCCGGCCAGGGGTGATCACCCCGGCGTCCGGCCCCACTCCCGCCGCTTCGGCAACGGCTTCGCATAGGTCCCGGCCCGGCTCGTCGTCAGCCCCAGCCCCACCAGTGACTCGGCGAGCTTGACGGCCGCCCCCACCCCGTCGACCACCGGAACCCCCAGCTTCTCCCCCACGGTCCGCTGCAGACCGGTCATCCCGGCACAGCCCAGCACCAGCACCTCGGCACCGGCGTCCCGCGCACGCTCGGCGGCCGCCAGAAAGGCGGACTCGGTACGCTCACCGTCCTCCAGTTCCAGCACGCCCAGCCCCGTACCGACCACGGCGACGCAGTTGCGGCCCACGCCGGCGGTCTCCAGGCTGTCCTCGATCTGCCCGCACGACCGCTCCAGCGTGGTCACCACGCCGTAGCGCCGCCCGAGCAGACAGGCCAGATGCGCGGCGGCCTCGGTGATGTCGACGACCGGTACGTCCACCAGCTCCCGTACGCCCTCCCTTCCGTGCTCCCCGAAGCCGGCCATGACGACCGCGTCGTACTCGGGACCCTCGTACGTCCGCAGCGCGTCCATCACGGCGGCCGCCGAGAGGTAGCTGTCGAGCCAGCCCTCCGCCGACTCCGGCCCCCACGCGGGGGTCAGTCCGAGCACGGTGGTGCCCGGGCCTGCGGCGACCCGGGCACCTCGTACGATCTCCTCGGTCATCTCCTGCGTGGTGTTGCAGTTGGTGACGACGATCCGCACGTCCTTCAGACCTCCCGCGTCACGGACTCGGCGGTGGACTCGGTGACGGAGTCGGCGGCGGACTCGGCGCGCTCACCGCGGCACAGCAGCAGGTACAGGCCCGCAGCCATCGCCGTCCCGATGAACCAGGAGTACGGCGACACATCGCTGAACGCCTTCACCAGTGCCAGCACCGCCGCGACCCCCGCCGACGGCAGGAACGCCCACAGCGCCTTGGGGTTGACGCCCTTGCGGTAGTAGTAGCGCGAGCCGGGCTCGGCGGAGAAGAGTTCCGCGACGTCCACCCGGCCGCGCTTGACGAGGTAGTAGTCGACCATGATCACGCCGAACAGCGGGCCCAGGAAGGCGCCAAGGCCGCCCAGGAAGTAGTTGACGACCGTCGGGTTGGAGAACAGGTTCCAGGGGGTGACGACCAGCGCCGCCACGGTGCTGATCATGCCGCCGACTTTGAAGGTGATCTTCTGCGGCCAGACGTTGGCCAGGTCGTACGCCGGAGAGACGAAGTTGGCGACGATGTTGACGCCCATGGTGGCGATGGCGAACGTCAGGGCGGCCAGCACCAGGACCCAGGTGTTGCCGACCTTCGCCACCAGCTCCGCCGGGTCGGTGATGGCCTCGCCGAACACCTCGAGCGAACCGGCCGTGACGATCACCGAGACGACCACGAACGCCGTCGAGTTGATGGGCAGGCCCCAGAAGTTGCCCTTGCGGACCGTGCGGTAGTCGGGCGCGAAGCGGGAGAAGTCACAGAAGTTGAGCATCAGCGTGCCGTACGTGGCGAGGATCAGGCCGATCGCGCCGAACCACTGCCGCCACTGCTCGCCGACGGAGACCGGGTGCGGGGTGGACGTGAGCGAGATGGTCCAGCCGGCCTTGGCCAGGATCCAGACCGCCAGCGCGATCATCACCACCCAGATCGCCGGACCGCAGAAGTCCTGGAACTTGCGCACCGACTCCATGCCCTGGCTGATGATCAACGCCTGGATGAGCCAGAGGGAGAGGAAGGAGACCCAGCCGAGCGCGTGCAGCCCCAGGAAGGAGCTGTGCGTCCAGGACTCCAGGCCCGGCCAGGCGGCCAGCAGCATCACGTTCACGGCGACCGAGGCCAGGTACGTCTGGATGCCGTACCACATGATGGCGATCACGGCCCTGATCAGCGCCGGGATGTTGGCGCCCCAGACGCCGAAGCTGATGCGGCTGACGACCGGGAACGGGACGCCGTGGCGCTGGCCGATCTTCCCCATCCAGTTCATGCCGATGTAGATGATCACGAAGCCGACGAGCAGGGACGTGAAGACCTGCCACACGTTCATGCCGAGGACCAGCAGGCCGGCCGCGAAGGTGTAGTTGCCGAGGTTGTGGACGTCGGACATCCACAGCGCGAAGAGGTCGAAGACCTTCCAGTTGCGCTTGCCCGCGGGAGCGAGGTCTTCGTTGGTGAGCCTGGGATCGGGGACGAACGCTGGTGTGCCGGTGACTTCGGCACGGTCGGCGAGGGACACGGGGCCTCCAGGAGCCAGGGGACGGAGGACTGCTTGTGGAGGTGCCGCCCACACTACGGCGGCGTTTGGTATACCAAACTGCGGACATGGTCCTCCCGTCAACAGTTCTGACGGATGTCGCTCTTGTTAACGCTCCGTAAAACACGCCCCGGGTCCGCCAAAATGGCCCCATGAGCTCCACGACGAAGATCGAACCCATCGGCGCGGTACGCGAACGCGTGCTGGCGACCCTGCGGCAGGACATCATCGCCGGGCGCCTGCGGCCAGGAGACCGGCTCGTCGAGCGGGAGCTGGCCGAGCGCCTGGGGGTCTCGCGCGTTCCGGTCCGAGAGGCGATCCGCGCCCTGGTCGTCGAGGGGTTCGTCCACTTCGAGTCGGCACGCCGTACGGTCGTACGCCGGCTGACCCCGGCCGACGTCAAGGAGCTCTTCGAACTGCGCGAGGCGCTGGAGGTCTACGCGGCCGGACTCGCCGCGTCACGGGCGACCCCGGAGGACCTCGCCGAGGTCGAGCGGCTCCTCGACCAGGCGGCCACCGCGACCGAGGCCGGGGACGCGGAGACCATCACCGACGTCAACAGCCGACTGCACGACCGCATCGTCGCCATGGCCGGCAACAACCTGCTGACAGAGGCCCTGGAACCGGTCGCCGGGCGACTGCGCTGGATGACCCGACGGAACGAGGAGTGGCCCCAACTCCTCGTGGAACACCGCGAGTTGTACGAGGCCATCGCCTCCGGCGACCCGGCACGGGCCCGGTCGCACGCGCTGGCCCACGTGCAGACCAACTACCGCTCGACGATGCGGCAGCTGTTCGGGGAGGAGACCGGTCAACCCTCCGTCTGAGCCGGCTCCCGCCTCACGTACCTGTCCGTCGCCGCCACCAGCGCCTCCGCCATGTCCGGCGCCCCCGCGTTGTGCCCCACGTCGTCGACGACGATCAGCTCGCTGCCCGGCCAGGCGTGGTGCAGCCGCCAGACCACGCCCAGCAGGTTGCCGGGGTCGAGGCTGCCCTGGACGAGGGTGCCCGGGATGCCTTCGAGCAGGGGCGCGTCCCGCAGGACGACACCTTCCTCACGGCTCTCCTCCCGGCCCTCGCCGAGGAAGTGACCGTTTCCCCAGTAGTGCGTCACGGTGCGCGCGAAGCCCATGCGGAACACCGGATCCTCGTAGCGCGGGACGGAACGCGGTGGTGCGGCGGCCATGGCCGTCTCCCAGTCGGTCCACGCACGCGCCGCCCGCTCCCGCACCCGAGGGTCGGGCGACTCGATGAGCCGGCTGTACGCGGCGGCGAGGTTCCCCGCACGCTCGGCCTCCGGCACCTCGGCGACGAACCGCTCGAAGGCCTCCGGGAAGAACTGCCCGAGCCCCCTGGTCAGCAGGGCGACCTCGGCGTCCGAACCGGTGGCCACGCCCGTGAGGACGAGCTCGGACACGGAACCGGGATGCGTCTGCGCGTACCGCAGCCCGAGCACCGAGCCCCACGACACACCCCACACCAGCCACCGCTCGATCCCGAGACGCCGCCGCAGCAGCTCCAGATCGGCCATCAGGTGCGCCGTCGTATTGACGCTCATGTCCGTCTCGTACGCGCTCGCGTGCGGCGTCGAACGTCCGCAACCCCGCTGGTCGAGCAGCACGATCCGGTAGGCCTCGGGATCGAACAGCCGCCGGAACCAGGGGTTGCTTCCGGAACCCGGCCCGCCGTGCAGCACCACCGCCGGCTTGCCTCGCGGGTTCCCGCAGGTCTCCCAGTAGACGCGGTTGCCGTCACCGACGTCGAGCATGCCGTGGTCGTACGGTTCGATCTCCGGGTAGAGAGGCATCCGGGCACCGTAACGTCCGTACGGCTGGCCGGTCACCTCAGTTGAGAGAGACCGCTCGGTTGAGAAGGGCCGCTCAGTCGAGAGCGGCCGCGCGCGCCGCCGTGCTCAGCACGTCCCGCAGCATCGCGGGCGTCAGCCTGCCGGTGAAGGTGTTGCGCTGGCTGACGTGGAAGCATCCGAAGAGGTCGAGCCCGCCGAGCCCGCCGCCCCCTTCCAGCGCGACCCGCGCGCCGTGCGCGAACGCCGGGCGCGGCCGGGGCACTCTCCACCCCGCCTCCACCAGCGCCGGCAACGTCGCCTGCCAGCCGAACGCCCCCAGCACCACGATCACCCGCAGCGTCGGCCGCAAGAGGCCCAACTCCCGCACGAGCCAGGACCGGCAGGTCTCCCGCTCGCCCGGCGTGGGCTTGTTCGCGGGCGGAGCGCAATGCACGGGGGCCGTGACTCGTACGCCGTACAGCTCCAGGCCGTCGTCGACGGCGACCGACGTGGGCTGCGAGGCGAGACCCACGTCGTACAGCGCCTGGTACAGCACGTCCCCGGAGCGGTCCCCGGTGAACATCCGGCCCGTCCGGTTGCCGCCGTGGGCCGCCGGGGCGAGCCCGACGATCAGCAGCCGGGCGTCCGGCGGACCGAAGCCGGGCACCGGCCGGCCCCAGTACGTCTGGTCGGCGAACGCGGCCCGCTTGGTGCGGGCCACCTCCTCACGCCAGTCGACGAGACGCGGGCAGGCCCGACAGCCCGCGATCCGTCGGTCGAGGTCAGTGAGGGCATCCACGTCTCCACCGTAGTCACCCTCGACCGGTACGGCCGTCGCGGCCGCGTGCGCGGGCTAAGGTCGAGGCATGGCTTCCGAGGACGACGAGGGCGACAAGGGGACGGCGGGCGGCGCGACCGCGGGTGCGCGCGGCGGCGAGAGCGTACGGATCGACAGCTGGATCTGGTCCGTGCGCCTGGTCAAGACGCGCTCCATGGGCGCCGCCGCCTGCAAGGGCGGCCACGTGCGCGTGAACGGGCACAACGTGAAGCCCTCCCACGCCGTGCGCGTCGGCGACGAGGTGCGGCTGCGGCAGGAGAACCGGGAGCGGATCGTCATCGTCAAGCGGCTCATCAGCAAACGGGTCGGCGCGCCGGTGGCGGTCGAGTGCTACGTCGACAACTCGCCCCCTCCCCCGCCGCGCGAGGCCGTCGCCCCGGCCGGCATCCGCGACCGCGGCACGGGCCGGCCGACCAAGCGGGACCGGCGCGAGATGGAACGCCTGCGCGGCCTCATGGAGGGCGGAACCGGACAGCCGCGCGGGCGGTGACGGACGGCGAGCGGCACAGGGCGGGTGACATACGGCGGTGGCGTCCGGCGAGCCGAAGGGCCCGGGCCGGACGCCACCTCCCGGCGTCGTCATCCGCTCACGCGCGTCGTCGCACCAACCGCAGCAGATCCCCGTTCGAACTCCGCCGTGCCCAGGCGATCAGGGCGAGCGGCACGATCAGGATGAGCGGTGTCGCCGCGTTCTCGCCCTCGTAGGCGGTGATCGTGACGACGAACGCGCCCACCATCAGCGCGCTCAGCGCCATCGCCGCCACCGACTGGAGCACCGGGATCAACAGCGCGATGGCACCGGCCAGTTCGAGCGCGCCGATGGTGTACATCCCCGCGCTGCCCCAGCCGAGCTCGTCGAAGCCCTCGGCGGCCGACGGGTGCGCGATCAGCTTGGGCAGCGCGCTGGCGACGGCGTAGAAGAGAGCGAGCAGTATCTGCAGACCGCGCAGGGCGATTCGGGCGCGGCGGCCTCGCGGGGTCGCGGACTCGGCGATGACGGGGCGGGTGGCGGAGGCGGCGGTCTCGGACATGGGGTCTCCTGTGTTCGGTGGTCCGTGGTGCTGTCACAGGGGTAGACCGGCACGCGTTCCCGAACTCATCGGCGTACGAACGGAATTTCAGCCGCTCTCGTCGAACGGCAGCCACCCGTGCCCGATGTACCAGTGCCCGCCCGCACGCAGATGGTCCCCCACGGCCCGCTCCACCGCCGTACGGCGCGGCAGGCTCTCGACCGGCGACCCCGGGTCGCCGAAGACGAACTGGACCGGCTCGGTGTCCTCCGGCTCCGCGTCCACACAGGCGCCTTTGAACCGGTCCTGGAACCGGACGATGTTGGAGTCCGCCGGCAGATACCGCTTCAACTGCGGGTCGAGCAGCCAGGAGTGGCAGAGCGCGGTCCGGTACGGCTCCTCGGGGAAGTGCCGGGCGAAGAACGCGGCGGCCGACGCGAGGGAGCGGTCGCAGGCGGCCGGTGACAGCGGGCCGAGGAAATCGGGGATGTGCAGGCTCAGACACGGTGTGCCGGACGGCAGGTCCAGCCCGCTCCCCGAGAGCGCCCGCCGGTTCCACGGCCCGTACCGCGTCCGCTCGAACTGGAGCCGGCCGAGCTGGTACAGCTGGCCCCGGAAGTGGTGGGTGAGCCAGCTCGGCGACTGCACCCCGGCCCGGCCGTGCCGCCTGCGGTACACGGCCATGTTCCGCCCGAGGTCGGCGAGGGTGCGCCGGGTGACGTCGGCCGGGACGCCGTGCTCACGGTGATAGGCGCGGGTGTACGGCAGTGTCGCGACGAACACGTACACGGGGAAGCAGCGCTGCAAGGGGCCCGAGGCCCAGTCCAGGTCGGGCAGGTCGACCGGGCCGCCGACCTCGCCCATCCCCCGGACGAGCTCGTCGACGGACCGCTCCAGGAACTGCCGCAGCTCCGGGTCGTCCGTCACCCGCCGACCCATCCGTACGAGGTCGTTGACGTCCTCGTGGGGTACGGCGAGGTCGAGCAGCACTTCGGCCAGTTCATCGGTGTCCGGCAGCACTAGACCCCCTGCGGAAGGAACGAGGAGCGAACGAGGAGTACGTTTCAAGAAGGGAGTGGTGTCCCGATGCGTACAGGCAGTGAGCCTACGACGGCGCGCAGTGCATTGCGGGCCCGTTTCTGGCTGTGCGTGTGGGGTGTGCTCTGGGCGATCTTCGGCACCGCCGCGTTCGCCCTCGCCGGGCGCCCCGGCTGGGCTGCGGCCTGCGGGGTGCTGTGGCTGGTGATCACGATCGACATGACCATGGTCCTACGGCACATCCGCCAGGGCCCGCACTACCAGCCGGGCCGCGACGTACCGCCGTATCTACCGCCCGAGAACCGCCGCCGCTAGGTCCTGGAGCCGTCGCCCCGGCCGCTCACGCTTCGAACCGTGCCGCCTTGAGGTACTGCGGGTTCGGATCGAGCGCTGCGGCCAGCCGGAAGTGACGCTTGGCCTGGCCGCCCCGGCCCTGGCGCTCATAGGTCCGGGCGAGCGCGAAGTGCGCGAACGCGTTGTCCGGCTCGCGTTCCAGGACGATGGTGAACTCCAGCTCGGCGGGTCGCAGTTGCGCGGCGGCGAAGAAGGCGCGGGCGCGCAGCAGCCGGGCGGCGGTGTTCTCCGGGTGCACGGCGATGACCTCGTCGAGCAGCTTCACCGCGCCCCGCGGGTCCCGCGCGGCGAGCAGCTGCTCGGCGGCGCGGTAGTCGATGACATGCGTCTCCGGAGTACGTCCGGTCGAACCGCTGGTCTCGGGCACGGCAATGTCCTTCCCTCACTGGAGGGCTTCAACGCGCGATGATGCCGCGGCTATTCCTGCGACACCAGGGACTACCGGTTCCCCTGTCCCTCATGAGCTCGACGCACGAGCTCGTCCCACACGTCCTTCACACGTCTTTGGAGCTCTTCCAGCGGTACGTCGTTGTCGATGACGATGTCCGCGATCTCCCTGCGCTGCTCACGCGTCGCCTGCGCGGCCATCCGTGCGCGTGCGTCCTGCTCGGTCATGCCACGCAGCCGGACGAGCCGGTCGAGCTGGGTCTCGGGGTCGGCGTCGACGACGACCACGACGTCGTACAGCGGCGCGAGGCCGTTCTCCGTGAGGAGCGGGACGTCGTGCACGACTACGGCGTCCCGGGCGGCGGCCTCTTCGAGTTCGCGGGAGCGGGCGCCGACGAGGGGGTGCACGATCGAGTTCAGCACGGCGAGCCGGTCGGGGTCGGCGAAGACGATCGAGCCCAGCTTGGGCCGGTCGAGGCTGCCGTCCGCGGCGAGGACGTCCTCGCCGAACGCCTCGACGACTGCGGCGAGCCCTGCCGTACCGGGCGCGACGACCTCGCGGGCGATCCGGTCCGCGTCGATCAGCACGGCCCCGTGCTCCACGAGCAGCCGTGACACCTCGCTCTTACCGGCACCGATGCCCCCGGTCAGGCCCACCTTCAGCATGCCCCGAAGCTTAGGCCCTGCCTCTGACAACGCACCCGGCAGGACCTGCCCCCTCAGTTGTCGCCCTCCCGCTCCGCCAGGAACCGCTCGAACTCCCGCCCGATCTCGTCCGCCGACGGGATGTCCACGGGCTCGGCGAGCATGTTGCCCCGGGACTCGGCACCCGCCATCGCGTCGTACTGGTGCTCAAGGCCCTCGACGAGGTTGGTGAGCTCCTCGTCGCCCTCGCGGATCTGCCGGTCGATCTCGTTCTGGGTGCGGTGGGCTTCGGTGCGCAGGGAGTGCGCGATGCCGGGCAGGACCAGACCGGTCGCCGCGGTGACGGCTTCCAGGACGGTCAGGGCGGCGTCCGGGTAGCCGGAGCGGGCGATGTAGTGCGGCACGTGCGCGGCGACTCCCAGGACGTCATGGCCGGCCTCCATCAGCCGGTACTCGACGAGGGACTCGGCGCTGCCGGGCACCTGCGCCTCGTCGAAGGGGCTGCTGTGGCCGGGGACGAGGTCGGTGCGGTTGCCGTGCGGGGTGAGGCCGACCGGGCGGGTGTGCGGGACGCCCATGGGGATGCCGTGGAAGTTCACCGAAAGCCGCACCCCGAGCCGCTCCACGATCTCCTTGACGGCCGCGGCGAAGCGCTCCCACTCCACGTCCGGCTCGGGCCCGGACAGCAGCAGGAACGGCGCCCCGGTGGCGTCCTGCACGAGCCGCACCTCTATGCCCGGCACCTCATAGCCGGCCCAGCGGTCGCGCTTGAACGTCAGCAGCGGTCGGCGGGCCCGGTAGTCCACCAGCCGGTCGTGGTCGAAGCGGGCGACGACCTGGTGGGGCAGCGAGTCCAGGAGTCCGTCGACGATCTGGTCGCCGGTCTCGCCCGCGTCGATGTATCCGTCGAAGTGGTAGAGCATGACAAGACCGGCCGACTCCTGGGCGAGCGCCATGTCGACGACAGCCAGCCCCTTCGGCTCCCACGCGTACAAACCCTGCGGATCAAGCACAGTGACCGCTCCTCCTCGTGTCCGTACGTGACAACACCCTTACGGGCACGGGCATTCCCGGAGGAGGGGGCTCATTGATCTTGCCGGGTTGGACAGCCCACCCAGGGGCGCGGGGAACTGCGCGACAAGCCCCCACCGGCCGGCAGCCGAAAGTCAACCCACAAACGCCTGAGGGACCGCACCTCGAAAGGTACGGTCCCTCAGTCAGCTGCTAAGCCTCAGCGAGCCAGCGTTCAGCTCTGGCCCCCGGCCAGCTTCTCGCGCAGCGCGGCAAGCGCCTCGTCCGAAGCCAGCGCACCGGAGTTGTCCGGACCCTCGGAGGAGTACGAACCGCCACCCGCGGCCGGAGCCGCACCCGCGGTGTCGCCACCCTCGGCGGCAGCAGCGGCGTCGGCCTCGCGGCTCTTGATGACCTGCTGCTGGTGCTGCTCGAAGCGGGTCTGCGCCTCGGCGTACTGGCGCTCCCACTCCTCGCGCTGCTTCTCGTAGCCCTCGAGCCAGTCGTTGGTCTCGGGGTCGAAGCCCTCGGGGTAGATGTAGTTGCCCTGGTCGTCGTAGGACGCGGCCATGCCGTACAGGGTCGGGTCGAACTCGACCGAGGCCGGGTCGGCACCGAAGGACTCGTTGGCCTGCTTCAGCGAGAGGCTGATGCGACGACGCTCGAGGTCGATGTCGATGACCTTGACGAAGATCTCGTCGTTGACCTGGACGACCTGCTCCGGGATCTCCACGTGGCGCTCGGCCAGCTCGGAGATGTGGACCAGACCCTCGATGCCCTCGTCCACGCGGACGAACGCACCGAACGGAACCAGCTTGGTGACCTTACCCGGGACGACCTGACCGATCTGGTGGGTCCGGGCGAACTGCTGCCACGGGTCTTCCTGGGTCGCCTTCAGCGACAGGGAGACACGCTCGCGGTCCATGTCGACGTCGAGGACCTCGACGGTGACTTCCTGGCCGACCTCGACAACCTCGGACGGGTGGTCGATGTGCTTCCAGGACAGCTCGGAGACGTGGACCAGACCGTCGACGCCACCCAGGTCCACGAAGGCACCGAAGTTGACGATCGAGGAGACGACGCCGGAACGGACCTGACCCTTCTGGAGGGTGGTGAGGAACGTCTGGCGGACCTCGGACTGGGTCTGCTCCAGCCAGGCACGGCGGGACAGGACCACGTTGTTGCGGTTCTTGTCCAGCTCGATGATCTTGGCCTCGAGCTCCTTGCCCACGTAGGGCTGGAGGTCGCGAACGCGGCGCATCTCGACCAGGGAGGCCGGGAGGAAGCCACGGAGGCCGATGTCGAGGATGAGACCACCCTTGACGACCTCGATGACGGTACCGGTGACGATGCCGTCCTCTTCCTTGATCTTCTCGATGGTGCCCCAGGCACGCTCGTACTGGGCGCGCTTCTTCGAGAGGATCAGGCGGCCTTCCTTGTCCTCCTTCTGGAGAACAAGGGCCTCGATCTCGTCACCGACGGCGACGACCTCGTTGGGGTCGACGTCGTGCTTGATCGAGAGCTCGCGGCTCGGGATGACACCTTCGGTCTTGTAACCGATGTCGAGCAGGACCTCGTCCCGGTCGACCTTCACGATGACGCCGTCGACGATGTCGCCGTCGTTGAAGTACTTGATCGTCTCGTCGATCGCGGCGAGGAAGGCTTCCTCGTTACCGATGTCGTTGACCGCAACCTGCGGGGTGGTGGCGGTGGTCTCGGTGCTGCTCGTCATGTGGGAAAGGGCTCCGGTACGGACATTGAAGTCGTAGGTACTGCTACGCCGGGAGCCCGTATCGCTCTGAAGAAGCCGGACAGCCAAGGAAGCGCCCCACGAAATCCGTGGTGGCGCCTCGAAAACCGAGGGGACATACAACAGATGCGAGCGCAGCCTGCTACGTCTGAGGTGCGCAGGCCCGCAGCGCAACTTGTAGCATACGGGGGCAGCCGGACATGGTCAATGCGCGAAGGCGCACACCCGGGGCGGATCGCCCCATACCCGGCACACAACCTGTCTTCTGAGGCCACGCAGGCCTAGGAGCACCCCTCACGTGACACCACCGTGAGGGTCCGCGCCATTCAGGTGACGGAAGAGTACGACGAGGGAGCCGATCATCCAAGAGCACGAACCGGAGGCCACCCGGCGCGACGCCGATGTCGCGGAGAGTTCCCGTGCCAACCGGGGCTGGTGGGACCGCAACGCGGACGAGTACCAGACCGAGCACGGCACGTTCCTCGGCGACGACCGCTTCGTGTGGGGGCCCGAGGGGCTGGACGAGGTGGAGGCCGAGCTGCTCGGGCCGCCGGAGGACCTCAAGGGCAAGGACGTCCTGGAGATCGGCGCCGGCGCCGCCCAGTGCTCGCGCTGGCTGACCGCGCAGGGGGCCCGTCCGGTCGCCCTGGACATCTCCCACCGCCAGCTGCAGCACGCGCTGCGGATCGGGAGCGCGTTCCCTCTGGTGTGCGCGGACGCGGGCGCCCTGCCCTTCGCCGACGCCTCCTTCGACCTGGCGTGCTCGGCGTACGGCGCGCTGCCGTTCGTCGCCGACCCGGTGCTGGTGCTGCGCGAGGTGCGGCGGGTGTTGCGCCCCGGCGGCCGTTTCGTCTTCTCCGTCACCCACCCCGTCCGCTGGGCGTTCCCTGACGAGCCGGGCCCGGAGGGCCTGTCCGTCTCGGCCTCCTACTTCGACCGCACGCCCTACGTCGAGCAGGACGAGGAGGGCCGCGCGGTCTACGTCGAGCATCACCGCACGGTGGGCGACCGGGTGCGGGACGTCGTGGCGGCCGGGCTCCGGCTGGTGGACCTGGTGGAGCCGGAGTGGCCGGCCTGGAACACCTCGGAGTGGGGCGGCTGGTCGCCGCTGCGCGGGAACCTGATCCCGGGGACGGCGATCTTCGTGTGCGAGCGAAGCGAGATGGGGGCACCCCCGGCCGGAGGCTGGGGGAGAGACTGAGAGCGTGATCCGTTACGACGCCCTGGACGCGCTGCCCGTACGCGGCGCCCTGCCCGGTCTGACCGACGCCCTGGACGCGCACGGCACCGCGGTGCTCGTCGCGCCGCCGGGTACCGGCAAGACGACGCTGGTGCCACTGGCCCTGGCGGGGCTGCTGGGTGACGGTCCGGCGCGTCGGGTGGTCGTCGCCGAGCCCCGGCGGATCGCCGCCCGGGCGGCCGCGCGGCGGATGGCGTGGCTGCTGGGCGAGAAAGTCGGCGAGAGCGTCGGCTGCACGGTGCGCGGGGAGCGGGTCGTCGGACGGCACGCGCGCGTGGAGGTCGTCACGACCGGTGTGCTGCTGCAGCGGTTGCAGCGCGACCAGGAGCTCGCGGGCGTGGACGTCGTGATCCTCGACGAGTGCCATGAGCGGCATCTGGACGCGGACACGGTGGCGGCGTTCCTGTGGGACGTACGGCAGGCGCTGCGGCCTGAGCTGCGGCTGGTGGCGGCCTCGGCGACGACGGACGCCGAGGGGTGGGCGCGGCTGCTGGGTGGCGCTCCGGTGGTCGAGGCCGAGGGCGCCGCGCATCCGGTGGAGGTGGTGTGGGCGCCGCCTGCGCGTCCGGTACGGCCGCCGCACGGCATGCGGGTCGATCCGGCGCAGCTGGCGCATGTGGCGTCGGTGGTGCGGCGGGCGCTCGCCGAGCGCGCCGGGGACGTGCTCTGTTTCCTGCCGGGCGTGGGCGAGATCGCGCGGGTGGCCGGACAGCTGGGGGATCTCGGGGACGTCGAGGTGTTGCAGGTGCACGGGCGGGCGTCGGCGGCCGTGCAGGACTCGGTGCTGACCGGCGGGGAGCGGCGGCGGGTGGTGCTGGCGACGTCCGTGGCGGAGTCGTCGCTGACGGTGCCCGGAGTGCGGGTGGTCGTCGACTCCGGGCTTGCGCGGGAGCCGCGCGTCGACCACGCGCGTGGGCTGAGCGCGCTGACGACGGTACGGGCCTCGCAGGCGGCCGGGCGACAGCGGGCGGGGCGGGCCGGGCGTGAAGCGCCGGGGGCGGTGTACCGGTGCTGGGCGGAGGCCGAGGACGCCCGTCTGCCGCGGTTCCCGTCGCCGGAGATCAAGGTGGCCGACCTGACGGCGTTCGCGTTGCAGGCGGCGTGCTGGGGCGATCCCGACGCGTCGGGGCTGGCACTGCTGGACGCGCCGCCGGGCGGGGCGATGGCGGCGGCGAGGAGCGTACTGACGGCCGTCGGGGCGGTGGACGCGGAGGGGCGGGCCACGCCTCGGGGCACCGAACTGGCCCGCCTCGGGTTGCATCCGCGGTTGGGCCGGGCGCTGCTGGACACGGCAGGCGAGGGCGCCGAGGTAGTCGCGCTCCTGAGCGAGGAGCCCCCGAGGGAGTACGGCGACGACCTGGCGGCGGCGCTACGGGCGGCCCGTCGCGGCGGCGACGCGTATGCGGGGCGGTGGCGTGCGGAGGTGCGGCGGCTGCGGGCGAACGGCGGTGGTGTGCGGGCGCGGGGCGCGGACGACGGCGCGGTGTGGCAGGGCGGGGATGCCCACACGGCCGCGCGCGGCCTGGACGCCCGCACCTCGGCGCAGGGCGGAGGTGCCCGCCGTGCGGCAGAAGGTGGTGGCGAACGGACCCCGGCGCCCGGTGGAGACGAGCGGACCGCCGGGGTCGTCGCCGCCCTCGCCTTCCCCGAGCGCGTCGCCAAGGCCGACGGCGGTTCCTATCTCATGGCCTCCGGGACGCGGGCCGAGTTGCATGACGGGAGCCCGTTGCGGGGCGCGCCCTGGATCGCCGTGGCCGTGGCGGACCGGCCCGTGGGCAAGGGGCACGCGCGCGTGCGGCTCGCTGCCGCGGTGGACGAGGACACGGCCCGGTCGGCGGCGGCCTCGCTGTACCACTCGGGCCAGGAGGTCCACTGGGCCGACGGGGACGTCGTCGCGCGGCGGGTCGAGCGGCTCGGCGCAATCGAGCTGGCGGTCCGTCCCTTGCGCGACGCCGACCCCGTACTCGTACGCGACGCGCTCCTCGAAGGGCTGCGGCAGGAAGGGCTCGGCCTGTTGCGCTGGACTCCTGATGCCCTCGTGCTGCGGCAGCGGCTCGCGTTTCTCCGGCTGCGCCTCGGCGAGCCCTGGCCGGACGTGTCCGACGACGCGCTGCACGCGCGCGTGGACGAGTGGCTGGAACCCGAGCTGGGGCGGGCCCGGCGCAGGGCCGACCTCGGACGGATCGACGCGGGGCAGGCACTGACCCGGCTCCTGCCGTGGGCGTCCGGTGCGGCCGGGCGGCTCGACGAACTGGCGCCCGAGCGCATCGCCGTGCCGAGTGGGTCCAGAATCCGGATCGACTATGGGGATCCCGAGCAGCCCGTGCTCGCCGTGAAGCTGCAGGAGATGTTCGGGCTGCACGAGTCGCCGACCGTGGCCGGGGTGCCGCTCCTCGTCCATCTGCTCTCCCCCGCCGGGCGTCCCGCGGCCGTCACCGCCGACCTCGCCTCCTTCTGGAGGGACGGCTACCGAGCAGTGCGGGCAGAACTGCGTGGGAGGTACCCGAAGCATCCGTGGCCGGAGGATCCCGCAGCGGCGGAACCGACCCGGCAGACGACAGCCCGGTTGCGTCGGGGCTGAATGCCGGGAAGCGGAGGGTGTAGAGGCCGGTCGTGGTGAGGACGGCGACGCGCTCGCCGGGGAGCGGTGTCACGGTCTGGATCTCGGCGCCCACCGGGATACGTGCGGCCTCGGTGCCGCTGCCGATGTCAAGGAGCCGGAGAGTGTTGTGGTAGTCGACGGTGACGGCCACCCGGCGACCGCCCATGCGGTGCAGGTACAGGGATGAGGACGAGATCTTCTCTGCGTACCTCCAGATCTCGGAGCCGGAGAGGACGTCGTGGACCTTGATGCCCGTACCGAGGCTCACGTGCCCGACGACGGGTTTGCGGTTCCATTCGTCGAGGGCGATGGCGCCCGGCTGCCGGTGGTGGGCGACCGAGACGTTGACCGACTCACCGGGGCTGTCAGCGAGGTGGAAGACGGTGTTCCCGTCAGGCAGTTCGATGACGCTGAGGCCGCGTTCGTGAAAGTAACAGGCGACGTAGAGGCGGTCGGCGACGACACGGCAGGCGACCGCCCATGGCTCGGTGGGCAGGGGCGCCTCGCACAGGCGGCGTCCCGTCCGGGTCCAGACGGCGATCCGTGCGCCGAAGACGCCCAGCACGGCGGCGTGGCCCTGCCAGGTCACCGGCTCCAGCCAGCGGAGGTCGCCCGGCGGGGCGTCGCGGAGCATCAGGTACCGCCGGGGCCGGCCGAGCACCCGTAGCAGGCGTAGGCCCGGGTGAGGCTCATGGACGCCGGCAATCAGCAGCGGCTGACCGTGTGCACCCCAGACCGTGCGGCAGTGTCTCTTGCCCTCCCGGACCACGAGGTCTCCGGTCGCGGTGTCCAGACAGCGCACTCCTGCGCCGTCGCCGAGAGCCAGCACGTCCTGCCCGGCCACCCGCCCCTGGCTCAGCCGCGTGCCGAACAGCGCGGAGAACCGCCGGGGCTCGGTGTCCGCGCCACGGGTGCCGCCGAGCGGTACGGCCCACAGGGACACCCCGGAGTCCAGGAACTCGCCCACGGCCAGCAGGACCTCGTCGGGCGCGGTGACCGCGGCCACCATGCGAGGCATGCTCGGGATGTCGGCGTGCAGGACCACGGTGCGGCGCCCGGTGGCGTCGACCACCTCGACGCCGTTCATGTGCACGGTCATCCGGATCAGGCCGTTGCCCGTCGGCAGCAGGAACTCGCCGCCGTCCGTCACGGCCCGGCCGTCGGACACACAGGTCCACTCCTCGATCCCGGCTCCGTGGTCAGTGACAGCGTCCGTACGCGTTCTGGAGGACTCGAGTCGGTGGTCCTGCGTGGCGACGACCACGCGCCCCTCGTGGAGGAGGACGGCCTGCACATGCCTGCCGCGCAGCAACCGCCTGGTGCTGTCCAGGGTTCGCCAGCCGTTCCGAGGGTCCACGGTCCATCGGTGGACCTCCCGTGCGTCGTCCGCGGTAAGTCCGGCGCGCACCGCGGCGACCGTGATCGTGCCGTCACGGACCTCCATCACGAGTCGCCGGTTCAGCAGTAGGCCGGATCCGGCGCGCCAGGGCGTCAGTCGGCACAGCTCCTGCCCGGTGCGCATGTCGACCAGCCGTACATGGCCGTCGCTGTCGAGTGCGCCGGCCACCAGGGTGTCGGCGGCGGCCGTCAGGGCGACGCTCTCGGCATGCACCCCGACCTGGGTACCCCAGGGCCGTCGCCGTGAGACGTCCCAGACCTGAAGGCGATGCAGCGGGCCGCTTCTGCCCTTGAGGAGCGCCCAGCCGCCGGGGCAGGTCGCGATCTCCTCGATGCCCGCCGAGGACACCCCGGTCTCCCCGGCCGGCTCCGGCAGTTCGCCGAGCGGCTCGCACGTCTCGGTGTCCCAGCAGGTGATACGGCCTTTCTCCCCGAGTACCAGGATCCAGCGCCCGTCGCACTCGACCAGTGCGTGCGGCCACCCCCCTGACGGGAACCGCCCCAGTGACCGGTACGGGTACGGCGGGCTGGGCACATAAGCCCACTCCGCCCTCCACGGCTGGTCCGGAACCCGTACCGAGGTCGCGTCCGCCAGTTGACCGTCCCCCATCTCCAGGGCCGTCAGCCGCAGCAGCGCCGCCCTGGCGCCGACGTCGGTCTCCGCCACCAGGTGCGGCGCGATGCGCTCGTAACTGTCGCGAACGGCACGGGCCTTCGGCCGTCGCAGGCCGGGCAGGGTGCGCCGTAGCACGGCCGGGTCAGCGGCGACGAGAAACAGCGGGTCCGTCACCAGGTGGTCCAAGAGGCCGCCCGCCGAGGCGTGGCTGGGCAGGTGCTCGAGCAGGTAGGGGTCGGCGGCGGCCCAGTCGGGGCCCGTTCCGTCGGCTTTCGGCCGGACGAGGTCGGCCAGGGCTCGGGCGATGCTCCGCAGCAACTCCGCGGTGAGGCCGTCGCGCAGTTCATCGGCGAATGTCTCGTGGTAGAGGCGGTACACGGAGCGGCCGTGCCGGTCCACGTCCTCCACGATGTGGGAGCCGCCGCTGCGCAGAATCCAGTCCAGGTCACGCGGACCGACCGGGTCGCGGGTGAGGACGGAGGCGATGGCGCACCAGACGTCGCCCGCCGGCAGGCCGGTGCCCTCGGCCAGGGCCAGCGCCGTGAGCAGTCGCCGCCCGCGCAGCTCCTGCTCCTCGAACTGCTGCCGCAGCGCCCAGCGGAAGGCGGGTCCGGTGGGCCGGGGTGCCTCGGTGATGAGTTCGGGCAGGTGGTCCTGCCAGCCGGGGAGAGCGGTGTCGAGGGCGCTGGAGTGCTGGGCGAGGCACCGGGCTGCGAGCCGGGCGACGAGGTAGTTTCCGCCGGCGCGGGCTTCGATCGCGCGGGCCACCGGGTGGGCGGTCCGGTGCCGGTAAGGGCTGGTGCTGCCGGGGCCGTCGGGGGCGAGTAGGAGCTGGGTGGCGTATGCACGGACGTCGCCGGGGTGGGTCCACTGGGGGTCGTCAAGGTCGAGCCGATGGAACCCGGGGCCGAGGGCGGGGACGGCGTGAGGGCGCGTGCCGATCAGGATGTGGACGCGGGGGAGTTCGGAGAGGGGCCGCAACAGGTGTGCGGCGATGCGCTCCGGCTCGGCGTCGGTGCTGCCTGCTGTGCCCGCCTCGTCGAGCGCGTCGACCGCGATGTGGAGTGGGGTCCGGCGGGTGGCGAGGGCCTCCACGAGCAGGTCCGGGCTCTGCGTCGCCGGGTCGCCCGGGGCGATGTCGGCGGCGTCGGCGATGCCCGAGGTGATCTCCTCCAGGAGCTTGTGCCGGGCGTGAATCGCGGTGAGTGGGGTCCCGGCGGCGCGGGCGTCGAGGACGAGGCGGCCGATCAGCGCGGACTTGCCCACGCCGCCGCTGCCGGTCACCACCACGGACCGGCGGCTGTCGGGGTCGGTGGCAGTGAGCCAGGCGGTGAGTTCGGCGCACGCCTTGACCCGGCCGGTGAAGTAGGAGCCTGTGCCGCCGAGGGCGTCCGCGCCGCGGCCCCGGGGGTCGAAGTGGCTGAGGAGTTCGGTTCGGCGGAGGCGCCCTTCCCGGCTGTTCCAGGTGCGCTGTTCGTCGAGATCGAGGCCGGCCGGGAGGTCAGGGGCGTAGCGCGGGTTGGGGAAGAAGGGGAACCCCTCACCGCTGGGCAGCGTGCCCCAGGCGGCGTGCTGGAAGGGGCCGTCGGCGGCGAGAGCATCGTTGACGCGGTCGACGACCTGTTCGAGGTAGAGCTTGCGCTGGCGGTGGCCGCCGAGAGTGAGGTCGTTCACGGCGGACCGCAGCGCCCGGGCGAACGCGCCGTCCTCGGCTGCCTCTCCCGTGCGCGCGGCGGCGATGACGGAGAAGGCGGTGAGACGGCTCTCGTCAGCGGCGCGGGTACCGGTGAGCGCGGCCCCGAGTTCGTCGGCGATGCTGCGCGCCGCGTCCACACCGCCCTGTCCGGCGTAGCAGGTGTCGACTATGAGCAACAGTCGCTCGACGCCGCTCTCGGTGACGATGCCGACCAGGTCCTCGGTGGCGAGAGCGGTGCCGCCGAGCCTCGTGGGGTCGCTGTCGCGGCACAGTACGTAGTGCCTGCGGTGGTCGCGGTCGCCGTGGCCGGTGTAGTAGAGGACGAGGGCGTCGTCCATGCGGGCCTCGGCGGCGGCCCAGTCGGACAGTCCGCGGCGGAAGGAGTCGGTCCCGGCGTCGTGGAGGCGGTGATCCTCGCTGTAGCCAAGGGTTCGGAAGACCTCGGAGACGGTGTCGAGGTCGCCGGACACGCCGGGCAGGTGCTGCTGAAGGTCGTACGAAGAAGTGCCGCCGACCATGACGAGCCGACGAACTGGTGCCCGTTCCCCGAGCGGAGGCACCGGGCGTGGATCTGTGCCGGTCCCATGGGGCCCCGCACTGCGGTCACTGACGCTCACCGGCGACCGTCCGGCTCCGCGAGTGCGGCGGTGATCGCGGCTCCCGTCTCGGCCGCGGTGAGGTGGTGTTCGAGTGCGTGTGCCTGCCAGCCGTTGTCGACGAGGACGTCGCGGATGTGCCGGTCGCCGTCGTCGAAGAGGGGGCCCAGGCGCTTGGTGAGTGCGACGACATCGCGTCGGTCGCAGAGGTTGGTCCAGCGGTCGACGCCGGTCGGCCACTGTCCGCGCCCCTGCTCGGGTGGTGGGGTGAGCCGGTCGAACACGAGGTGCGGGATGCCCAGCGGTGAGCCGATCGTGACCAGGCTCGGCACCTGCCTTGCGGGCCGCGCAGCGAGTGCCTCGTAGGCGATGACGGAGCCGAGGGAGTGGCCCACCAGGACCCGGGTGTCGGGGCCGACGGTTGCGGCGACGGCCTCCTGGATGCCGGCTCGCAGGTCCGGTTCGGTGAGGTAGCGGCGCACCTGCCGCAGTACGCCGAGCAGGAAGCGGTCCCCGGCCCGGGCGAGGAACCGGCTTCGGGTCAGCGCGTACAGCGCGCGTTGCACGGTGTACGGGGTGGGCGCCTTGCCGGGGCGGGCGTCGGGTGGCGCCGGAACGCGCTCAGGTTCGAGCCGTGCCGCCTCGGTCCACCAGGCGAGCAGAAGATCGTGTTCGTACGGATCAAGTGGGTCGCGCGGATCCGGCAGCGGCTCGCCCTTGATGACCCGACCGCTGCCGGGTGGCCGGAACAGGTGGCCGTAGAAGGCGGTGGCGATGTCCGCGTCGTCGAGAGCCGGGCCGTCGGCGAGGCGGACGCCGTCGCGCAGCGCCGGCGCAACCGCGGTGTGCAGAGTGTGGGGGCCGAGGTACTGCTTGCCGATGCCGTGCACGATGACTATGGCGGCCATGCCCCTCCCCCGAGCGGTTGTGCTCAGGATCGTACAACTTGGGTTCGACCGTTAGGCGTTGACCGGCTCCGGCTCGCTGTCCTTCGTCGGCTCCGGGTCGCCCGGGCGGCGGCCGCGTGCCTCCAGCCAGAGGGAGAGCGTCAGGAGGAGCAGGCCGAGGGCCAGGAAGCCCCACGGGAGGTACGACGTCAGCAGCAGGACCAGCGTGCGGTTGGACTTGACCAGGTCCACCGTGGAGTCGATGTAGTCCTCGCGCATCTTCACGTGGCCGGCGAACGCCGTGACCCTGTCCCGGCCGCCGAGCAGGGTGCCGCCGCGGAGCTCCTCCTTGTGGATCTCCTCGCCGTAGACGGGTGCGCCGGTGAGGGGTTCGACCCAGAACTTGCGGACGGTGGTGTACCAGCGGGTCGTGCCGGTCTCGGCGACCGACTCCGGGGTGATGCCCTCGACCGGCATGGTCTTGGGGAAGTGGACCTTGGTCCAGGGGATGGTCTGCTCGAAGTAGTAGACGTCGACGCCGCGGAAGTTCTGGGTGCCCTTGTAGTGGATGGGGGCCGTGACACGTGCCTGGGCGTCGAAGTACTCGTAGTCCCGCTTCTCCGTCAGGAAGGGCCACTTGAACTCGATGCCCTGGCGTTTCACCGGGTCGCCGTCGACCATCTCGCCGGTGGCGTGGACGGGTTCCTGGGTGTGGGCGTCGAAGATGTAGCGCTCGGGGATCTTGGAGACCATCTTGCCGTCGGGGCCGACGACGTACGACAGACCGTCCCAGACGACGACGTCCCGCCCGGCCGTCTTCTCGATCTTCTCCGACTCCTCGACGTTGCCTTTCAGGGTCTGCACGATGGTGACCTTGGGTACCTTGCGGGCCTGCATGGTGCCGTAGTCGAGGAGGGTCGCGTCCTTCGCCTCCAGGACCATGTCCTGGTACTGGTTCGCCGGGATCTTGGCCAGGCGCGGGAAGGCGTACCAGCGCAGCAGCGGGGACAGGGCCGCGAAGAACACGGCGAGGGCGAGCAGGATCAGGCCGGCCTTGCGGCGCATCTCGGCCTCCCTCCCGGGCGGGCGGACGGGCGGTTACGGGTGTGCGGGCACCGTCGTCAGCAGCGGCTTCGGGGAGGTCTCACCGGCCGGTGAGCCCATCGCGGTGAGCGCCAGGACCAGGGCGAGCGCGACGGCGAGACCGGTCGCGGCTGCGATCAGGGCTCGCATACGGGCCTCCCGACGGGCCGGAACTGATAGGTCGTCAGATCTGGCACCGTAGCAACGGGTGGGCGAGATGAGAACACGTCGCACATGACGACGTCGCCCCTCCTCGGAGGGGCGACGTCATGGCTGTATGAGCGATTACGCGCTCGGAGTGGCCGACGGGCTCGGCGTCTGGGTCGACTCGGCCGCCGCGACCTTCAGTTCGACGGTCAGCGTCGCGCCGCCCGCGGTGTTGATACGGAGCAGGAACGTGCCCGTGGTGTCGTCGGCGTACAGCTTCGGCAGCTTGAGCAGACCGTTGGCGTCCGTGGTCAGTCCGGTCAGGGTGCGTACGGTCTTGCCGTCGGCGTCCTTGAAGTAGGGACCCTTGTCGTTCTCGGCCGGGTCGTCCGCCGACTTGATGAGCGTGGCGGTGGCGGCGACCTTGTCCGCCACGGCGCCCTTGTACGTCGCCTTCACCTCGACCTGGTCGGCGAACTCGCCGCCCGGGGTGCAGGTCAGCGCGGTCTCGCCGGTGCGGGTCAGGGTGTCGGCGGCGCGTTCGGTGACGGTGGCCGTGTAGTCGAGGCCGACGACGGTACGGCCCACGACGGAGGCGCGGACCACGAACTCGCCGGTGTCCTCGCCCGCCTTCAGCGCGGGTGCCACGACCTCACCGGCGCTGTCGGTGAGGGCGGTGGCGTACTTCTCGCCGGTGCTGAAGGTGGCATCGGTGTCGCCGGTGATGGTGAAGCGGATCCTGACCTTGGCGACCGCCTTGCCGGCCTCGGTCTCGGCGCGGCTGCTGATCTTCTGGGTGAAGGTGTCGCCCGCCATCGCCGTGAGCTTCGCGGTGCCCGCGTCCTCCAGGTGGTGCACGGTGTCGGTGGGGGTGGGCGGGGT
>NZ_JAKEIP010000097.1 GCF_021474425.1 Streptomyces muensis | reverse complement strand
TCAAGCGCTTCTTGCTGTCGCGACGGGGCAACTTGCTGCCCACCTAGGTGCACGCCCTCAGGGGGCGGGGCTGTATCAATTTGCGGCTCCGCCGCGTGGGCGCGACCAGCCCCGAACCACCCGCACCCGCCAACGAACCCGGCACCCCAACGACGCTACCGCCGCACCGACTTACCGAACCCCGCAGCCAAGGGCATCCGGAGTCCCAACGGAGGCGGAGCCGCAAACGCATCCTGAACCGGCCGCGAGAACACCCTCCCGAACAACACCCCCATCACGAAGTCCTCGGCCAACGCCAGCACTTCATCCCGATGCTGCTGCAACCCATGCCGATCGGAGTGCACTTCGAACCGGCACACATCCCGATTCGCCTTCTTCGCCCGCGCCGCCAACCGAAACGACAACTCAGGATCGGTCCGCTCGTCATTCGTGCCGTGCACGATCATCACCCGCCGCCCCCCGAGCTGCTTCACCGGTTCGGGCGACGCCGCCACGTCCTCCTCCGGCAGCCAAGGCGCTATCGCCAGCACGGAGTTGACCGCCTCGTGACCGCCCGCTCGCAGCGCCGCCCGCCCGCCCATGTCGACGCCGACGAGACACACCGGAACGTCCCCATAGCGCCGTACCACCTCGTCCGCGGCCCACAACGCGTCGCTCACCTGGTTCGCGTCGCTGCCGTTCCACCCACGGAACCGGTAGTGGACGACATGGGTGGCGAGCCCCTCCCCGCGCCCGGCGCGGGTCAGCCGGCGCCCCAGGGTCCTCAGGTAGGAGGGCGCCAACAGCGCCGTCGGCTTGCGATGTGACACCTCGTCACCTCCGGGCAGCAGGAGGACCACTCCGCTCACCGCCGTCGGCTCCGGCCCGATCGCCTTGCCCAGCCGGACCCTGCGCACCGGCGTCGCTTGCTGTGCCATGACAGAACAGTGTCAGAAGCAACGGTGTACGCCACCCGTCCGTCGGGTCACCGTTACGTATCGACGGATGTGTAAAGCGCAAAACGGGACGCGCGAGGAAGCGAGCTCTCTACGCGCGTAGGCGTTAGAGTGCGGAAATGACGAGCCAGACTGCCCAGAAGGCGAACATCCCGAGCTCGGACCAGATCCGCCGGGCGCCGAAGGTTCTGCTGCACGACCATCTCGACGGCGGGCTCCGCCCCGGCACGATCGTCGAGCTCGCCCACGCGGTGGGCTACTCCCAACTCCCCGAGACCGACCCGGACAAGCTCGGCGTCTGGTTCCACGAGGCGGCCGGCTCCGGCTCCCTGGAGCGGTACCTGGAGACGTTCTCGCACACGGTCGGCGTGATGCAGACCCGTGACGCCCTGGTCCGGGTCGCGCGTGAGTGCGCCGAGGACCTCGCCGAGGACGGCGTCGTCTACGCCGAGGTGCGGTACGCGCCCGAGCAGCACCTCGAAGGCGGGCTCAGCCTCGAAGAGGTCGTCGAGGCCGTGAACGAGGGCTTCCGGGAGGGCGAGCGGATCGCGCGGGAGAACGGCCACCGCATCCGCGTGGGCGCGCTGCTCACCGCGATGCGGCACGCCGCCCGCGCCCTGGAGATCGCCGAACTGGCCAACCGCTACCGCGACTTGGGCGTCGTCGGCTTCGACATCGCGGGCGCCGAGGCCGGCCACCCGCCGACCCGGCATCTGGACGCCTTCGAGTACCTCAAGCGGGAGAACAACCACTTCACCATCCACGCGGGAGAGGCGTTCGGCCTGCCGTCGATCTGGCAGGCCCTGCAGTGGTGCGGCGCCGACCGGCTGGGGCACGGGGTGCGCATCATCGACGACATCCAGGTGCACGCCGACGGCTCGGTGAAGCTCGGCCGGCTCGCCTCGTACGTACGGGACAAGCGCATCCCGTTGGAGCTGTGCCCGAGCTCCAACCTCCAGACGGGCGCCGCCGAGTCCTACGCGGACCACCCCATCGGTCTGCTGCGCCGACTGCACTTCCGGGCCACGGTGAACACCGACAACCGCCTCATGTCCCACACCAGCATGAGCCGGGAATTCGAGCATCTTGTCGACGCATTCGGTTACACGCTCGACGACATGCAGTGGTTCTCCGTCAATGCGATGAAATCATCGTTCATTCCTTTCGATGAACGACTGGCGATGATCAATGACGTGATCAAGCCCGGATTTGCCGAACTCAAGTCCGAATGGCTGTTCCGGCAGACCACCTCTACCAGCGATTCTGAGGCCGAGGAGGGCTGACCGGGGATCCTCCGTGCACACGGAATGCGGACGCCATTCACAATCCGTCCGCATTTCGATGTTTGCGGTGGCAGGTGGGGCGTGTTTACGGTCGAGAACCGCTCACAACCCCGTAACGAATTTCGAGGACTTACTTTCATGAAGCAGTCTGCTGCCAAGACCCTCGGTGTCGCCGCCCTCGGTGCCGCCTTCGCCGCCGCGGGCGCGGGTGCCGCGAACGCCGCGCCGGTCTCCCCGGACGCCGCGGGCGCGGCGCTGGGCACCGTCACCAGTGCGCTTCCGGCCGAGCAGCTCTCCCAGGCGGGCCCCGCCGCCGGTGCGGGCCTTGCCCAGGGTGGTGCGGGCCTCGCCCAGGGTCAGGAGGCCGTCGGCGCCGGACTGGCCGCCGCGCAGCCGGCTGCGGAGCAGGCGCTGGCCGGTGGCCCCGCCCTGCTGGCCGGCGGCCCGGCCGCCGGTGCCGAGGGGCTGCTCGGCGGTCTGCCGGTGCAGGGTCTGCCCACCCAGGGTCTGCCGGTGAACGGCGTTCCGGTGGCCTGACCCGCCTCGCCCGCACAACACCGCTGGGGCGCACCCTTGGAAAGGGGTGCGCCCCAGCGGTGTTGTGCGTCCCGTGCCGGGCGCTTCGACCTGCGGCTTTGTCCGCTCCGGGGGCCATTGTCAGTGGGCTGCGGTAGCTTCCGAGGTGTTGGGCGCGACGAGGCGTCCGACCGGATACGGCCACAGGGGTGGGTGGACGATGAGCGACGGCACGGCGACGACGACGGACCTCGACGTCAGGCTGGAGAAACACCGCGTCGAACTGACCGGGTACTGCTACCGCATGCTGGGTTCGTCCTTCGAGGCGGAGGACGCGGTGCAGGACACGATGGTGCGCGCCTGGCGGAGTTACGACAAGTTCGAGGGGCGTTCCAGTCTCCGGTCGTGGCTCTACCGGATCGCGACGAACGTGTGCCTGGACATGCTGACCGCGGGCAACAAGAGAGCGCGGCCGATGGACCTCACGGAGTCGACGCCGCTCGCGCAGGCGGCGCTCTCGCCCCGGCCGGACAACACCTGGCTGGAGCCGATGCCGGACAGCCGGGTGCTGCCCACGACGGACGACCCGGCGGAGGCGGCGGTCGCCAAGGAGTCGGTGCGGCTCGCCTTCATGGCGGCGCTGCAGCAGCTGCCGCCCAAGCAGCGGGCGGTGCTGATCCTGCGCGAGGTGCTGGCCTGGAAGGCGAGCGAGGTCGCCGAGCTGCTCGGCACCACGGTCGCTTCGGTCAACAGCGCGCTGCAGCGGGCGCGCGCGACGCTCGCCGAGCAGCAGCAGCCGGGCACCGACGCCGTCGCCTCGGATCCGCTGGACGAGGAGCAGCAGAAGCTGCTGGAGCGGTATGTCGCGGCCTTCGAGGGCTATGACATGACGGCGCTGACGGCCCTGCTGCACGAGGACGCCATCATGACGATGCCGCCGTTCGACCTGTGGCTGACCGGCGTCCAGGACATCACGGGCTTCATGACGACCCTCGGCGCCCCTTGCGCGGGTTCGCGTCTGGTGCCGGTCCAGGTCAACGGGCTGCCGGGCTTCGCCCAGTACAAGCCGGACCCGGAGGCGGGCGGCTTCAGTCCGTGGGCGGTGCAGGTGCTGGAGATCTCAGACGGCCGGATCACCGGGTTCCACTGCTTCCTCGACACCAAGCGCTGGTTCCCGCTGTTCGACCTCCCCCTCCACCTCGAAGCGGAGGCCGACCAGGTCGAGGAGGGCGTGTAGCGCGGGGTCCGGGTCGCGCAGCCGTATCCGGCCGCCGGCCCGCCGGGCGGTCAGCTGCAGCCGGGCCAGCAGGTCCACCACACCCAGTCCCGGTGGCCCGAGCCCTCCGACATCGCACACCACGACTCTCGCCCCGGTGGCCTCCAGCCGGGCCCGCACGGCATCGCACAGCCCTGCCACCTCGTCCCGGGTGACGGGGCCGGCCAACACGAGTACAGCGGGTGTCATGGCATCCACGATCGGTAGACCGGGCCGACGGGCGGAACTCATCGGGCCGGGCGCCGGACGCCGGTCTCCCCTGCTCATCGGGGTTGCGCGAGGTGTCCGCCGACCGAGATCACGTTGACCCGCTCCCCTCCTTCCCCGGAGGGTTGCGTGCATGCCCCATGTATCAGCACCTCCCCGAATACCCCACGGCCTCCTCCCCGTCATGGAGGCGCCGTGCAGGGGGTGCTGACGGGCTTCGCGGTGATCGCGGTCGTCATCGGGGTGGGCTATGTGATCGGCCTGCGCGGCTACCTCGGAGTGCACGGCCGTGAAGTTCTCACCAAGCTGGCCTTCCATGTGGCCTCCCCGGCCCTGCTGTTCACCACCCTCGCGCAGACCGATCTCTCGGTGATCTTCTCCAGCCGCCTCCTGGTGACGGCCCTGAGCACGGCCGCGGCGGCCGGAGTCTTCGTCGCGGTCGGTGTCGTACGGCGCTGGGGCATCGGCCGGACCACGATCGGCGCGCTGTGCTCCAGTTACGTCAACTCCGGCAACCTCGGCATCCCGATCGCGGTGTACGTCCTGGGCGACGCCTCGCTCGTGGCCCCGGTGCTGCTGTTCCAGCTGATCGGGGTCACCCCGATCGCCCTGACGATCCTCGACCTGTCCGGCGAGGGCGAGAAGGGCCCCCTGTGGCACCGCCTGCTGACCCCGCTGCGCAACCCGATCGCGGTCGGCTCCCTGGCGGGCGTGGCGGTGTCGGCGGCAGGGTTGAAGGTCCCGGCGCCTGTCCTTGACCCGCTGACCCTGATCGGCGGTATGTCGGTCCCGGCGGTGCTGCTGGCCTTCGGCATCTCCCTGTGCGGCAGCACGATGCCGGGCCGGGGGCCCGACCGCGAGCCCGTGTTCCTCTCGGTCGCCCTCAAGTCGTTCGGCCAGCCCGCGGCGGCCTGGGCCCTGGCGGCGGGCGTCTTCGGCCTGCGCGGCGCTCCCCTGTTGGACGTGGTGGTGACGTCGGCACTGCCCGCCGCGCAGAACCTGTACACGTACGCGTCCAGTTACCGGGTGGGCGAGCGGTTGGCCCGGGACTCGATTCTGCTGTCGACGGTGATCTCGGTGCCGGTGTTGGTGCTCGTCGCAGCGCTTCTCGGCTGACCTGGGGAGCAGGGCGGGTACGGCGAGGGCCGGGACCCGAAGGCCCCGGCCCGTCGCACGTTCGGCCGATTCAGCCACCGACCGATTCAATGGCCGACCGCTTCAGTCGGCGGCCGCGTCACGCAATACGTTCCAGCACCACCGGCGAAGCCGTGAAGTCCGTGCCCGCCGCCGCGATGTCGTAGGAACCCTCCACCGACTGGAGCGCGTACTCGAAGCGCTCGGGGGTGTCGGTGTGGAGGGTCAGCAGGGGCTGACCCTCGGTGACGGTGTCGCCGGGCTTGGCGTGGAGTTCGATGCCGGCGCCGGCCTGCACCGGGTCCTCCTTGCGGGCGCGTCCGGCGCCGAGGCGCCAGGCGGCGACGCCGATGTCGTAGGCGTCGAGGCGGGTCAGCACACCGGAGGACGGGGCCTTGATCACGTGCTGTTCGCGCGCGACCGGCAGCTCCGCGTCCGGGTCGCCGCCCTGGGCCGCGATCATGCGGCGCCAGACGTCCATGGCCGAGCCGTCGGCCAGGGCCTTCGCCGGATCGGCGTCACGCACACCGGCCGCGTCCAGCATCTCCCTGGCCAGGGCGATGGTCAGTTCCACCACGTCGGCAGGACCGCCGCCCGCCAGGACCTCGACGGACTCGCGGACCTCCAGCGCGTTGCCCGCCGTGAGGCCGAGCGGGGTGGACATGTCGGTCAGCAGCGCGACCGTCTTCACACCATGGTCGGTGCCGAGGCCCACCATCGTGGAGGCCAGTTCGCGGGCGTCCTCGATCGTCTTCATGAAGGCGCCCGTGCCGACCTTCACGTCCAGGACCAGCGAGCCGGTGCCCTCCGCGATCTTCTTCGACATGATCGACGAGGCGATCAGCGGGATCGCCTCGACCGTGCCGGTGACGTCCCGCAGCGCGTACAGCTTCTTGTCCGCGGGGGCCAGGCCGTCGCCGGCCGCGCAGATCACCGCGCCGGTCGTGTCGAGGACGTTCAGCATCTCCTCGTTCGACAGCAGCGCCCGCCAGCCGGGGATCGACTCCAGCTTGTCCAGCGTGCCGCCCGTGTGGCCGAGGCCCCGGCCCGACAGCTGGGGGACGGCCGCACCGCAGGCCGCCACCAGGGGGGCCAGCGGGAGGGTGATCTTGTCGCCGACACCGCCCGTGGAGTGCTTGTCGGCCGTGGGGCGGGACAGGGACGAGAAGTCCATGCGCTCGCCGCTCGCGATCATCGCCGCCGTCCAGCGGGCGATCTCGCGGCGGTTCATGCCGTTGAGCAGGATCGCCATGGCGAGCGCGGACATCTGCTCGTCGGCGACCTCCCCGCGGGTGTACGCGTCGATGACCCAGTCGATCTGCTCGTCGCTGAGCTCGCCGCGGTCCCGCTTGGTGCGGATGACGGAGATGGCGTCCATGGCCATGGCTTGGCTTCCTTCCGAGGGTTCCAGAAGTCGTACGGCCCCTCCGAGCCGGTCGCCTGGAGCAACTCGGAGGGGCCGCACGGGGGTGACGGCTTACTTGCGGAGGTGGCCCGGCCCGAAGGCCTGGGGCAGCATCTCCGAGAGCGGCAGGATGCCCGCCGGGGTCTGCAGCAGCAGCTCCGGGCCGCCGAACTCGTACAGCAGCTGGCGGCAGCGGCCGCACGGGACGAGGATCTCGCCGTCGCCGTCCACACAGGTGAAGTGCGTCAGCCGGCCGCCCCCCGAGTTCTGCAGCTCGGAGACCAGTCCGCACTCGGCGCACAGTCCGAGGCCGTAGGACGCGTTCTCCACGTTGCAGCCGGTGATCGTACGGCCGTCGTCGACGAGGGCCGCGACGCCGACCGGGTAGCCGGAGTACGGGGCGTACGCCCGGGACATGGCGTCCCGGGCCGCGGCGCGCAGCTTGTCCCAGTCGACGTCGTGGGCGGCGGGCGAGGTCACTTGCCCTGGCCCTTCTTGTACGGCAGGCCGTCCGCCTTGGGCATGCGCAGGCGTTGCGCGGACAGGGTGAGGACGACGAGGGTGATGACGTACGGCGTGGCCGAGACGACCTGGTTCGGGACCTCGTTGGTGGTGGCGTACCAGGCGTAGACCAGGGCGCCGACGACCGCGGTGATCATCGAGGAGGCGTACTTCTTGGTGATCACCAGCCAGATCGCGCCGATGATCAGCAGCAGCGCGCCGAGCAGCAGCAGGGCGTGCACGTTGGTGGAGCCGCCGCGCAGGTTGAGGCTGTCGGTGTAGCCGAAGAGCCCGGCGCCGAGGGCGAGGCCGCCCGGCATCCAGTTGCCGAAGATCATCGCCGCGAGACCGATGTAGCCGCGGCCGGAGACCTGGCCCTCCAGGTAGAAGGGGTTGGCGACGATCGACAGGAACACGCCACCGAGGCCGGCCAGACCACCGGAGATGACGACCGCGATGTACTTGTACTTGTAGACGTTGACGCCGAGGGACTCGGCCGCGATCGGGTTCTCACCGCAGGAGCGCAGGCGCAGACCGAAGGCGGTGCGCCACAGGATCCACCAGGTCGCCGGGATGAGCGCGACGGCGATCAGCGTCAGCCACGAGACGTTCGTGACCAGACCGCCGAGCAGGCCGGCGATGTCGGAGATGAAGAACCAGCCCTGGTTGTTGAGGTCCCGCAGCCCGTCGGACAGGCCCGGCACGGTGAAGTGGCCGAGGGAGTCGACCGCCGGGGACTGCTTGGCCGAGCCGCCCGCGTGGCCCTCGAAGGCCAGCGGCGCGAGGTAGCGGGTGATGCCGAGGGCGAGGATGTTGATCGCCACACCGGAGACGATGTGGTTGACGCGGAAGGTGACGGTGGCGATGGCGTGCAGGATGCCGCCGATGCAGCCGCCGATGATGCCGACGACGACACCGGTCCACGGGCCCCACTGGAAGCCTGCCCAGGCACCGAACCAGGTGCCGAGGATCATCATGCCTTCGAGGCCGATGTTGACGACGCCCGCCCGTTCGGCCCACAGACCGCCGAGACCGGCGAGGCCGATCGGCACGGCGAGCTGGAGCGCGGTGGACATCTGGCTGACGTTGGTGATGCCGTCGGCGCCGGTGATGATGCGGACGATCGAGGTCAGCGCCAGGGCTCCGGCGATGACCAGCAGCAGGACGGGCCACGAGAGGCGGCGGCCGGTCGGTGCCGCGGGCTGCAGCGTGGGCTGGTTGACATCAACCGCTGAGGTCGGGGCAGTCATCGGCCAGCCACCTCCTTCGTGGTGTTGTTGTCGGCGCCGAGGACGTGACCGGCGGCCAGTTCCGCGCCGACCCGGCGCTGCTGGCGGCGCAGGCCCCACTCGCGTACGGCCTCGTAGGAGACGACGACCGAGAGCACGATCAGGCCCTGCATGATGACCGCGATCTCCTTGTCGTAGCCGTGGAAGTCCAGCTCGGGCGAGGCCTTGTCGAGCCAGGCCCACAGCAGGGCGGCGAACGCGATGCCGACGGGGCTGTTACGGCCGAGCAGGGCGATGCCGATGCCGAGGAAGCCGATGCCGGTGGGGAAGTTCAGGCTGTAGGTGTGGGTATCGCCGAGCAGGATCGGCAGACCGGCCAGGCCCGCGATGCCGCCGGAGATCAGCATGGCGGTGAGCACCATGCGCTTGGGGTCGACGCCGGAGGCCGCGGCGGCCGACTCCGAGGCGCCGGAGGCACGCAGGTCGAAGCCGAAGCGGGTGCGGTTGAGGACGACCCAGTAGCCGATGCCGAGGAGTACGGCGAGGAAGACCAGGCCGTAGATCTCGCCGGCGTCGCCCATGTCGATGCCGGGGACCCAGCCGGACTCGTGCATCTCGCCGGTGGTGTTGTTGTTGCCGACCTTGACGCCGAAGACGTTCGGCAGCCACAGGTAGGCGATGACCGAGGTGGCGATGGCGTTCAGCATGATCGTCGCGACGACCTCGCTGACGCCGCGGGTGACCTTGAGGACACCGGCGATGCCGGACCAGAAGGCGCCGGTGCAGACCGCGGTGAGGAGCAGCAGCGGGATCTGGATCGCGGCGGGCAGGTTCATGTGGGCGCCGACGACGGCGGCCATCATGGCGGCGAGCTGGTACTGGCCGTCGACGCCGATGTTGAACAGGTTCATCCGGAAGCCGATGGCCACCGCGAGGGCCGCGATGTAGTACATCGAGGCCTGGTTGATGACCAGCACCTGGATGTCCGAGAAGCCGATCTGCTCGAACATCAGGGCGTACGGCTCGACCGGGCTCTTGCCGGAGGCGAGCAGCACGATCGCGCTGAGCACGAAGGCCACGGCGAGCGCGATGACCGGTCCGGCCACCGCGAGGAGCACACGCTCCTTGTCGAACTTCTTCATCAGCGGGCCTCGTCTTCCGGAGCCTCGGGAGACTTGCGGATCTCGGGGGTGTCTGCGCCGGGCTCGGCGTTCTCGTCGTGTTCCAGGTGGCCGGTGGCGGCACCGGTCATGGCCGAGCCCAGTTCCTCCGGGGTGATGGTGGCCGGGTCGGCGTCCGCGACCAGCTTGCCGTTGTAGATCACGCGGAGGGTGTCGGACAGGCCGATCAGCTCGTCCAGGTCGGCGGAGATCAGCAGCACGGCCAGGCCCTCGCGGCGGGCCTCGCGGATGTGGTCCCAGATCGCGGCCTGGGCGCCGACATCCACACCGCGGGTGGGATGGGCGGCGATCAGGAAGCGCGGCTTGTGGCTCATCTCGCGGCCGACGATCAGCTTCTGCTGGTTGCCGCCGGACAGCGAGGCGGCGGTGACGTCGATGCCGGGCGTGCGGACGTCGTACGCCTCGACGATGCGGCGGGTGTCGGCCTGCGCGGCCTTGAGGTCCAGCCAGACGCCCTTGGCGTTGGGCTTCTCGGTGACATGGCCGAGGATGCGGTTCTCCCAGAGGGGGGCCTCCAGGAGCAGGCCGTGGCGGTGGCGGTCCTCGGGGATGTAGCCGATGCCCTGCTCGCGGCGCTTGCGGGTGACCCAGCCGGTGATCTCCTCGTCGACCAGCTTGATCGTGCCGGAGTCGGCGTGCTTGAGGCCGATGAGCGCGTCGACCAGCTCGGTCTGGCCGTTGCCCTCGACGCCGGCGATGCCCAGGACCTCGCCCGCGTGGATGGTGAAAGTGATGTCGTCCAGCAGCGCCTTGCCGCCGGCGGCCTCCAGGCGCAGCTTGTCCACCGTGATGACGGGACGGTCGGTGACCGTGGACTCGGCGGTCTCCGGCGTCGGCAGCTCGCTGCCCACCATCATCTCGGCGAGCTGACGCGGGGTCGTCTCGGCGGGAACGGCGGTACCGACCGTCGTACCACGCCGGATGACGGTGATCTCGTCGGCGACGGAGAGCACCTCGCCCAGCTTGTGGGAGATGAAGATGACCGACAGGCCCTCGGCCTTGAGCTCGCGCAGGTTGTCGAAGAGCGCGTCGACCTCCTGCGGCACCAGGACGGCCGTGGGCTCGTCGAGGATCAGCGTGGTGGCGCCGCGGTAGAGGACCTTGAGGATCTCCACGCGCTGGCGGGCGGCGACGCCGAGCTCCTCGACGAGGCGGTCGGGCTGCACGCCGAGGCCGTAGCGCTCGGAGATCTCCGTGATCTTGCGGCGGGCCTTGGCGCCGATGCCGTACAGCTTCTCGCTGCCCAGCACGACGTTCTCGAGGACGGTCAGGTTGTCGGCGAGCATGAAGTGCTGGTGGACCATGCCGATGCCGCGGACGATGGCGTCGGCCGGCGACGAGAAGCTGACCTGTTGGCCGTCGACCGCGATGGTGCCCTCGTCCGGCTTCTGCATGCCGTAGAGGATCTTCATCAGCGTCGACTTGCCGGCGCCGTTCTCGCCGACGAGGGCGTGGACGGTGCCCTTGCGGACGGTGAGGTGGATGTCGTGGTTGGCGACGACACCGGGGAATCGCTTGGTGATCCCGGCGAGTTCGACGGCGGTCGCCTGACCGTTGACCGCCGCGCCGGCCGGAGGGCTGCTGGACGCGTTGATGGCGCACTCTCCTGGGGACGGGGGTCGTCTACGCGCGTAGCGCCCCTATGGCCTGAAAGGGGCCGACGCACCGCGACCAACGGGGCACGGGGAGGGCCTTCGGAAAGCCTCCCCGTACCCCGTTGAGCGGACGTAACCCCGGGGTTACCGCTGCTCAGGGTGTAGCTCTGGGCTCAGCTGGACTTGACCTTGATCTCGCCGCTGATGATCTTCTCCTTGGCCGTCTTGATGGCGTCCTGGAGCTCGGTGTCGTCCGCGAACTTCGGGTTGGAGTTCGACAGGCTCACCTCACCCGTCTTCAGATCGCCACGAACGATACCGGTCCCGGGCTTGCCGTCCTCGACCGACTGCGCCAGGTTGTACACCGCCTTGGCGACGTCCTTCATCGCCGAGGTCAGGATGTAGTCCTTGTACTTGGCAAGGGCTTCCTGCTTGTACTGGTCGGAGTCGACGCCGATGGCCCACACCTTGTTGGCGGCGGCGGCCTCGATGACGCCCTGGCCGGACAGACCGGCGGCCGCGTAGACGACGTCGGCCTTCTTCTCGATCTGGCCCTCGGCGGCCGACTTGCCCTTGTCCGGGCTGGAGAAGCCACCCTCCTCCGCGGTCTGCGTGAGGTACTGGGAGAGGACCTTGACCTTGCCGCCACTGGTGTCCTCGACGCCCTGCTCGAAGCCGGCCTGGAACTTGTGGATCAGCGGGATGTCCACGCCGCCGACGAAGCCGACGGTGTTCGTCTTGGTGCTCTTGGCGGCGGCGACGCCGGCCAGGTACGAGGCCTGCTCCTCGGAGAAGACCAGGTCGGCGACGTTCTTCGACTCGACGGTGGAGTCGTCCACGATGCCGAAGGTGGTGTCGGGGAACTTCTCCGCGGCACCCTTCACGGCGGTGGCGTACGCGTAGCCGACGCCGATCACCGGGTTGTAGCCCTGCTTGGCCAGCGACACCAGTCGCTGCTCCTTGTCCGCGTCCGTCTCACCCTCGGTGGGCTCGACGTCGGCGGTGTCGTACTGGAACTCCTTCTTCGCCTGCTCCAGGCCCGCGTACGCGGCGTCGTTGAAGGACTGGTCGCCCTTGCCGCCGACGTCGTACGCGATGGCGAGACCCTTGTCGCCCTTCGAGTCCGACGACGAGGCGGACGTCGAGGTGCCGCCGCAGGCGGACAGCGCGAGGGCCAGAGAGGCGGTCGCTGCGCCTGCGACCGTGATCCGGGAAATCCGGCGCATGTGTAGAGCTCCTGTCGTACAAGGCGGGGCCGGAGAGATGTGGGGGCGTGCCTGTACTTCTCCGGGTTCGCCCAGCGCCGGACGGTACAGCTCGGGTACAGCTTGCAGCTACGGCGCTGGCTTTCGTCGCAGATTAACGCGCGTAGACAAGCCTGAAAACCCCTTCTGTCCACCTTGTTATCCGCCCGTGGCCAACACCATGTCGGACCTTGACCAAGGGCGGGAACGCCACAGCGGGCGGGCATCCTCGGATGCCCGCCCGCTGTGTGGGTGTACGACCGTGACTACACCGTACGGCCGTGACTACTCGGTCTTGACCTTGATCGAGCCGTCGATGATGCCTTCCTTGGCCTTGGCCACGGCGTCGGAGAGACCGGCGATCTTCGCGAACTCGGGGTTGGACTCGGACAGGCCGACGCCGTTGACCTTCAGGTCGAAGGTCTGGGTGCCGGTCAGCGGCTTGCCGTCCTCGACGGACTTGGCCAGCGCGTAGACGGCGCCGCCGACGTCCTTCAGCGCCGAGGTCAGGATGTACTGCTTGTAGTTGGCCAGCGCGGCCTGCTTGTACTGGTCGGAGTCGACGCCGATCGCCCAGACCTTGGCCTTGGCGGCGGCCTCGATGACGCCCTGACCCGACAGACCGGCCGCCTGGTAGATGACGTCGGCGTTCTTCTCGATCTGGCCCTCGGCGGCGGCCTTGCCCTTGTCGGGGCTGGCGAATCCCCCTTCCTCCGCGGTCTGCGTCAGGTACTGCGACAGGACCTTGACCTTGGGGTTGGTGTCCAGGACACCCTGCTTGTAACCGGCCTCGAACTTGTGGATCAGCGGGATGTCCACACCACCCACGAAACCGACGACATCCGTCTTGGTGGCCTTGGCGGCGGTGACACCAGCGAGGTAGGAAGCCTGCTCCTCGGCGAAGATCAGCGAGGCGACGTTGGCACCCTCTACCGTCGAGTCCACAATCCCGAAGGTGGTCTTCGGGTACTTCGCGGACACAGCCGTGATGGCAGGCCCGTAGGCGTAGCCGATGCCGATCACCGGGTTGTAGCCCTGCTTGGCGAGGGACGCCAGGCGCTGCTCCTTGTCGGCGTCCGTCTCACCCTCGGTGGGCTCGATGTCGGCGGTCTTGTAGCCGAACTCCTTCTGGGCCTTCTCCAGGCCGGCGTACGCGGCGTCGTTGAAGGACTGGTCGCCCTTGCCGCCGATGTCGTACGCGATGGCGAGGCCCTTGGTGTCGCCGCTGGCGTCACTGTCGCTGCCGCTGTCACTGCTGGTACCGCCACACGCCGTGGCAGCGAGCGCGATCGACGCGATCCCCACCGCGACACGGGTCAGTTTGGATATCCGACGCATCGTGAAGTCCCCATTCTCCAAGCCCCGCAGTGGGTGCTGAGTTCGGCGCACATTAACGCGCGTAGACACTCCTGGGAACGGGGTTTCGTCTTGCCGTTATCCATTCGTGCCGATGGCCGGTTACGTCCTTGTGAACCATCGGATCGAACGGCACGCATGGGGCGACTTCACCCGCCGCGCACCGCGCACCCCGGTAGCCGTGCGTACCGGGGGTGCCGTCACCGTGATGGCGCTCAGGACCGTCCGCCATGGGGTCAGACTCCCCCGGCCGCAGGGGTGCCGCAAGCGGAGGGGACAGTCCGCCTAACCGACGGAGTCGAGAAGCGCAGCCGCCGTGAACATCTCCACGCCCACCGTGATGGCGGACTCGTCCACGTCGAAGTCGCCCTGGTGGAGGTCCCGCCCGATGCGGTCACCCGGGTGGCGGGTGCCGAGCCGGGCCATGGCGCCGGTGACGTGCTCCAGGTACCAGGAGAAGTCCTCACCGCCGAGGCTCTGCTCGGTGCCCTCGACGGAGTCGGCGCCGCGGCGGGCGGTCATGGCGGCGCGCAGCAGTTCGGTGGCGTCCGGGTCGTTGACGACGGGCGGGACGCCACGGACGTAGTTGATCTCGGACTTGGCGCGGTGCAGGTTGGCGATCTCGTCGATGGCGGCGACGACGAGGTCGGGCGCCTGCCGCCAGGTGTCGAGGTTCAGGCAGCGCACGGTCCCGGAGAGCTCGGCGCGCTGCGGGATGACGTTGGGCGCGTGGCCGGACTCGATGCGGCCCCAGGTCACGGAGAGACCGCTACGGGCGTCGGCGCGCCGGGCGACGATCGCGGGGACGTCGGTGACGACCCGGGCGGCGGCGGTGACCAGGTCCGTGGTCAGGTGCGGGCGGGCGGTGTGCCCGCCGGGGCCGTCCAGGGCGATTTCGAGCCGGTCGCAGGCGGATGTGATCGGGCCCTGACGCAGGCCGATCTTCCCGGCGTCCACCTTGGGGTCGCAGTGCACGGCGAGGATCCGGCCCACGCCTTCGAGCCCGCCGCACTTGATCACGTCCAGGGCGCCGCCGGGGAGCACCTCCTCGGCGGGCTGGAAGAGCAGCCGGACGGGCCGGGGCAGCCGGCCCTGCTTGTGCAGCTCGGCGAGGACCAGGCCCGCGCCCAGTACGACGGTCGTGTGGACGTCGTGTCCGCAGGCGTGCGCGCGGTCCGGCACGGTGGAGCGATACGGGCACTCACTCTTCGTGTCCGGGATGGGCAGGCCGTCGATGTCGGCGCGCAGGGCGAGGAAGGACCGCTCGCCGTCCTGTTCCCCGGTCGTCCCGATCTCCCCGATGTCGCAGATGAGCCCGGTTCCGGAGTCGAGCACGCGGGGCTGGAGGCCGGCCTTCTCCAGGCGGCCCTTGATCGCGGCGGTGGTACGGAACTCCTGGTTGCCGAGCTCCGGGTGCATGTGCAAGTCACGCCGGAACTCGACGAGTTCCGCACGGAGCGCCTCCGGCAGGGTGCCGGGAAGTGCGGCTTCCCCGGTGCGATCGACCTCGGACTCTTGGGACATCAGTTGGTTCACCCTCTACAGGGTAGGACGCCGGGTGGCCAACTCTCCCTCGATCAACAAAAGTTCAACCCCTCAGGGGAAGAAAATCTGGCCGTTCGACGCATGGGTGCGGATGGAGATGGGTAGGTAGTTCTTTTCTCTACGCATACCACGTCCCGCGCTTCCCCGGCGGTTCTGTCCACCGGACGGGATGGCATGGCGGGGACAGCTTCGATCCCCGGGCCTTACCATCGCGCAACCTTCCGTCACACAGCGCACACGGCCGCCGTCCGTGCACACCAGCGCATCGTGACTCTTTGCCGCGGCCTGCGAACGTGGACAGCGTCAGCTCCAGTGCCCTCGACGAGCCACAGAGCCCCCCGTGCACTCGTTAGGGTGCGCCCTGTGAGCGACGAGAACCCTCAGAGCCCCCAGAGCCCCGCGATCACCGAATACACCGACTTCCTGGGGGCCACCAGAGCCTCGTACGACGTCATCGCCCCCGCCTACACCGAGGCCTTCCCCGACTGGTTTGCCGACAGCGCTCCTCTGGACCGCTCCCTGGTCACCACGTTCGCCGAGCTCGCCCGCGACAACGTCCCGGCGCCCGTCGCGGACCTCGGCAGTGGTCCTGGATACGTCACCGCCCGCCTCCACGCGCTCGGTCTGCCGGTGTTCGGTGTCGACATCTCGCCGCGGATGGTGGAGCTGGCCCGGCGCGCGCATCCCGAACTGCGGTTCCACGTGGGCTCGATGACGTCCCTGGACCTCCCGGACGACACGCTCGGCGGGATCATCGCGCTCTACTCCGTGATCCATGTCCCGACCGAGCATCTCGCCGCCACGTTCGCCGAGTTCCAGCGTGTCCTGGTGCCCGGCGGCCATGTGCTCCTCGCGTTCCAGTCGAGCCGGCCCGACGACCCCGACGAGGAGCATCTCCACCTAGCCGAACGCTTCGGTCACGCGATCTCACTCGACTGCTACTGGCGCTCGCCGGACACGGTCGCCGCCCACCTGTCCAAGGCGGACCTCCAGGTCCAGGCCCGCGTCCTGCGCGAACCGGCCGGCGAGGAGACGCGCCCACGTGGGTTCGTTCTGGCCCGCAAGCGGCCTTGACCTGAGCGGTGTCACTCGAACCCGAGCGGTCGCGTGACCTCATCCACGGGCTGGCGAAGGAGCTGTCGAAAACCCAACCTGCAGTCGGGCCACATCCCGTTCGCCCGGCCCGTCAGCCCGTACCGCGGCCGTGCAGGAGCGGCAGGTACACCTCGTCGACGATCTCGACGAGGACCTCGTCCGGCGCGGTGGGGACGCCGCGTACGACGAACTCGTTGCGGAGCAGGACGATCGCCGTTGTGGCGACCCTGGGGTGCAGCGCCTCCGGCGATGCCTCGCCGCGCGTGATCGCGCGTCCCAGGACGGTCAGCCAGGTGGCGGTCACGGCGTCGGTGGACTGCTCCGGCAGCTGGGCGAGGAACTCCGACGCGCCGCCGGCGGCAGCCATCAGGTCCCGCAGGATCGCCCCGAGGGGCGAGCTCCAGTGCCGGTTCGCCGCGCGCAGCAGTTCCAGGGCGTCGCCTCGCAGGCTGCCGGTGTCGGGCGGCTCGGCGGTCGTGGTCATCCGCCGGTATGCGGCGACGGCGAGGGCCAGGCGGTTCGGCCAGCGCCGGTAGAGGGCGTTCTTGTTGGTGCCGGCGCGTTTGGCGACCTGGTCCATCGTCAGCCCGGCGTATCCGGACTCGGTGAGTTCGTCGACGGCCGCCCGCAGGATCGCGTCTTCCAGGGCCGCGCCGCGGCGCCGGGTCTGTCCGGCTCCCGTCTGTCCTGTCGAAGCCTCCGCCATGGGTCCTTCCCGTGACCGGTACCAGTCGTTCCCTTCCATGGTGGTCTTGACCTCGGCTTGTCGGCAAATAGGGTACGTCACGTACCGTATCTATTCGTCGACCCGATGGGACCGCCGCATGCGCGCCAAAGGCATCACCTACGACACCGGCTTCATCCGCGGCAGCGGGATCTCCCGCGAGCACTTCGACCCTGCGGCGGTCGAGCGCGAACTCCGCGTCATCCGCGACGACCTGCACTGCACCGCGGTCCGTGTCGTGGGCGGCGACCCCGACCGGCTGGAGCAGGCCGCCCGCCTCGCTGCCGAGCTCGGTCTGGAGGTGTGGTTCTCGCCGTACCCGCTGGAACAGGGTGCCGAGGACATGCTGGCTCTGTTCGCCGACTGCGCCGAGCGGGCCGAGCGCCTACGGCAGCGCGGCGCCGAGGTCGTGTTCGTCACCGGCGCCGAGATGAGCATCATGAACCCCGGCTTCCTGCCCGGCGACACCGCCGACGAGCGCGTGGCGCTGCTGAGCCGGCCGGAGCGGCTGCGCGAACACATCGGCGCGGTCGGCGGACGGGTCAACGACTTCCTGGGCAAGGCCGCGGCCGTGGTCCGCGAACGCTTCGGCGGCCCCGTCACCTACGCCGCCGTGCCGCTGGACGGCGTGGACTGGACGCCCTTCGACATCGTTTCCCTGGACCTGTATCGATCCGCCGACAACGCCGGCCAGTTCGCCGACGGTGTCCGCGCCCTGGTCGCGCAGGGCAAGCCGGTCGCGATCACCGAGTTCGGCTCGGCCACCTACCGCGGCGCGGGCGCCGCTGGTGCCCGCGGCCTGGAGATCGTCGAGAACGACCCCGACAGCGGCCGGCCCCTCCGGCTGAAGGGCGAGTACGCCCGCGACGAGGCAGGTCAGGCCGCGTACCTGCGCGAACTTCTGGAGGTGTTCGACACCGAGGGCGTCGATACGACGTTCGTGTTCCTGTTCGCCCTGCACTCCCATCCGCACCGCCCCGACGGCGACCCCCGCGACGACCTGGACCTGGCCGGCTACGGCATCGTCAAGGTCCTCGAGAACACCTACGGGGACGCCTACCCCGACATGCCGTGGGAACCCAAGGCCGCGTTCGGCGCCGTCGCCGAGTACCACCACGGGCACTGAGCATCGAACCAGCTGGTCGGCCTGGAACCGGGCCGACCAGCCGGGTCTGGGCTAGGGGTACTGCTTCAAGCGGTCGACGATCGCCCACTCCACCACGTGGGACAGCTGGACGTACGTCTGCTTGCCGGAGCGGGAGGTCCGCACGTCGCGGAAGCCCAGGAACTCGTAGGACCTCGGGTCGAAGATGAGGTACTTGTCCTTCTGGCGCGGCTCCTCGGCGTAGGAGATGCCCACCCCGGCGCGGCCGGCGGAGTCCTTCATCCCCGGGGTCGTCCTGACCCCGGGCACCAGGGCCAGCGCCTGGTACGCGGCGGGGCGCAGTCCCTCGGGCAGCACCGGCCACTTCAGCAGCTCGCCCAGCATGAAGTAGGCGTCGTACCAGTCCCATTCGGTGAAGTCGTCGAGGGACTTGTCGGATGTGCCGGAGCCGGCGATGGCCTGGATGAGCTTCTCCGGGTCGGTGGGCATTTTCTGCAGCTTGCTCCACTCCCGAGGTGGCCACACGCTGCTCTTCCCCATGGGCTCCTCCCAGATCACCCGGCCGAGCTCCATGGTCAGGGATCGCTTGGAGCCGTCCACCGAGTCCCAGTTCTCGTCCACGTAGGTCTTGACCTCGCCGGTCTTCCGCTCCGTCTCCTCGATGACCCGCTTGGAGTAGATGAACTGGTCGTCACGCGGCGCCACGGGCTTCTCGTGCCTGCTCGCGAATGCCGCCGCCCCGTTCAGCACCGTCACGGCGGCGGCGTTGCGCATCCGGGGGGCGTTCGTGCCGGCGCGGCCGCCCTCGTCGCCGTCCGCGGTGATCACGACTGCTGTGCCCGCCACCGCCATGGTGACCACCGCGGCCGCCGCGAGGCGCAGCGCGTGGCGGCGGCTGGGTGCGGGGCCGGGGTGCCGCTCCGTGCGCTTGATCGTGTTGAGCAGTCGGTGGCGGGCCTGTGCTCGGGTCGGTTCGGTGAGCGGGGCCGCGTCCGCGTCCCAGTTTCGCAGGAGTTCGAGTTCGTCAGTCATGGCCGGATACCTCTCGCAGTGTCGTCGGATCGGATCCGCCCAACGCTTCGCGTAGCTTGCTGCGAGCCCGGTGCAGTCGTGATCTGACCGTGCCGACGGGGACACCGAGGGCCTGGGCCACCTCGTCGTAGCCGAGGCCGCCCCACGCCACCAGCAGCAGCACGTCCCGGTGCCGCGCCGGCAGTGCGGCCAGTGCCGCCGCCAGCTCGCGGCGCACGGCCTGTGCCCCCACCCGGGCCGCGGCCCGGTCGGCCAGCGGCTCCTCGTGGTCGGCGGGGGCCGGGATGCGGGCCAGGGCCTTGAACCGGCGGGCCTCGGCCCGCCGGTGCCGGCCGACCAGGTTGGTCGCGATCCCGAACAGCCAGGGCCGGGCGTCGTCGCCCGCGGCCCGCGCCGGGTCGTACCGGTGCCGCTGCTGGAAGGCAGTGGTGAAGGTCTCCGCCATGAGGTCGTCGGCCGACTCGCCGCCGAGCCTGCGGGCCAGATAACGGTGTACCGCATCCGCGTGCCGGTCGAAGAGCACGGCGAACGCCTCGGGCTCGTCCCGGGACCGCGCAATCACCGAGGCATCGCTGTCCGCCCCCGTGCGGACGCCTGGCTCGACGGTCATCGGGGCTCCTCTCGTTCTGGGAACGCTTCGAAGGCTTGGGCTTTCATCTCTCCTTCGCCCATCGCCCCCGGTGAGTTCCCTCGGGGCCCCTGGCCACTGGTCCCTAGTGGCCGGACACCGTCATCACCCACCTGGCCGAGGCGGACCTCCAGCTCCAGGCCAACGTCCCGCGCGAGCCGGCCGGCGAGGAGAAGCGCCCGCGCCCGTTCGTCCCGGCCCGCAAGCAGCCGTGATCCACGCGGCCCGTTCGCATCACTGGCCGCCGTCAGTGGCCGTGCGCTGACGCCGGTAGTGCCGAGCCGCTCGGGCGCGGTTCCCGCACGACGGCTTGCACCATTCCTGCCGCCCGTGGCTCTTGACGAAATAGCGCACACAGCGGGGCGCGGTACAGGCGCGCAACTGCTCGCGCTGCGGGCCGCTGAGGAAGTCGATGGCGGCGCGGGCCAGGGCTGCCACGAGCCGGACCTTCGGGTCGTCCTCGGCCGACAGCAGATGTGCCGTGGGGGCACCGTCCGACGGCCAGTCCAGTTGCGGTACGACCGTTTCACGGGCGGCGACCGCGTTGAGGTGGGCCAGTGCCTGGTCGGCCGGCATGAGTCGGCGGGCGTCCGCCGAGCTGGGGGGAGCGGGGCTGACCGCTCGGGCGAACAGCGCTCGGACCGCGCGGCGCAGCTCGATGATCTCCACTCTCAGCTCGTCGTCCGCTGCCATGTCCCCGGCCGGGACATGGCCGGCCAGCAGGTCCGGCCGTGCCTGGATCCAGCGGGTCACTCCGTCGGTCGTGGCGAGGTCGTCGGTGACACCGCCGTCTCCGTCGTGGCGGATCGTGCTCGCCAGTTCCAGTGCCGGCCAGCGCTCCATCGGCGTCTCCTCCCCTGCCTCGTCGTCGACCACTTGATCACATTCGCGCGTACACCCTAAAGTCTCTAACGGAAAAGTGAGATTTACCGTTAGGCATCGAGGCGGGGACCACCCTGCCCGGGAGGGGGACCGAGCATGACGGTGCTGCTTGCCCAGATCAGTGACCTGCACCTGGACGGCAGTGAGAGGGCCACCCGGCGCGCCGAAAGCGTCATGAACCATCTGCGGGCCCTTCCTCGTCCGGTCGATGCGCTCCTGGTCACAGGAGACATCGCCGATCACGGAGCCGAGGCCGAGTACGAGGAGGCGGCTCGCATTCTCACGGCCCCCTTCCCCGTGCTCCCCTGCCCCGGCAACCACGACGCGCGTCCGGCCTACCGCAAGGCCCTGCTCGGGGAGGCACCCGACGACGGCCCCGTGAACCGGATCCACCACATCGCCGGGGCCGCCATCCTGATGTGCGACTCCACCATCCCCGGCCGTGACGAGGGGCGCCTCGACGACCGGACACTCGACTGGATCGACGCCCGGCTGGCCGAACTGCCGCAGCACACCCCGGCACTGATCGCCTTCCACCAGCCGCCGGTCGAACTCCACCACCCGCTGCCCGACTCCGGGATGCTGGAACAACCCGGACGGCTGGCCGCCCTGCTCGACACGCACCCGCAGGTCGTCGCCGTCCTGACCGGACACGCCCACACCGCTGCCGCCTCGACCTTCGCCGCCCGTCCCCTGATCGTCGGGCCTGCCGTCACCTGGACCCTGCGTATGCCCTGGGAAGGCGACCGGCCCGCGGACCGCGACCAGCCACCCGGCCTCGCCTTCCACGTCCTGGGCGACGACCGACGCCTGACCACCCACTACCGCGTCGTGCTCTGACCCCACCCGCCCGACCGGGAGACAACATGGTCCACCCCTGTGCCGTGCTCGGGTTTCTGGCGGCGGTGCTCCCCCTGGTCGCCACCCCCGGAGCGAGCCTGACCCTTCTGGCCCAGCACGTCAGCGTCGACGGCCGCCGCCAAGCCCTCCCCGTCGTCCTCGGCACGGCCACCGGACTGTACGTGCACGCCGCTCTCGCGGCGGCCGGCCTGTCGGCCCTGGTCATGCATTCCAGCCGGGCCTTCACCGCAGTCAAGTTCATCGGCGCCGCGTACCTCATCGGCCTCGGCCTATGGACGTGGCGCTCCGCCACGGCATCGGCGCGCGCTCCCGTCCGCCGGTCCCAACCGGCGCCGTCGGGCTCCGTCTACGCCCAGGCCCTGCTCGCCAATGTCCTCAACCCGAAGGCGGCCTCCATCTACTTGACCCTGGTTCCCCAGTTCATCGAAGCCGATCGCCCCTTCGGCGGCCAGATCCTCACCCTGGCCAGCGCCCACGCGCTGCTGATCACGGCTTGGCTCCTCATCTGGACCGTCCTCATCCGGCGCGCCTCAGGCACCGTGCGGAAACCCCGCTTCAGACGCATGAGCGCCAGGATCGCAGCCGTGGTGCTCCTCGCCCTCGGGATCCGAGCCGCCGCAGCCCCGGGGTGACGGTCCTACACCGCGGTCACGGCAGCAAGCCGGTGCACATCCCGGGCCGTCCCGGTGACCCCCGACAAGAACCCCTGCGCCCGAGGCGAGGCATTCTCCGTGAGCCACGCCGGGTCGATGTCGCACACCGCGACGCGCACCTCCGTGCCGGACAGGGCCAGCGGCAGGGTGTGTACGACGGTGGACGGGAAGCTCAGGATCGTACGGCCGATCGGGCCCCGCCGGGCGATCAGCTCCAGCGGCAGATCCGGCCGTACGACCTCCAACCCCGTCTCCACCGCCAGCCGGTGCAGCTTCTCCGCGCTTTCCCTCCGGTGGGCGAAGTAGCGGGTGGCGCCGTGGGCCCTGGCCAGGGAGCGGACGGCCTCCAGGTAGCGGTCGCCGTCGACGACGCCGGTCTCGACCAGCGAGGTGCCCACCATGTCCGCGCCCTTGGTGATGCGGGGCGGGCCGAAGCGGTCACGGGTCCAGGCGAAGGTGTTGGCGGTGATCGTCACGCCCTGGAGGGTCTCCTCCATCGGCATGGAGGAGAAGATCTCGACCTTGCGGTGGTCGCTCGGGGTGAGGCGCTTGCGGGCCGCCGACGACACCGGCGCGAAGACCAGGTCACGGGGACCGGGGCGGCCGCCCTTGCGGTGCCAGCGGACCAGGCGTTCGCCGCGGGCGAGTTGGGCGACGAACTCCATGGTCGCCGTGCCGTCGTCGACGACGACCAGGTCGCGGGCCCGCGTGATCGTCAACAGCAGCTGCACATACCGCGAGAACGGGTCGCCCAGGACCACCCTGTCCGCCCGGCGGAGCAGGCCCGCGAGGCCGCCGATGGTCTGGAACGGGGCCGCCGCGCCGCCCCGCGCCTCCTCCCAGCGGACCTCGTGACCGTCCTCGCGGGCCAGTTCGGCCATCCGGCGCAGCTGGCCGCGGGTCATGGGGTCGATCGGGGACAGGACGACGAGTGTGAGGCCCGTGTCGGCGCCGGGCTCGCGGGCGTGCGCCCACTCCAGCACGTTCAGGAGCTGTACCGGACTCTCGACGAAGGCGAGAGTGTGGGGGCCGGTGTTCCCGGCGCGGGGGCTCATCGACGTACGACCGTCCCGTCGTAAGGCGCTCATGCGGCGCTCGTATGCAGAAGTCGCTGGAACTGGCTCCGAGTCCGAGCGCTCGCGTTCGGAGCACTCGGACCCGGATTCAGCAGGAGCTGTCTCAGACCTGGACCGGCTCGCCCGCCGCCGCGGCGATCTCCGCCTCGGCGACCACGCCGGCGACGCGGCGCAGCTTCTTCATCGGGCCGAGCTCGGAGTCGTAGACCTTCTTGACGCCGTCACCGAGGGAGGCCTCGATGGTGCGGATGTCGCGGACGAGGCGGGTCAGGCCCTGCGGCTCGACCGAGGCGGCCTGGTCGGAGCCCCACATCGCGCGGTCCAGGGTGATGTGGCGCTCGACGAAGACGGCGCCGAGGGCGACCGCGGCCAGCGTGGTCTGCAGGCCCGTCTCGTGGCCGGAGTAGCCGATCGGGACGTTCGGGAACTCCTTCTCCAGGGTGTTGATCGCGCGGAGGTTGAGCTCCTCGGCCTTCGCCGGGTAGGTGGAGGTGGCGTGACACATGACGATGTTGTCGGAGCCGAGGACCTCGACGGCGTGGCGGATCTGCTTCGGGGTCGACATGCCGGTGGAGAGGATGACGGCGCGGCCGGTCGCGCGCAGGGCGCGCAGCAGCTCGTCGTCCGTGAGGGACGCGCTCGCGACCTTGTGGGCGGGGACGTCGAACTTCTCCAGGAAGGCGACGGCCTCGGTGTCCCACGGGGAGGCGAACCAGTCGATCCCCTTCTCCTTGCAGTACTCGTCGATCTGGCGGTACTCGTCCTCACCGAACTCCACGCGGTGGCGGTAGTCGATGTAGGTCATCCGGCCCCAGGGGGTGTCGCGCTCGATGTCCCACTGGTCGCGGGGGGTGCAGATCTCCGGGGTGCGCTTCTGGAACTTGACGGCGTCGCAGCCGGCCTCGGCGGCCACGTCGATGAGCTTGAAGGCGTTCTCCAGCTCACCGTTGTGGTTGATGCCGATCTCGCCGCAGATGTAGACGGGCTTGCCCGGGCCGACCTCACGCGAACCGAACGAGCGCAGACGGGAGTTGGTGCTCATGGCAGAGATGTCCTTACTTGGTGAGGGAGTCGAGAGAGGGGCCGAGGATCCAGCTGGCGATCTCTCGGATGGCGCCGTCGCCACCGGGGGTGGTGGTGACCGCGCGTGCGGCGCCGCGCACGACGTCGTGGGCGCTCGCGACCGCCACGGGCCAGCCCACGAGGGCGAAGCACGGGAGGTCGTTGACGTCGTTGCCGACGTAGAGCACGCGCTCAGGCGCGATGCCCTGCTCCTCGCACCACTGTTTGAGTGCGAGGTCCTTCCGGTCGATGCCGTGCAGCACGGGGAGCTTGAGCTTCCGTGCGCGGGCGGCGACGACCGGGTTCTGCTCCGTGGACAGGACCAGCATCCTCAGGCCGCTCTTGCGCAGGGCGGCGATGCCGAGGCCGTCTCCGCGGTGCACGGAGACGAACTCCTTTCCATCGGCATCGATCAGCACCCGGTCATCGGTCTGGGTGCCGTCGAAGTCCAGTACGACCGCGTCGATGTCGTCCGTGGTCGGGAGGGCGCCGGGCCGGTCCGCGTCGAACAGCGGCGCCAGCGCCCGGGCGCGGGCCAGGTCGTGCGGGTCGTCGATCTCCAGGACCCGGGCCGGGTCGGTGCGGACGAGTTCCGTACGGCCGAAGAAGCGGTGCTTGTGCTCGCGGAAGCCGCGGGCGTCCATCGCGTAGGCGGCGCCGGTCTCCAGGAAGTCCTGGGGGCGGTCCTGGCGGCGCGGGCGGAAGGACTTGTCGTGGTTGACGCCGTAGCCGCCGCCGGAGGTGGTGGTGCGGGTGGCCACGGTGTCCGTGCCGGCCTGCACCGCATGGCGCTCGGCGCGTACGGCGGCCGTGGGCTCGTCGTCGCCGTGGCGCCAGACGAAGCCGTGGAAGGGCGCGACGGTCAGCGCGGTGTCGGCGCCGTTGGCGACGATCGCCTTGACGACGCCGTCGAGGTCCTCGCGGACGATGAACGGGCTGGTGCACTGCACGAGCAGCACCACGTCCACCGGCGCGCCGTGCAGCGCCTCGTGGGCGTCCATGGCGTGCAGTACGGCCGCCTCGGAGGTGGCGGTGTCGCCGGCGATGGCGGCGGGGCGCAGCACGACCTCGGCGCCGGCCTGCCGGGCGGCGGCCGCGATGCCCTGGTCGTCGGTGGAGACGACGACGTCCGTGACGAGTCTGGAGGCCCGGCACTCACGCACGGCCCGCGAGACCAGCGGTACGCCGCCGACGGGGGCGAGGTTCTTCGCGGGCACGCCCTTGGAGCCGCCCCGCGCGGGGATCACGGCCAGCACGCGCGGCACCGAAGTGCCTTGCCCTGCTTCCGGGTTGGACATGGGTTCTGCTCCTTGACGTGGGGTCTGGCGGCTCACAGCTCGCCCATCCGCCGGATGACCGGCGCCACCCGCTGCACGCCGTGCCGGTAGGCACCGCGCGCCGCCCGGCGCACTATCTGACGGACCGGTCCGGGTTCCTTGTCGGCTGTGGGTGCCCCCGGCAGGACGCTGCCGTCGGGGCCGAGGTGATGGCGGGCGAGGATGCCGGGGAGATAGCCGGGCGCGGTGGCCGGCGTGTAGTACGGCGTGAGGGCGGGCAGTCCGCCGGGCCGCGCGAGCAGCTTGGCGATGCGTTCGCGGGCCGCGTCGAAGGCGGTGGCGTAGGTGCCGTCGGCGCAGACGCCCTGCCGGGACACCCACTCCTCGTCGGGCGCCGGCCGGTGTCCCTCGTCGAGCTGGTCCCAGGAGGCGAGGCAGCCGGAGCCCACGAAGTGGTGGTTGCCGAGCGTCTCGCGTACACCGAGGTCGGTGAGGACGACGGTGGGGATACGGCGGTGCAGCGACTCCAGCGCCGCCGTGGAGCTGATGGTGACCAGCAGGTCGGTGCGGTCGAGGACCTCGCCCATGTTGCCGTACACCAGACGGAAGTTGGCCGGCGGTTCGAGCCGCTGGACCAGCTTCTGGTACGGCAGTTCCTCGATGTGCGTGGTGTGTTCGCCCGGCTTGGAGCGCAGTTTGAGCAGCACCTCGCGCTCGGGGTGCCTGCGGGCGTGCTGGATGAGGCGGTTCAGCAGGTAGGTACGGTCCCTGCGGTTGTCCGGCACGGAGGGCTGCGCGGCAAAGACGACCGTGTAGGGCCTGCCCTCCTGCTCGGTGGACGGGCCGGGCTCGCCGGCGTAGGGCTCGCCGCCGAGGAAGGGCAGCGCCACCTCGGTCACGGCGGAGGCGTCGGCGCCGACCCCCTCGTACACCGCGCGGAACCGCTCGGCGTCCTGCCGGGAGTTGGCGAGGACCAGGTCCGCGCCATGTCGCAGCAGCAGGCCGTCGGCGAGCTTCTCGTAGACGACGCCGACATAGCCGGTGACGACGACGGGCCGCTCGCCCTTGCCCTCCCAGACCCGCTTCAGGCCGTGCAGCACGGCCTGTACTCCGCCGCCCACGAGGGCGAGGACCAGGACGTCGTACGACTCCTGCCCCATGGTGCGCAGGAACTCGACCGCGGTCACCTCACGGAGGGAGTCGGCGTGGACGCCGACTTCCTGGAGCTGGCGGGGGGTGGGGGTGGCCCGGCCACGCAGGAGATATCCGTCCAAACAGATGTCCGAATTCTCCGGGGCGATACGGTTCGCGGTGAGCGCGCCCCATTTCCACCGGGTATCGGAATCCGCGAGTACGGCAACTCGCCGGGTCTTCGTCGCACTTGCTGGCACGTCGAAGACGCTAGGAAGCGATTGAGAGGTTCTGCCCAACCCGAATGCAACAAACGGTTAACAGCACATCGACGAACGGCGAATCGGCGTCCGGAGCAGCCGAGAAAAAGCCTGGTTCACGGCATCGCCACGCGTCGTTCACCTGACATCAAGCTCCGGGTAAAGACGGGTGACGGACCGCCCCCTAACGTCCTTCGCGTGGTCAAGCTCTCCGTCATCGTGCCGTTCTACAACGTGCAGCAATACGCGCCAGACACCCTGAAGAGCCTGCGGGCGAACTCACGTGAGGACTTCGAGTTCATCCTCGTCGACGACTGCTCGACCGACGGGACACCGGACCTGCTCGCGCGCGCGGAGCGTGCGCTGCCGGGCGCGGTGGTCGTCCGACACGAGCGGAACGGAGGACTGGCCACCGCGCGGAACACGGGCATCGACAAGGCGCGCGGCGAGTACCTGACGTTCCTGGACGGCGACGACTGGCTCGCCCCCGGCTACTTCCCCCAACTCCTCTCCGTGATCGAGGAGTTGGGCTGCGACTTCGTACGCACCGACCATGTGCAGTCCACCGGGCGGGCGCGCAGCATCCACCGGGTGCCGCACGGCCGGCGTTGGACGGTCATGAACCCGCGCGAGGCGATCCTGCCCGCCGACCGGTCGACGTCCGTGGACTACGCGTACGCGTGGGCGGGCATCTACCACCGCAGGCTGGTCGACCGCGGAATCCTGCAGTTCACCCACGGACTGCGCACCGCCGAGGACCGGCCGTGGATCTGGAAACTGCACCGGGAGGCGGAGTCCTTCGCGGTGGTGGGACTGCTGGGCGTCTACTACCGGCGTGGAGTGGCCTCTTCGCTCACCCAGATCGGTGATGTCCGGCAGCTCGATTTCATTCGCGCGTTCGACCAGGTAATCGATGAAACCGCGGCTGACCCCGAGGCCGATAAACTGCTTCCGAAAGCCGTGCGCACCTATTGCGCGATCATGGCTCATCATCTCGGACAAATCGAGAGGTTCGAACCCGCCGTGGCTCGAAAACTGCGCTCGATGAGCGCCGCCGCCCTGAAAAGAATGCCGCAGGACGTGCTCGCGGAGGTCATGGACTCGATGGACGCACAGCGCGCCGCCCGGCTGCGGCGGGTGCGCCGCCGCTCGATCGGAACCCGGACGGTGGCCGCCTGATGCCACGCACCACCCAGATCTTCTGCGCCTCCACGCTGTACGGCGCCACGACCCTGGCCGCCGCCCTGGACGCCGGGCTCTTCGAACCGGCCGACCGGCGACTGCTGCTGGTCACCAACAACGCGACCAACCCCGAGATCACCGCGTCCGTCGACACGATGCCGGGCTTCGAGCTGCTGCGTGAGCGCTTCGACGAGGTGCTGTCCTGGAACGCGACCATCGCCCCGTTCCACCCGAGCGGCTGGTCGCCCCGCGCCGACGACATCCCCATGTGGGAGCGGTACGTACGGCTGCTGTGGAACCTCGGCGACGACGAGGTGCGGCTGGCCGTCGAGTCCGTCCAGGTCAATCCGGCCCTCGCGCTGTGCCAGCTGTTCACCGGCGCTCCCGTCGACGTCTACGCCGACGGCCTCATAAGCTACGGCCCCACGCGCGACAAGATCGACCCGCTGGTCGGCACCCGTATCGGCCGGCTGCTGCACCTCGATCTGGTCCCGGGCCTCACCCCGCTGCTGCTCACCGAGTTCGGTGTGCCGGCCGAACTGGTGCCGGCCGAGGCGTTCCTGAAGGTGCTCGGTGAACTCGCCGAGACGGAGACCGAGTTGGCCTCCGCGTCCGGCGGCGACCGGCCGGCCCTGCTGCTCGGCCAGTACCTCTCCGCCCTCGGCATCCTCAGCGACGCCGAGGAGGAGGACCTGCACCGGCAGATGGTGCGCGGCGCCGTGGCGCTCGGCCACCGCCGGCTCGTGTTCAAGCCGCACCCCCTCGCACCGGCCCGCTGGTCGCGGCTCCTGGAGGACGAGGCGTCGAAGCTGGGCGCCGAACTCACCCTGCTGGACCGGCCCGTCCTCGCCGAGGTCGCCTTCCAGCGGCTGAAGCCCGCCCTGGTCGTCGGCTGCTTCTCCACCGCGCTGCTCACCGCCGCCGGCCTGTACGGCCTGCCGGTCGCGCGGGTCGGCACCGACACCGTGCTGGCCCGGCTCGCGCCCTACCAGAACAGCAACCGGGTACCGCTGACCATCGTCGACGCCCTGCTCCCCGACATCGCCGACGGCTCCGCGGTGACCGGATGGGCGATGCCGCCGCGTGAACGGGTGGCCGAACTGTCCGCGCTGCTCGAGGCGGTCGGCTTCGCGATGCAGCCGAAGATCTACCCGGGGCTGCGCGAAGCGGCCGAGGCCTACCTGACCAAGCACCTCAACCCGCACACCTGGCGCTACTTCAAGCGCAAGCGCCTGACCTCGCTGGCCCTGCCCGGCGCCGTACCGGCCCAGCTCTCCTTCATCCCGCGCAACGCGACCGTACGCCGACTGGCGCGCCGGGCGCGGGCACTGCAGCGCGCGACGGTGGCGGTGGGGGGGGTGGAGGGGCGCTGGGGCGGTGCGGGGCCGGGCCGGGGGCGCGGGGGCAGGCGCGTG